>NZ_JANHZS010000009.1:0-172141 GCF_041414765.1 Pseudoalteromonas sp. DY56-GL79 | reverse complement strand
GTCCTGCATCCACTACTTATCTCAAGTGGTAAAATAAAGAGATAAACAAGCCGACAGAAGTCGGTTTTTTTGTGCCTAAACATTTCGTGTAGGAGCAGGCTTACCCTGCGATCTTTTACAAAAGTTGAATATGATGGCGGTCGGAGATTCACTCTCCATAACACACGTCCTGCGACCGCCACTTTTCCTCAAGTGGTTAAAGAATGAAGGTAAAAGCAGGCTGTCGGAGGTTCACTCTTCACAATACACGTCCTGCATCCACTACTTATCTCAAGTGGTAAAATAAAGAGATAAACAAGCCGACGGAAGTCGGTTTTTTTGTGCCTAAACATTTCGTGTAGGAGCAGGCTTACCCTGCGATCTTTTACAAAAGTTGAATATGATGGCGGTCGGAGATTCACTCTCCATAACACACGTCCTGCGACCGCCACTTTTCCTCAAGTGGTTAAAGAATGAAGGTAAAAGCAGGCTGTCGGAGGTTCACTCTTCACAATACAGGTCCTGCATCCACTACTTATCTCAAGTGGTAAAATAAAGAGATAAACAAGCCGACGGAAGTCGGTTTTTTTGTGCCTAAACATTTCGTGTAGGAGCAGGCTTACCCTGCGATCTTTTACAGAAGTTGAGTATGATGGCGGTCGGAGATTCACTCTCCATAACACACGTCCTGCGTCTGCCACTTTTCCTCAAGTGGTTAAAGAATGAAGGTAAAAACAGGCTGTCGGAGATTCACTCTTCACAACACACGTCCTGCATCCGCCACTTCTCCTTAAGAGGTTAAATAAAGAGATAAACAAGCCAACGGAAGTCGGTTTTTTTGTGCCTAAACATTTCGTGTAGGAGCAGGTTTACCCTGCGATCAGTTACGAAAGTTGAATATGAAGGCGCTCGGAGGTTCACTCTCTACAGCACACGTCCTGCGTCCGCTACTGCATGATAAAACTCCCTAAACACTTTTCATTTTTTTTCTGACTGATACCCTAATCGCGTATTTATTTAGAGAAAGCGTTATATGTTTCAATCACTCAGAGTTTATTTACTGCTTGTTTTTTGTTGTGTTCCTTTAACCGTTGAAGCGCTTACATTAGGTGCTGAGCGCGCAGATGAGTATTTACCTGTGTTAAAAGGTAAGCGCGTCGGGTTAATCGTAAACCAAACATCCCGCGTTGACGACCAACATCTAGTTGATTACTTACTTAATAAAGAAGTGGATGTTAAAAAGGTCTTTGCACCGGAACATGGGTTTCGTGGTAATTATGATGCGGGTGCTAAAGTAGCTGATGCAAAAGATGTGAAAACTGGGCTACCAATCATTTCGCTTTATGGCAGTAATAAAAAGCCAAGGCCTGAGCAGCTCAAAGATATCGATGTGCTTATTTTTGATATTCAAGATGTGGGGTTGCGTTTTTATACATACATCAGCACTATGCACCTCGCGATGGAAGCCGCAGCCGATGCAAATATTGAATTTTGGGTTTTTGATAGGCCAAATCCAAATATCGCATATGTTGATGGCCCATTATTAGAAAAACCATTTCAATCTTTTGTTGGTATGCATCCCATTCCCGTATTGCATGGCATGACCGTTGGCGAACTGGCAACTATGATTAAAGGAGAGGGGTGGTTAACCTCGCTTAAAGCGCCACAGTTACGTGTATTTCCAATGCGAAACTATAGTGGCAGCACGGAATATAGATTGCCGATCCCGCCAAGTCCTAACCTACCAAACCAGCAAGCAATCTATTTGTATCCATCATTGTGCTTTTTTGAAGCGACACCTATTTCTGTAGGTCGTGGAACGAATTTTCCATTTCAAGTTTTTGGCTACCCAGCTCCTAAATTGGGTGAGTTTCAGTTCACACCTAGACCTGTGTTGGGGGCGGCTTCCAATCCTAAATTAAATGGTGTGACTGCGTTTGGCTTGGACTTAAGAAACAGCAAAGTACGAGGTTTTGATCTAACTTGGTTTGTCGCTGCATACGCACAGTTCAAGTACGAGAATAAAGCGTTTTTTCAGTCCCCCGATTTTCTCGATAAGCTTGCAGGTACGGACAAAATCCGCAAAGCCATTGAGTCTGGCCAATCGGCATCAGAGTTGAGAAAGCTGTGGCAGCAGGATGTACAAGATTTTTTAAAGCAGCGAAAAAAGTATTTATTATACCCGAGACCGTAACGGGTTTTTGCTAGAGGTAAACGGCAGCACGAGTCTGCCGTGAGCAGATTAAGTCTTACTCGCTACGCAATACTTGCATGTTTTCATTGGCCTTATCCACGCGTTTTTGCCAATGCAGGTTTGATTGTGCAAGTGCCGTGAATAAAACATCAATAAGGTAGGCTTGAGAAGTACGAGACAGCATACCTGAATGTTTAAGTGGCTCCCCTTCATTGATGCAATACAGTATCGCATCTGCCATTTCCGCAAGTGAGTGGCTACCATAACGAGAAATGGCAAGACATTTACAACCATTATCCAATGCTTGATTAGTCAAGGTTAGCAAGCTCTTACTGGTTCCTGTATTGCTGATCACAATAAAAAGATCGTCTTTCCCCATCGTTGCAATAAAGCTGGAGGCGCTGATTTCATCAACCTGAGCAATTGCCGGAATACCAAGCTTTTGGAGTTTCCAAGTTAAATCTTGGGCCATAGTGAAAGTACTACCAAGTGCACACACAATGACTTTTCGTGCGTTCTTCACCAACTGAATTGCGTTCTCAAACTGTTTTGCTGAGTTAAGTTTTCGAGTTTCGGAAATAACATTTTGCTGTTTTAGTTGTAATTTATCTGCGATTAACTCGATGGAGTCATTACTGGAAATTAACTCATCAATTGGTGCGCTGGTATCTGTTTGCTCGTTGAGCGCATCAACAACGGCAAGTTTAAATGCTGGAAATCCTTTATAACCCAGCTTTTGGGCAAATTTTACGACGCTAGATTGGCTGACACCGGCTTCGCGTGCCAGCTCAACGGAGGAAAGCGCACGGATTTTATCGCCCGAGTTCAAGGTAAAGTCAGCAAGCTTTGCTTCACTATTTGATAGTGATGGACGAAGTGCTTTTATTTTGACAAATGTAGACATGCGATACTCAATCCGAACTAAATTAATCTGTCCATATTATAGGTTCAATTGGAACGTTACGATAGACCAAAAAGGAATATCATTGCACAAAACACACTCATTGTACCAGTATTGGGGTTAAATGTTGACTTAAATTTAATTTAGTCGCAAAGACTTGGTGTTTTAAACCGCTTAACTTAAGCTAAGTGTTTTGAATTTATAGATTAAACTATATGGCTTGGTACTCGATTTTGCCACCTTTGATTGCAATTGCAGTCGTGTTTTGGCGTAAAGAAGTGATTATCGCATTGATTTTAGCGCTAGTTTCTTCCGAATTTTTATTGGCTCTACATGGTCAGCAGTCACTAGTCGCTGGCACATTCGTAGGCAGTATTGAACGTGTTATTGAGGTTGCAACATCGGCAGGTAACAGCCGGATCTTGATTTTTAGTATAGTGATCGGTGCATTGCTCGCCTACATCAGAGAGTCTGGCGGGGTTGCTGCAACGGTGAATATGCTGCTTAATCGAGGCGTCGCTAAAAGTAAACGTCAGGTTGGCTTACTAACCATGTTTACTGGCACGGCAGTGTTTATCGAATCAAATATGAGTGTACTAACCTCTGGTATTGTTGCGAGGGGACTATTTGATAAGTTCAAAATGAGTCGGGCTCGTTTGGCTTATATCATCGATAGTACTAGCGCTCCTGTATGTATTTTGATTTTACTTAATGGTTGGGGCGCTTATGTGCTTGGATTGCTGAGTAACTACGAACTTGAGCAGTCGGCAGTGAGTATTTTATGGGGTAGTGTTGCCTTTAATTTCTATGCGATTATTGCACTGTTAATTGTTCTCTATACGATTGTCTTTGATAAAGTTCATGGACCGATGAGGGCCGCAGAGCAAGAGTTAAAGCACCATACAGCTGAAATAAGTAGTGGGCCAAGTGCCACCAAATCGCGTTATATGCTGATCCCTTTGTTAACTCTGATTGTAAGTATGATTGGATTTATGTTTTGGACAGGCAACGGTGTATTGGCAAATGGTAGTGGCTCTAAGTCAGTACTTTATGCCACAATTTTAGCTTCAACCGTTGCGTACCTGCTGCTGTTAAGTGGTAAGAGATTTAGTCATCACGAGCTAATGGATGTTGGATTTAAGGGGATGGGGGAGCTGCTGCCATTGGTAAGCATTGTGTTACTCTCTTTGACTTTAGGCGCAAGTCTAAAAGAGTTGGGAACAGGGACTTTTGTTGCGTCTTTAGTTGGTGACTATCTGCCTATTTACTTGATAGTACCTGTACTCTTTATTACAGGTGCAATCATGTCATTTACAACGGGTACATCATGGGGAACTTTCGCCATATTAATACCGATTGGCGTGCCACTTATTCAAGCGCTAGGCCTGCCACCGTCGCTTGTGCTTGGTGCTATCTTAAGTGGCGGAATATTTGGCGATCACTGCTCGCCTATCTCTGATACCAGCGCGGTATCGGCACTGGCATCTGGATGTGACTTACTGACTCATGTTAAAACCCAGTTGCCTTATGCATTGGTGGGTGGGGTATTAGCAATTATCTGCTTCTTTATTGCCAGTCTTATTATGATTTAAAAGTAAGCGCCAGTTAGGGGCAAGCCAAAACTTGGTTTTGTCCCGTACTTTCAATAGCAATAATTTGCCCGTTGTTGGCGGTCGACAGTGCTAGCATAACTGGCGTATTAAAATTGATAACACTAGTTTTTGGCTGTGGCATCACGCTAAGTAGGCTTTGTTTTAACTCTATGAGAGTATGGGTATTACACTCTTCAATTAACCAAGCATCATCGTTAATCGCAACGAGTCGACCGTAACGCTGTTCTTGAACTTGTTGTTGCGTAGCCTCAAATCTAGCATCCAGCACTTTTTTCTGTTTATCTATACGGGCAAGATACTGGCCTTGCTGTAGCTCATGTGTTTCGATGTGTTGAAAATCTCCATAGCTGACTAAATGAGCACTTGAGTTATATTCTTTATCAATATCAACATGTTGATTTTGATACCATAAGGTGAAAAGTAAAGCGACTGAACAAGTAACCGCGCTCCATTGCCAAGTTTCTATACGACCCAAAAAATGATGGACAAAGCTAACTAGTCGCACCTTGATGCGAGTAGCCAAAGTTAACGGTTTGTTCTGCTTGTTGGCTTGGTAAGCCGCTTTTAACTTGGCGTCAAATTTGTCTAAATTACTCATGATTTTCACCCACTTGAGACTTAAGTGTCTCTTTTGCGTATCTAATTCGAGTTTTTACGGTCTCTTGTGTGGCCCCTACAATTTGTGCTATTTCAGCTAAGCTGAACCCCTCTAACTGTAAGCTTAGCGCTTCTTTTTGTAATAAAGGAAGTGCAGCAATTTGCTGGTATAGCCACTGTTCCTCCGAGGCTTTTGTAAACTCATTGGAGTTGGTCATACCTACTTTACTATCTGTCAACTCAGAGAGTTTACCTGACGCTCTGATTGAATCGATTAGCAGGTTACGTGCAATGTGAAACAAGTAAGCCTTGGGGTGGCCCTGCTGTCGATAAGCGCTTTTCTTTTCGATGACTTTTAGCCATGTTTTTTGACATATATCTTCTGCCGACGCCGCCTGTGTTTGTGTTTTCAGAAAGTGAAATAAATCACTTTGATAGCGCTCAATGACTTGCTCGAGGTATTTTACTTTACCCGTTGTTGCATATTCATAAAGCGGATCTTCTACGTTGCTGATGGCGCGAGCACGCCACATTTTCAAGCTACTCAGCATAGGCAATCCTAAGTCTCAAGGGTCAATAGACCCTAATATCAATAAGCTAAATTAAGAAGTTTACTTCGTGAATCAGCGACTCAAATTGATTACATATCAATGGCTGTTACTGTTCCAGTGTAAACTCTAATACAACGCGCTGAGCGTATTGCGGTTGCGGTTTTCCATCAACAATAAGTGGTCTATATTTCCATTTCCTTAGTGCTCTGACAGCAGCCTGATCAAATACTCTTTTAGGTTCCGCATTCGTCACTTTAACATCAATCACTTCGCCTTGTGGAGAAATGGCAAACTCCATTTCTACCCAGCCTTCCACTCCATCTCTCGCAGCCGCAGGTGGATAGTTAGGGTTGCTTCTAACAAGTGGAGTCGCTTGCCCATCGGTGGAGAATTGCAGCGTCATTGTGTTAGTAAACTTACCTAAATCTAAGCTAGGTGTCTCGCTACTAATTTGTAGATTATCTCCTGTATCAACGATATTTTCAGTAGGTCTAATCGGGGCCGTTATTGGTTTTGGTGGTTCTGGCATTATCCTTTTTTCTTCGACTGGAGAGTCCTCTCTATCTGCTGCAATAGTAAGATCAAATACTTCTATGTCGATAATGGGGCGAGTGAGTTCTTGAGAAACCAAGTTTTGCATAAAGCCAAAGGTGGCAAAAGTAATAATAACTGCGCCAACAAGTGCTAGTGCGAGTTTTGGAATTGCTGAGTTATGCCGTTGAAGAGTGGCTAATGTCGTCATGATTTTATCCCCGTTATGTTGTTTTCGTAAATAGAACGTTTGGGTAACGGAAACGGGGTGAAAGTTTTTAGATTTTTTTGATATGTATCTTGGTTTGGCTACAGGCCTTGGATTACAATGCACGAGGAGCAGAGTGCATTATTTAATTTTTCGTGATCATAGGTTGTTATGAAGTTAGTTGAGATCAACAAGGCGCGTTATCGCAAACATTTAAATCAAGTTATCATTGCTTGCGTTGCAGCGCTAACAATCGGTAGTTTAGGGGTTGCTCAGTTATTGATCCAATTATTTCCTGATGTAGATGGTAGCCATTTTCATTGGAATTTAACTGGTGTAGTCGTGACCTGCATCGTTATTGGGCTCGTGCTCAAAAAGCATAAAGCGCACCCCTTTATGACCGAAGTAAGTTATGTGTGGGACTTAAAGCAATCACTGAACAAAATCACTCGTAAAATGGCGAAGTTAAAACAGGCTGCGCAGCAGGGGGATGTGGACGCGATGACGGCGATTCAGTATAGCTATGCGGGATCTCGTCAGCTATGGCAATTGGATGACAATACCATAACGATGGATGATTTGGCGATGTGGCAAGCGGAGCTGGATTCACTGGCTAGCAAATATCAAGTTGAAATAAAAGCAGAAAACTATAAAGAAACGATGTTGAAACAGTACTAACAAAGCGGCTTGATTCGGCGTTAAACTTTTTCACAATTTTTAATGTGACACTAATGTGTCAGAACGGTAATATAATAGTCGAATTTTCTATTAAAGGAACAAATTGAACTGTGCTATTGCGTCATCGGTTTCACCAGTTCGGCTGGTTGGTTCTTATCAACTCTCTTTGCTCAATCTTAATTACCATAAACGTTGTAAATACCAATCCTGCCGATTATCAAGGACTGACATTATTTTACGTTTCCGTATCAACGTGGAGCCATATGGCTTTACTCACAGCTTTAGTGAGTATTGTTGCAATGCCTTTAATATGGTTACAGTCAAATAAAGTGAGATCCGTATGCTTTGCTTTATTTTATGCATTGTTTTTCGTAGCGCTTATTGCAAATAGCTTGTGCTTTGAGCTATACAAGTTTCATATTAACGGTGTTATTGTCGATATGCTGCTTGCAGGCCAAGTTATTGAGTTCTCAGCAATTGCATGGGCTCAAGCGATAGCTATTTTTGTTACGATATTTGTGATTCAGTTTTACCTGTCAACGTGGTTAAGTAAGCCCCGAGCCGTAATGCAGCTGCGCTTTGGTCGAAAGTTTACCAGCGTAACCATTATTGCCCTGTTGGCGAGCAATACAATTCATGCTTGGGCAAGTGCGACGGTATATCAACCAATCACAGGGTTCAGTAAGTACTTACCCCTCTACAAACCCGCAACAGCAAACTCTTTTTTGCGTAAATATGATTTGCTAAATGAAGCCGCATTGGCGCAGCAGAAAAGAATGTCTTTAACACAAGGACAATTTAACTATCCTTTACAACCTATTGAAGTAGAGCCAGTTAAGAAGCCTCTTGATATTGTTTTTGTGGTGCTGGATTCATGGCGGTATGATGCTTTTACAGCGCAAGTGACTCCCAATATTTGGCGGTTCTCACAACAAGGAGCGGTCTTCAATCACCACTTTTCTACTGGAAATTCTACACGTACAGGGATAACCGGGTTATTTTATGGCTTGCCTGGAACCGCTTGGCAGGACATTTACAATAATCGAGTAACTCCATTATTGATGGATAGAATGCGCGATTTGGGTTATCAATTTGGAATATTTTCTTCTGCTCAGCTTGTTCGCCCTGAGTTTAATGAAACCGTCTTTGCTCGCGTTGAGGGGCTAAAAACGCATACTGAAGGCGATGACGTATTAGCACGAGATAAACAGGTCACTAATAATTGGTCCTCTTGGTATTCAAAGCGAGATCCAGATAAGCCTTCATTTAGTTTTATTTTCTATGATGCAATCCATGGCTACGCAGTTCCTGAGGGTTACCATGCTGGCTTCGAGCCGATGCACGGTCCCATTAACCATATGCTATTGGACAACGATTATGATAGAGAGCCAATTTTAAATCGTTATCTTACCAGTACACACTTTGTAGATAGTCTTGTTGCATCGGTATTAGCGCAGCTTGATATAGAAAATACGCTGGTGATTATAACTTCTGATCACGGTGAAGAGCTTAATGACAATAAGCTTAATTACTGGGGACACAATAGTAACTTTACTGAACCACAGATAAAGGTGCCATTTGTTGTGGTTGGGCCAAAAAGCGAAAAGTGGCAGCATTGGCAAGCCTCAAATGCGGTAACCAGTCATTTAGACGTAGTACCGACTTTGATGAGTGAGTACTTAAGGGTTAAAAACACGCCTGAAGATTATAGTACGGGTTATAACTTAACCGGACCAGTTAAAGAGAGAAATTGGTTACTACTTAGCAGCTACAATAAATATGCGGTTGTGAGTAAGCAGCAAATTATTGAAGTCTCGCCCATGGGAACATATGAGACGCTCGATGAAACGAACAAGCCATCTGAGCAAGAACCAAACTTTGAATATATTCAAGAGGCGATGCAGCAGATAAACCACTTTCAGTAGATAAAGGAGAGTTAGGCGTGCAGGTGAGCTGTTGTGCATCGGTACACACTAACTCAAGCGGTATAACTAAGCGCTTAATGAGTAAAATTGAAAGGCGTTTTTCTTGTCTTTTTTAACCGTGTACATGGCGACATCAGCACATTCGATTAATTGGCTTAGCTCAATAGCGTCTCTTGGGTAGCTTGCAATACCTATGCTCGCGCCAACTCGCAGTGGCAGTGATTTCCCTTCTGGCGTTTGCCAAATCATTTCGGTGTTAATCGCCTCTAGCAGGTTTTCAGCGATGCGCTGCAGCTTTTCATTTTTGGCGCAGTGCAAGGCAATCAAAAACTCATCACCTCCCCAACGACAAACTACATCTTGTTCTCTAACCTGAGTACTAATTTGAGTGGCGATATGTTTTAACATAGCGTCACCGGCGTTATGGCCATAAATATCATTGATTGGTTTAAACTCATCTAAATCAAGAATAAATAAGCTAAACGGAGTTTCGTTATCTAACCACTCGTTGATTTTGATCTCAGTACCATGGCGATTGTAGAGGCCTGTTAGCTTATCGCGGTTAGCCTTTTTATTGAGTTCTTGAAACACGGTTTTTCTCAGCGTGATATCTGATAAAAATACCTGTAAATAGAAATGTCCGCTACTTTCCACTCTCAGCATGATGACACTCAGCCAAACAGGTTGCTCGGTCAAGGGGTTGATAAACTCAAACTCTGACTGAGTTGGCTGGTTAAGCTCCAAAGTATGCTCCGTAAAGGTATAAAGAATATCCGGAGTTTTGCAGTAGCGACCAAAGCTTTCTGGAAAATATTCATCAAGGTCAATCGCCATACCAGCCAGCAAATCACAAGCGGCATCATTAGCTAAGATCACTTCCCCTTTGTCTTTTACCAGTAGGGTGGGAGAAGATGAGCGCTCAAACATGAGTCTAAAGCGCTTCTCAAGGATTTCGATATCAGCTCGAAGTTGCCGTTCTTGCTCGAACATGGAAGCGGTTTTAGCAATAAGTTGATTGGTATTGCTTGCAATATCACCGATTTCGCTTGATTCATGTCCTTTAGGTACGATTAAATTTAAGGGGGCTCCAGGAATAACCCTCGCAATTTGGCTGCTCAAGTTACTCAGGGGCTTTGTCACGATAAAGTGTGTCACAACCGTGAAGATGATTAAGATGGGGATGATGACGACCAACAAAGTCTGAACGCTTGAACGAGCGATATCTCTAGCGTTTTGCTCGATAAAAACGGAGTTTGGTTGGATATAGATCTCACCAACGATTTCACTCAATAAAAACGGATGATTGAGCTTAATAATGGTAGCATTTTGCGGCTTAAATCCTACGCTTTGAGCGAGCCACTTTTCTTCACTTTTGATTGCGGCTGAAGAGATTACATCGTTACTGACTAGGCCATTAATGACTTCTACAGCCAGGTCTTTGTCATTGAGATAAGTTGCAATAGAGGAAGAAGACGACACGGTTTGGCCAATTTGCCCGATAATAGTATTAGAGCGCCGAAGTTCACGCTCAACAATATGGTCGTGATATAACTTAGCGTAAAGCATTGAAAAAATAAAAGTTGAGACAACCAGCACGAGTGCCAGTCGTACAATCAATCCATACTTAGTCATCGATTTGATAGATTACCTTTACATCACCCGTCACAAAGTCTGCTGGAATGTAGCCGATTGCATTTGGCGTATTTCTTATATTTTCAAGTATAGCTGATGGTGAAGAAAATGATTGTGGGGGAGAAACTTTGCCGCTGAATTTTATTCTCGACCAATAGGCGTTAATTTGGCTCTCATTTCGGCCAGTCAGTGCCAGAAAAAAAGGGCCTCTTAATGGATGCGATTTTTCGTAGTCATAGGTCACGGCTATATCACCGTTAGGAAAGGCAACGTATTTTCCCATATACATGTCGATGAGTTGACGCTGTGATATCGACTCGATGGGGTTGTCTTTGTTAACGATGACGGCAATATCAGCGGCTGCTGAAATAGGGTATGAAACGAGGAAGAAAACAGTAATAAGTAACCTTTTCATCAGAACACCCAATTAAAGCTAAGCGTAAAGGTATTAAACGAAAGGTCTGGGTTACTAAATTGCTCTATATTGTGAAGATAGAAAGCACTGGGTAGGTGATTTGTAGAAGTATGTTTCCAGTTAAGCTTCAATGCGAGTGTTGGGCTGAGTTCGCGCCGCCACGTTAAGGAAGTGCTGCGCTGATCCAATTGATAAAAACCAGAGTATGTTGAGGCTTCTTCATAGAGATATAATAATTCTGGTGATGGAGTCAATGGACCGGATTCAATCATTGTCTCATTATCTGATTCAGCGACAGAATAGGTAAAAGAGACCGTGTTTAAACCAAATCGCTTACCTAAGGTAACATACCCCGCCTTGAGATGGTTGAGGATGTTAGAGGTTGAGTCTGTTAGCGATATTTCACTTTGTATGAGCCAGTCTGAGTCATCGTATCTCATGCTGAGCGCACTGTAGGTAAAGCGCTCGTCAATAATGTATAAAGAATCAATTAGTTCGTTTTTGGTCGGCCAAATTTGCAATGGAACTTGCGCTAAAGCATCGCGTAACAATCTTTGCTGTTCATGCTCATTGGCGGATTTGGTCGTTGTGTAGTTTGCTCTAAACAGCCAGTTTAACGTTTCGTATTGCGCGACCATACCAACGATAGACTTGAGCTCTACATTCCAATAAAAGTCGATATCACTGTAGATTGGCGCTTCGGATCGTCCCCAATAAGCTTTGATACTTGCGATACCTTGTTCTAGAGGCACGCGATACTGAAGGTCTACGCCATCCAAGTTCTGATGAGGAATAATAGAATAAAACTCGACAGGAGGGTGTTCCATATCCATCGAATAACCGATATCTCGATACTCGGTCATCAGGAACAAGTCTAAACCAGTACGACCCGCACGGATTTGCCAGTTTGAGTTTAAATTATAGCGTAAGAAAGCAAGCTTTATTGCATTGTTAATTTGGTTATCATGCTGTTCTTTTAACAGCAGTTGGCCCACGAGTTCTAGATTGTCACTTGCATGCCACTCGGCTTGCAAGCCTAAAGAAGAAAATGAAAAGTTGAGTTCATCTCTTTCTACACCGTTGGGTTGTGAGATGGACTCTCTTATTTTGGCGGTATGGGAGTCTGTTTTAACCGCTTTGAGCGTAGCAAAGCCACTGAAATCGATGTCAGAGCCATAGCTGAATGGGGTTAAAAATAGTAGGCAGATAAAAACAGAGCGCATGAGTTATAAATGTATTCGCTTTCCTTTTTTATATAGCCTAGTTCGAATTTTGACATTTACCAATGCGATGTCCGCCTTGCCCTTGTATAATGAACTTAGAGACACCATATCCCATTTATGGTAGCATATTGTTATATTATCACATTAGGCAAGATTAAGACGTGGCAGAAGTAAGAGCGAGAGTCGAGCTGAATGTAGGGCAGCATAGTAATATCCCTGCAGAAATAGTTTCTTTTTCAGGGCTAAAAGATGGCCAAGAACATGTTGCGCTGGTATTTAATAGCGCAGACAGTCAGCAGCAAGTCCCCCTAATTCGTATGCACTCTGAGTGCTTAACCGGCGATGTCTTTCATTCTTCTCGTTGTGATTGTGGCGAACAGCTAAATGAATGTATCGAGGCGATGCATAAACAAGGCGGCATTTTATTATATTTGCGCCAAGAAGGTCGTGGCATTGGCCTGTACAATAAAATCGATGCTTATGTATTGCAATCGCAAGGGATGAACACCTATGAGGCAAACAATCACCTCGGTTTTGAAGATGACTTAAGAGATTTCTCTGATGCAGTATTGATGCTTCAAGCGCTAGGGTTAAACCATGTTAAGTTAATGACGAACAATCCAAGAAAGCTAAAGGCGTTAAGAGAAGCTGGTATTACCGTCGATGAAGTCGTTGGTACTCAGGCACATGTTAAGGCAGGGGTTTCTGGTAATGAACAGTATCTAAAAACGAAGATCCAACATGGCGCGCATATGCTGGATATCAAAAAGATTTCAAAAGCGGATTAGCCTAAGCGTATATGCTTATCACAACAAGCCGACTAGATAAGTGCTTCGGTTGGCTTGTAATATCAAACATTCTATTCTCATTCCAATCCCTTCAAACTTAAGATGCTCAAGTAGGTTACGTCTACCGCCAGTATTTGTTTAAAATATGCTAAAAAGCGCTGACAAATCCGCCTTTCATGCCTTTTCACTCGACGCGGTAATCAGTATAATCAAAGACGTTATAGCTTAAATTAAGTGGACTATGTCGACACCAATTAGAACATTCAAAGCAAGCATGGGCGTGCAGTGGCTAAAAGCCGGGTGGGCAATTTTCAAAACCCAGCCTATGACTTTCATGCTGATGTACATTTTTATGGCGGTAGTAAGTCTATTACCCCTGTTCGCACCTATTTTTCATATTATCGCTGCCTTGTCTGGTCCTTTCTTAAGTGCAGGCTTCTATCTTGCCGTTATCAATAAACAGATCAATAAACCAATAAAGTTGGCAGACATTTTTGAGCCTTTCGCAGCAAAAGGCCGTCGATTACACTTGTTCCGAGTTGGTATTTATCAAATGGCAGGTGCACTGTTGCTGACTATGGTTGCCGGTGTGCTATTCAGTGATGTGGCGAGTGCGCTAGAGAGTGTTGGCCCAAACACCGATCCGAATGAACTTATCGGGCTTATCGCGAGCAATATTAGTTTTGCCGAAGTTGCAGTATTTGTGATTGCACAATCGGTCATTATGATGGCCTTTGCTTTTGTTGTGCCACAGGTTTTTTTCCAAGGTGAAAAACGTATTTTTCACGCGATGAAGTGCTCGCTTGCCGCTTTTTATCATAATATGGCTGCATTGAGTATTTACGGTTTAGTCGTCGCAGCGCTTATCGTCGCGTCTATACCGCTGTCGATGATCCCGGCGATTATTATCATGCCGGTCGCCATGATAGGTTTTTTTGTTTCTTTCCAGGCGATGTTTATGCCAATTATCGTTGAAAAGAAGGAAAATGATGAAAATGCTGACATTTCTCAGTCTGACTCAGGACGCTTTGACGCCTGATGGATGAACAAGAAGTTAAAAAGCTAAAAAACTATGCGGTTTGGTTACTATCGAGACAAGAGTACTCTGAATCAGGACTGACGCAAAAGCTACTGCAAAAAGGGGCTACAGCGGCAGTCTCGGAACAATTGGTATCTTGGCTAAAGTCGCTCGATTATGTTAATGACGACCGCTATGCAGAGAGTTTTTTAAACCGCCAGATTGCAAAAGGACTTGGAGAAAAGCGTGTATTAATGGATGCAGGGCAAAAGGGTGTGAGCCGAGAGACTTTGCATACACTAATCGCCGAGCGTGAAATTGATTGGTACATGCAAGCCGCAAAAACCTATGAAAAAAAGTACGGTCTTTGCGCACAACCGATAGAATATAAAGAAAAAACTAAGCGCGTACGTTACATGAGTTATCGTGGCTTTAGTTTTGATGAAATAGATTTTGCAATTGAAGCTGCAATGACTGCAGCAGAGCAAGAAGAAATAAAGGGTGAATGATCACATGCAGCATATGACTACCGCACAAATCAGGCAAAGCTTCTTAGATTTCTTTGCTAAACAACAGCACCAAGTGGTGCCTTCAAGCTCGTTAATTCCGGGTAATGATGCCACCTTACTGTTTACCAACGCTGGTATGGTGCAGTTTAAAGATGCATTCTTGGGTGCGGAAAAACGCCCTTATACGCGAGCAACCAGTTCACAGCGTTGTGTTCGTGCTGGTGGTAAACATAATGACCTTGAAAACGTAGGTTATACCGCAAGGCACCACACTTTCTTCGAAATGCTAGGTAACTTTAGCTTCGGTGACTATTTTAAAACCGACGCAATTAAGTTTGCTTGGGGCTTCCTTACGGATGTGATCAAGCTGCCAAAAGAAAAGCTACTAGTCACGGTCTACCATGAAGACGACGAAGCATTTGATATCTGGTCAAAACAAGTTGGTGTTCCTGAAGACAGGATCATCCGTATTGCAACGGCGGATAACTTTTGGTCAATGGGCGACACGGGTCCTTGCGGTCCTTGTTCTGAAATCTTTTATGACCATGGCGAGCACATTTGGGGGGGACCTCCGGGCTCACCAGAAGAAGACGGTGATCGCTTCATCGAGATCTGGAACTTAGTATTCATGCAGTACAACCGTCATGCAGACGGCACAATGGAACCGCTGCCAATGCAGTCGGTTGATACCGGAATGGGTCTCGAGCGTATCTCTGCAATTATGCAAGGTGTGCATTCAAACTATGAGATTGACCTGTTCCAAGCGCTGATTAAAGCAGCTGCAAAAGTAACAGATGCTCAAGATTTAGAAGATAAATCACTACGTGTAGTTGCTGACCACATTCGTTCGTGTGCGTTCCTTATTGCTGACGGCGTCATGCCATCGAATGAAGGTCGTGGTTACGTGCTACGTCGTATCATTCGTCGTGCAGTTCGCCACGGTAATAAACTCGGTGCAAAAGGGGCATTCTTCTATAAGTTAGTTGCTGCACTCGCTGAGCAAATGGGTGAAGCTTACCCTGAATTAGTGAAGCAACAAGCAATTATCGAAAAAGTATTGCGTATCGAAGAAGATCAGTTTGGTAAAACCTTAGACCGTGGTTTAACTATTCTAGAAGAAAGTCTAGCTGGTATTGAAGGCGACGTTATTCCAGGCGATTTAGTGTTTAAACTGTATGACACTTACGGCTTCCCTGCAGACTTAACGGCAGATGTGGCACGTGAGCGTTTTATGACGATCGATGAGCGCGGCTTCCAAGCATGCATGGAAGAGCAGCGTAAAAAAGCGCAAGCGGCTGGCAAGTTCGGTGCAGATTACAACGAGCGCTTGAAGTCTGATAAAAACACTGACTTTAAAGGCTATGACGCTGAGCACTATACCGGTACTGTGGTTGAAATCTTTAAAGAAGGTCAACACACCAATACGTTAGAAGATGGTGAACAAGGCGTGGTTATCCTTGACCGCACGCCTTTCTATGCTGAGTCAGGCGGCCAAGTTGGTGATACGGGTGTACTAAAAGTAGCTAACGGCGAGTTTGTAGTTACTGACACGCAAAAGCTAGGTAATGCATTTGCACACCATGGTCATGTGGTTGGCCGCATTGGTGTTAACGATAAAGCCGATGCACGTATTGATGCTGAGCGCCGCGAGCGAGTGAAGAAAAACCATACTGCAACGCACTTGGTACATAAAGCACTGCGCGATTTGTTGGGTGACCATGTTACTCAAAAAGGTTCATTGGTACTGCCAGATCGTTTGCGTTTCGACTTTTCACATTTTGAAGGCGTCACTAAAGCACAGCTACAGCAAGTAGAAGATGCCGTGAACGCAGAGATCCGCCGTAACTTTGCTTTACAAACTGAGTTGATGGATATCGATGCTGCCAAAGACAAAGGTGCGATGGCGCTCTTTGGTGAAAAATACGATGATGAAGTTCGAGTCGTTTCAATCGGTGGATACTCAATTGAGCTTTGTGGTGGCACACACGTGAAGCGTGCAGGTGATATTGGTCTATTCAAGATTGTCTCAGAAGGCGGTATCGCAGCGGGTGTTCGTCGTATCGAAGCGGTAACGGGAGCTGATGCCATCGCTTATGTTAATGAGCAAGAGCAAGTGCTTTCTGAAATTGCGGCTTTGGTTAAGGGGGATACCTCATCTGTGCTAGAAAAAGTATCTGCGCTACTTGAAAAGTCAAAAGGTCTTGAGAAGCAAGTTGCTCAACTAAATGACAAACTAGCAAGTGCTGCGGGTGCAACGCTACTTGACTCTGTAACCGAAGTGAATGGGATTAAATTACTCGTTGCAAACGTTGCAGGAACTGAGTCTAAAGCACTGCGTGGCATGGTCGATGACCTGAAGAACAAGATTGGCTCAGGTGTCATTGCGCTAGGTGTAGCTAATGGCGATAAAGTAAGCCTAATCGCTGGCGTAACGAAAGACTTAGTTGGTCAGGTAAAAGCAGGTGAGCTAGTTAATCACATGGCTTCTCAAGTCGGTGGTAAAGGTGGCGGTCGTCCTGATATGGCGCAAGCTGGTGGTTCACAACCAGAAAACCTAGACGCAGCACTAAACAGTGTTCCAACTTGGTTAAATGAAGTAACGCAGTAATCAGCAAGTGGCGCTGATTGTACAAAAGTTTGGCGGCACCTCGGTAGGTTCGGTAGAACGTATTGAGGCGGTTGCCGAACACGTTATCAAAACACAACAACAAGGCCACCAAGTGGTGGTCGTGTTGTCTGCAATGTCAGGCGAGACAAACCGTCTCATTTCCCTTGCCCAACAAATCGATGCACGTCCGAGTTCTCGTGAACTAGATGTATTGATCACCACCGGCGAACAAGTTTCTATCGCGTTATTGGCGATGGCCATCATTAAGCGTGGGCATTCTGCCGTGAGCTTACTTGCCGATCAGGTTGGTATTAAAACCGATAACATGTTCTCTAAAGCGCGGATCACAGAAATAGACACAACCCGCTTAAAGCAAGAACTTGAGCATAACCGGATAACCATTATTGCCGGATTTCAAGGGCGTGATGGAGAAGGTAATATCACCACGCTAGGACGCGGCGGTACAGATACCTCAGCAGTTGAAATCGCAGGGGCTTTGCAAGCAGACGAATGTCAGATATATACTGATGTCGATGGTGTTTACACTACCGATCCGCGAATAGAGCCAAATGCAAGGCGTCTATCACATATTACTTTTTCTGAGATGTTGGAGCTAGCAAGTGTTGGCGCTAAGGTCTTGCAGATCCGTTCGGTTGAAGCGGCCGGTCGATATAATGTACCGCTGCGCGTACTTTCTTCGTTTTCTCCTGATAACGGCACCTTAATTAGCTATGAGGAAGGTAAGATGAAAAACACCAAAGTGGTCTCTGGGGTAGCGAGTGTCAAAGACGAAGCGCTTATCTTAGTTAACAATGTAGATGCAAAACCTAGTAATCTTGCCAATATACTTTCTCTTCTTGGTGAGCATAATATCGAAGTCGATATGATTAACCATTTGAACCACAGTGAGAAAAAAATAGACTATGCTTTTACTGTGCACACAAATGATTGTATTCTGGCGGAAGAAGTTTTAGCGCAACATGCACAAAATTTAGGTGGCGCAACGGTAGAGGTTAATGCTAACGTGGCAAAAATCTCAGCGGTTGGCATCGGGATGAAATCTCATTCAGGTGTTGCTGGTCTCTTTTTTATGGCATTGGCCGAAGAAAATATTCACACTCTATTAGTGTCTACATCAGAGATAAAAATCTCGGCACTAGTAGAAGAAAAATATTTAGAGCTAGCTGTACGGGCTTTACATGCCAAATTTGAATTGGAAAGTACAGAGTAAAAGAAGTTTTTGCTTACTTTTCTAGGAACTTTTATTTAAAATGGATTTGACGCGGAATCTTTTAAATTTTGGAATAACAGGAGCAAGAGAATGCTAATACTAACTCGTCGAGTAGGTGAAACCCTGATGATTGGTGATGAAGTGACTGTAACAGTACTAGGTGTTAAAGGTAACCAAGTACGTATTGGTGTAAATGCGCCTAAAGATGTTTCAGTTCACCGTGAAGAAATTTACATGCGAATCCAGGCTGAGAAATCTAGCCCGGGCAATATGTAATTGACCAAATACTGAATTACGATGTTAGTTAACATGGTTTAACTGGCATAAAAAACCCCGCCATTGCGGGGTTTCTTATTTCTGGCTTTGCTCAGATAAAAAGGCTATCGCTTCTTCGTTAAGTCCAGATTTACTGATATAGCTCGGTTTGTTTTGGTGAAATACCAAAAAACCTCTGTTCGTTTCAACAAGTTTATCTAAGTCGTCAAATAGGTAAGAAAATTCGGCATGTGTCGCTTTGGTGCTAATGCCTGCTTTAGAGATTGAAACCTCGACGATATTGCCGGCGGCACGAGAATATGACTGTCTTATCACCCACCAAGCTTTGCGATAGTAGAAAGCAACGCATTCAACTACAGCCAATAGAATAAGAAAGTTCCCGACGTAGTGCTCCTGCAATCCGTAAATAGCAAACAGCCCCAGTACAATTAGCAGTACAAGCAAGCCATATTTCGGTTTAACAGCAAGCCCATTGGCTTCAGACTCTTCAAAACACTCTCGATAATAGGCTTTATCTAACTTAAATTGGCTTTGAAAAGATAAATTTTCATTTTGTTCAAGGGAGGGCATAGACGTTCGTTTTGGTAAAAATTTCCCCTTATTATACCCATCTATATTGAAAAAGCTGTAACGCGAATAAATTGTTTGCAGCTCCCTTTTCCCACATCCAGCGAAATACGCGTTATACAGGGTGACGTTAACGTAAACGTTAATTGTTGGTCAGTCCAATTTACAATTTATCTTGCGTAATCAAAAATCCATTCTATATTCATTAAAATCTCAGTATTAGTTGGCGCTATTTTGAATATTTTTCATATTTATTACGTTAATTTTCCATATTTATTAATGTTTTCTTAGCTAACTCACTGATAGTTTGTAAGTTAAGTGCTTTGGTAATACCAATTTACAACACGCTTTACAGTGGAACATTTTTTGTTATAAGGTGAATAAATATCTACAAAAAGTGAAGGTTTATACCGGTTCGTTAACATCGAACAGGAAAACCAAACAGCAAGTAAGGGGTAAAAATGGATATTGGATCGCAGCTACTGCAAGCAGGAAATCTCATGCTGACCGGTATGGTTGGTGTTTTTGTTTTTCTGTCCATTTTGATTTTTGCGATGCGACTGTTGGCCAACTTTGCTGCTCAATTTGAAGAAGTAGAGCCAAGTACCACAAGATCAAAAACAACCAGAGCAACATCGTCACAGGGTGTGCCGCAGGCACATATTGCAGCCATTAGCGCTGCCGTTGCAGCCTACAGAAAAAACAATTAATAGGGGTTTTGCATGTCACAGTTAAAGCTAACCGAATTAGTGCTGCGCGACGCGCATCAGTCATTACTCGCCACCAGAATGCGCTTGGAAGATATGCTTCCTATCGCTGAGAAGCTCGACAATATGGGCTATTGGTCTGTTGAATCATGGGGGGGAGCAACCTTCGACTCGTGTATTCGCTATTTAGGCGAAGATCCATGGGAGCGGATCCGTGCACTGAAAGCTGCAATGCCAAAAACCAAACAGCAAATGCTACTGCGTGGTCAGAATCTATTGGGCTATCGTCACTATGCAGATGATGTTGTCGAAAAGTTTGTTGAGCGTGCCCACCATAACGGGGTAGATGTATTTAGAATATTCGATGCAATGAACGACGTGCGCAACTTAGAAACGGCTATTAAAGCGGCCATCAAAGTGGGCGCGCATGCGCAGGGCACGATTTCGTACACCGTAAGCCCTGTTCATACGCTGGAAATGTGGCTCACGCAAGCTAAGCAGCTCGAAGACTTAGGCTGTCATTCCATTTGTATTAAGGACATGGCTGGATTACTGAAACCCTATGATGCTGAAAAGTTAATCTCTGGGCTCAAAGCGTCCGTCTCTATTCCTATCGCAATGCAGTGCCATGCAACCACAGGGCTCAGTACTGCAACTTATCAAAAAGCCATAGATGCGGGTATCGATATGCTCGATACGGCGATATCTTCGATGAGTATGACCTATGGCCATAGTGCAACAGAAACTATCGCGGCGATTGTGGAAGGCACGGAACGTGATACAGGGCTTGATTTACTAGAGCTAGAAGAGATCGCAGCCTATTTCCGTGAAGTGAGAAAGAAATATGCAGCTTTTGAGGGCAGCTTAAAAGGAGTAGATGGTCGTATTCTATCTGCACAAGTGCCTGGTGGCATGTTAACCAATATGGAAAATCAACTGCGAGAGCAAGGTGCGGGTGACAAGCTTGACGCAGTACTAAAAGAAATTCCAAGTGTGCGTAAAGAGCTTGGCTATCTGCCACTCGTAACACCAACCTCACAGATTGTCGGGACGCAAGCGGTATTAAACGTACTTACCGGTGAGCGTTATAAGTCTATAACCAAAGAAACGGCTGGCGTGCTGAAAGGCGAATATGGAGCGACACCAGCGCAAGTCGACCAAGCTTTGCAACAACGAGTACTTGAAGGCGCAGAGCCTATTACCTGCCGTCCTGCAGACTTAATTGAACCTGAGCTAGATAGTTTACAAAGCGAACTAGTCGCGACGGCAAAAGAGGAACAAATTACCTTAGCCGACGAGGTTATTGATGATGTGCTTACCTATGCATTATTCCCGCAGATTGGCCTTAAATTCTTGAAAAATCGCAATAACCCAGATGCGTTTGAGCCAAAACCGACGCTTGTTGAAAACAAACAACAAAAAGCAGCAGCGGCGCCTGCTAAAGCTAAGTCATCAGCTACTGAGCGTTACAGCATAAAAGTGGATGGCAAAGTATACGATGTAGTGGTTGCGCCGGGAGGTGAGTTACAAGAAGTACAAGTCAAAGACAGTGAGCTCATTCCGCAATCAACTTCGGTGAGCTCCAGTGAAACTTTGAATGCGCCACTTGCCGGCAACATCTTTAAGCTTATGGTGCGCGCAGGAGATGAGGTGCAAGAAGGCGATGTAGTACTCATCATGGAAGCCATGAAAATGGAAACCGAGGTGCGTGCAACACACAGTGGTCAAGTCGCAGAACTACTCGTCTCTGAAGGCGATTCCGTCAGTGCTGGCGATGCCATCATGTCTTTAGCATAAGGATGTCGTGATGGAAGGGTTACTTAATTTATGGCAAGCGACAGGGCTTGCCAACTTCACCGTGCCTGCACTTTGCATGATGGCTGTGGGCTGCGGACTTTTGTATCTTGCGATCGCCAAAGGCTTTGAGCCGTTGCTATTAGTGCCTATTGGCTTTGGTGCCATACTCACGAACATTCCTGTTGCTGGGCTTGCCGATCCTGGTGGGCTTTTATACTACGTGTATTACATTGGTATAGACAGCGGAGTATTCCCCTTGCTGATCTTTATGGGGGTGGGCGCGATGACGGACTTTAGTGCACTGATAGCCAACCCCAAGATGCTGTTGCTTGGTGCCGCAGCGCAGTTTGGGATCTTTGCCACTTTGTTTGGGGCTATATTGCTGAACTATATTCCGGGCTTTGAATTTACCTTGCAAGACGCTTCAGCAATCGCCATTATTGGCGGTGCAGATGGACCAACTGCGATATTCCTCGCGTCTAAGCTTGCACCAGAGTTACTAGGGGCAATTGCGGTGGCAGCCTATTCGTATATGGCGTTAGTGCCAATTATTCAACCACCAATCATGAAAGCACTCACGACGCAAGAAGAGCGTCAGATTGCGATGCCGCAGCTGCGCCATGTATCAAAAACCGAGAAAATCCTCTTTCCTCTGGCGGTACTAGGTTTGACGATATTGTTTTTACCTGCTGCAACACCTTTGGTTGGTATGTTTTGCTTAGGTAACTTGATGAAAGAGTGCGGTGTAGTAGACCGCTTGAGTAAAACGGCGCAAAACGAGTTGATTAATATCACCACTATTTTCCTCGGACTGGCGGTGGGCTCAAAGCTGGCCGCAGATCAATTCTTAACGGTTGAGACGTTGGGGATTTTAGCGCTGGGTGCCGTGGCTTTTGGAATTGGTACCGCAGCAGGTGTATTAATGGCTAAAACCATGAATAAGTTTAGCGATACCCCCATTAATCCGCTAGTTGGCGCCGCTGGGGTATCTGCAGTCCCGATGGCTGCGCGCGTGGTCAATAAGGTTGGCCTTGAAAGTAATCCGCATAATTTCTTGCTGATGCATGCGATGGGCCCCAATGTAGCCGGTGTATTAGGCAGTGCGGTTGCTGCCGGTATTTTGCTTGCACTAGTAGGTTAATTTACACTTCTCCAACCATTTGCGTGGCGATTTTAGATTGCCGCGCATTTTTTCGACCTATAATACCAGCTCAGTTGGGGAAATAAGACGGTAGTAAGTTTTGTTGTCACTTTGATGCTTTTTGGTATCAAATTGTTTAAAAAAATCTTTTTTGTTTCTATTTGGGGGTTGTTTTTCTGTTTTTTTTGGGTACTGTATTACTTGAGTATAACAATGAAAATAAGGAAGTAACATGAAATTAACTATAAAAAAAACCAACTTAAAAAGCTTATTAGGTAAAGAAATTGCAGCGTCTCAAACTAAAGATGTTGCGGGTGCAAGAGGGACTGATACATTAACAGGCCTAATGGCATGTAATCCACCTCCTACAGGTAAGCACTACTGTCAGCGTCCAAAAGATATGCTTTAAGCGCTATCTGAACTCATTCAGATTACAACTATATTACGCCTGATGTGAAACCATGTTGGGCGTATATACAACCAATAACTAAACCATAGAAAACATAACAATCCACTCTCCCACACGTGTTTAACACCAAAAATAGATTTCCGTTATTTAGCAGTTTGACGTTTCATTTCGCTGGACTTTACATTCTGGAACTTGATAGTCTTTCGTCACTTTTAATTAACACGAACAACCTCAGATGAAGCTTTTAGCTCCTTTCTTATTTTTGTTACCCTGCATGACAGTTGCAACGGAAGCATCGACTTTAGTGGTAACGCCGATTGCAGAGCATGTTTATAAACATGAATCTTCGCTACATGTTGAACCGTGGGGGTTAGTGGCCGGCTCTGGTCTGGTTGTGGTTGACGGTCAAGATGCTTACATTGTTGATACTCCTTGGACTGAGCAAGACACAGAAGCGCTGCTATTATGGGCTGAGCACCGTAAGCTCAATGTTAAAGGGGCGGTGGTCACGCATTACCATCAAGATGCAAGTGGTGGTCTAGCAGTATTAAATAAACATCAGATCCCAACCTATGCATCAGCCCAAACCAATCATCTATTAGCCCGAAAACACAGCGCGATTGCGTTACATAATTTGCCGCAAGTCTCATCAGCGATTAAGTCAGGTGTCGTTGAAACCTATTACCCTGGTGCAGGGCACTCGGAAGACAATATTGTTGTGTGGCTGCCACAATCTAAAATTTTATTCGCAGGATGCTTTGTGAAAAGTATGGCGAGTAAAAGTTTAGGTAACTTGGAGGATGCTTCGGTTGATGAGTGGCAAGCGTCTATACACAATGTATTGAGCCGATATCCGCAAGCAAACATGGTTATCCCAGGGCATGGTAAAGAAGGGGATTTATCTTTGTTGCACCATACCGTTAAGCTAATCAAAATCGAGCAATCAAAAGGTAAATAAAGGACTGACATGAAATTTATTCCATTTCGTAATTTACGCTGTCCGGGTTTAGAAACTGCGCTGTGGTATTGTCGCTTGTTGTTTTTAACGGGCGTAGCCTTGATAGTGTTTGGGGTGATCAAAGAGGGGATTGCAATCTATCATTGGCTAGTCGCCATGATAGAAAACGGCGACGCGCCAATAAAAGCAGCTTACCTCTATGACTTAGATTTACTTTCACACCCAAACTTTCATTTGATCATTGTTGGAGTGGTGAAGATCTACTTCTCCTGTGGTCTTGCGATTAAATTGAAAACAATGTCCCATGAACAGGCGCCACAAAATTAACGGATACCACGTAAAGGAATCTCCTAGACTCTTTTACGTGGCAGGGTTACGATTTAAAAATTAATACTCCAGTTGTCCGCCATTTTGGATAAAGGCGACATATTCGTTCCAAACATCTTCAACACTTCGGCCCAAGATATGTTGAAATGCAGCATCAAATGACCAAGTATAATTGCCCATATCTTTCGCCGCTTTATTAAACTTGTAGATAAACTCTGAGTCGTGCTGTTGTTTGACGTAATGTAAGAAAAACCCAGTAGTGGTGTAGCCACTAAGCCAGCGTTTAGCGTTAATGATATCCGGTGAGCGTGATTTATGAAAACCAGCACCGATCCGCACGGCATCAGCTAGGCCTTCGGTGTATGCCCAATTTGCCTTGCCATCACCATAGCTGTCATGAGTCAGCGGCGAGTTATTGTAACCATGGGTGACTTCGTGGAATAAAATGCCGTCGATTTCATCACGGATCACGGCATCGTTGTTATTATTATCACGATAAATACGCTCTAAGTGCGCGGTGCTAACGACGATAGTCATCTCACCCGAACCGTCTTGTCCCATCTTATAGGCAACGAAATCCTTACCCCAATGATCTTTGGCTCTCAGCTCAAACTGCAATTTTCTAAAACGCTGGGATTCACTGGCGTTGCGGTATAATACTTTTGCTACATCCACACAGCGCTCGGCCATGTGTGCAGCTGGGTTTGGTATGATCCATTTAAATAATGCCGAGCCTTGTGTTTCAGGGTTTACATCAACAAAGTTCACTTCCGGACGTTGCCACGTGTCGTTTGGTGGTGTGCTATCGCTACTGACGGTTAATTCATAATTGGCGCTTTGGAAACCGTATACAGAAACATAAACCGGTGCGTTTGAGCTCAAATCACAGCGCTCGTTGGAGCTGGCATCATTGATACTTTGGCAGTCATAACTTGCGGTGGTCGGTTGGCTATTTGCTTTTAGGTATAGATCTGCATCACCGCTGCCAGTCAAGGTTGCTGTGATAGGAGCTGAGCTTGTAAATGGCCCAAAATGTGCCCATTGGCCAGGAATAACGCTACCACTTCGGTTAAATGGCAAGGTTGTACCACCGTTTGCCGGAGCACCGATAAATTCGATTTCTGCAAGCTGTAATAAATTGGCACCTTGCGTTGCAGTAACATTTAAGCGCACAAAGCGGTACGCTTGATTGGTACTGACATTGAACTGCTTAGCTTGATGTCTCGAAGCAAAACTTTGATTGTTTTGCGAATCTATAGTGAACCACACTTGACCGTCTTGAGAGCCTTGAAGCGTCCAATTTTTGGGATCTCTTTGTGGCGCATCGTTCGCAGAAGTGAGGGTGTAAGCTGTTAAATTCACCGCTTCACTAAACGCATAACTTATCCAACCGGAAGCTGAAAAAGTAAGCCACTTGCTGTAGTGGTTATTATCAAATGCGTTGACTTTGCCCTCATAGGGTTGGTTTTCTCCTGAAACGCTGATAGCTGCGGCATTGGCAGTTGTCAGATCGCTATTTGCGTGCGCCGAGCTTAAGCCCAAGCTTACCAAAGCGGCTGCTATAAAAGAACGTTGGAATCGCGTTTTAGCTATACTCATGTTCATGTTGACCTCTTTTGTATCGTTCCACTTTTTGTGGGTGGATATCTGTTGATGTTGTATCCATGGCTATTTTTATTTTGACGTCCAAATGGATTTGGAACGGTTTAATTGTTGTTGCTTTTATGTACGTTTGTCAAATAGAAATTTACTTTAATTTAACGATAAGGGCAGAATTGGTGTTCCTGATTTAGGTTGAATTGCGATGCGAAGGCTAGCTCTGTCAGGCGTTACAGGGCGTAATGTTAGGGAATGTTATTTATTGTGAACTGTGTTTTGTTGGGGCGTGTGTGATTGATTTTTCGGGACTTTTTTATTCGCAGTCTCCTTGGCTGCATTTTGTTTGTGTTGTTTCTTCTTTAATCGCTTTCGCTCTGCTTTTGTTACGTGTTTTGCCACCCATTTGGCAATCTTTTGCATGAGCATTGGAGGGAAGTCATGACCCATCCCATTGACCAGTTTTAGTTTGGATTTGCGAATAGTAGCGGCGGTTTGCTGGCCAGCGGCCGCGGGGAAAATAGGGTCGTCGGTACCATGGATAACAAGTGTAGGCGTTTTTATCTTTGCCAGCGTGCGCTTGCGACATTGGCTTGCGACAATCGCCGCAAGCTGACGCTTAAATCCTTGCGGGTTATGTGCGCGTTCAATACTGTGTTTGGCTTGTTGATGTAGCGTCCCTTCGTCTTGAGGGTAGGCGGGACTGCCGATCAGCTGGTTGAGTTTTATATTGTATTGAATGGCAGATTGGTGGCAGTCTGACTTTGGCCGTGCTTTTGCTAGTTGCAGCATGACTTTTACATTTGCTGCGGTAAACTTGGGATATGCTGAGGTTGACATAATTGAGGTCAAACTTACCACTTTCTTTTTATGCTTAGCGGCAACGATTTGTGCAATCATCCCGCCCATAGAAGCACCAACAAGGTGGGCGCGTTTAATCTTAAGTCCTGCCATCAAAGCGACAACATCTTCAGCCATATCTTCTAGGGTATAGGGAACAGAAGCGCGGATGGGAAGCTTTTTACTTAGCATGGTTTTTATCACACTCGGTGAACCAAGATGATCCAAGTGGCTCGATAATCCCGTGTCGCGATTATCAAAACGGATCACCCGAAAACCTTTATTGACTAGCCCAAAGTACAATTCATCTGGCCAAATCGTCATTTGTGCCCCAAGACCCATTATCAAAATAATGACGGGGGCGTGAGGCGCTCCCTCGTCCTGATAATGTATGCTGATCCCGGTTGCAATCTTGATATCGGTCATTGTCGCGAACGTTTAGCTTGACTTGAAAGGGCTGCATTTAAGTATAGAGTGTGGGTATGAACTTAACTTTAAAATAGCAGTCAAAAAAGACGAAAATTTATTGCTAAATACCATTGCGCTTTAAAACATTTAGGTTAATATTCGCGCTTGTTGATGGTCGGAAATTATGCATCAACACTATCAATTTATATGATTCTTATTTGGAGTAAGTCATGACTAAAAAAAGCAAACTTCAGCATGCGCACCAGCGTGGTGAAATTAAAGACAACGCACTAAAAGCGTTGGTAACCAGCCCGTTGTTTAAGGCGAAAGTTGAAAAGAGCAAAAAAGGCAAAGGTAGTTATCAACGTAGCGTAAAGCACAAAGGCCAAGAGCCTTACCTTAAGGCAGCCTAAGCTTTAAGATAAGGTTTTTTGCTGATACATTTGCTTGTCAGCTTGTGCGATTAAATCGCTGATATCTGTTATCGGGTGTTGGGAAAATGCTCGCCCGACACTACCTTGAATTGCTACCTCTTGTTTTCCATGACTAAATTGCAAGGTATTGAGTTGTTGTTGCAGCTGTAGTGCTTTTTCTTCTGCAGATTGTGTGTCGTCAAATAAGCAGAGCGCTGCAAACTCATCGCCACCTAGGCGTCCTACAATATCTTGTTTTCTGATACTTGATGACAAAAACGTCGCAACATGGGCAAGCGCCTTATCTCCAGCATCGTGACCAAATTGGTCATTAATCAACTTAAACTTATCTAAATCGATGTAAAATAATGCCAGCACACCACCACGCTTATTAAATTGCTCGACTAGCACATTGGCTTGTTTGTACCAGCCTCGACGGTTAAAAATGCCGCATAATTGATCATAATTTGCTTCATTTTCAGCTTGTTGCTTTTGCTGTCTGAGCCGTCCAATGCGTTTAGATACGGCAACGGCAAGCAGTAAAGACTCAATGGCAAACGCAAAAATAAGTGCATAGCGCTGCATAAATGGACTATATCCCACTAACAGCACGCGAAATACCATACCGACTAATACTAGGCTCAGTGCCGCAAAAACCAAACTTGCTTCGCCAATTTTGCGTTTGGTTTGAAGAGCAGATAGCACAAAGATAGTGGCGACAATAGCGAGGGTTATATAGGCCATAATTTGGCTTAATAAGTAAGACAATTGTGCTTGTTGAGTGGGAATTTTAAGTATGCTCAGGAGCATCACGATACCCGCGGCACTTTTAAGTAACAACACGAGTTTTGGCCACTGTTTGTCAACAAGTAGGATACTCAACATAAACCAGGTTGCCGAAACCACAGTGAGACCAATACTAAGTAAATATGCGTGTTTGAGTAATGATTTATACTGAGATGAAACAAAAAGATTTAATTGCCCTTCTTGGAATAATACAAATCCACAAAGGCAGAAGATATAAGCCCCGTAAAGCCTAAATATAGGATCATTGAGGCGACTACCCATGATCAATACATAGCAAATTAAGGTAAAGCAAAGGCCATAAAATGCGCCCATGACTAGGCTGGTTTTTTGACTTTCCCAAATAAATTTCGGCACGCTCATCAGCCTAAATCTTGGCGTATGAATTTGCATAGAATCTAAGCTTAAGGTTGCTGTGTACTTACCTTTTGGAATGATAAATGCGGGCTGTGAGAACTTAACGGGCGAAGGGGCATTGACTCGCCACTGATAGTGTTCAAGGCCAACATCTACAAATGAAATAACGCTGTCTTCATTTAAATTGCAGGCTATCGAGACGGTATTATTGCCGCGTTTAATTTTGCTATAAGACGTGGTATTGATAGCAAGCGAAATCGAGTTGCCGTGAGCAATCGTGAGTGAGCAATTGTCATCAAGCGCAAAAATTGAGGGGCTAAACAAAAATACAGCGCCGTAAATAACAGCGAGTAGGAGCGTAAGCTTCCCACTAAAGTTGCTGTATATTTTGACGCCATTCAACCTAGACTGCAGCACAACGAAAACCTAAGGTTATTGTTGTAGTTAATGTAACAAACTTGTGCGTAACTTAGCCAGTGTAAAAACCCTTTGACCAGAGACTTTTTACACCCTATCGAACAAGAAGCTAAACCAGGCAAAAAACAAGCAAAAGCTACTTAACCCAAATGCTAGGGTTCTTAATCGTAAGTTACTGCCCAGTACGTGCTCGTAGCTGTGCCAATATCTTGCTGCGACAAACACAGTGCTGAGCACAAACCAAAATTGTCCTGTCATTTGCTCAATATGCAAAAGTATCAGCAGTGCAATAAATAAAACGGGCTGCTGAAACTGGCTGTCATAGCTATTACCTAATAATCTTATGCGCTCGGGGAAGGCATGTTTTTCGACATAGCGAATATCTTGAAGTGCAATATCACCATTTTTGACTGCGCGAATTCTACTCGTTGCGGTCAAAAGGAATAATAACAGCGTTAGGCTAAGCAAAAATAAAATCGGAATATGGATCCACATAGTAAAGCTCCTGAGTTTGAAAGAGGTTTTACTTTAACTAGATTGATTGCTAACTTATCGTGTCAATAATGACTGATTTTGGTTTGATATTGCCATGAAAGTGATTTTGCTATGTCCTGAACATGTATTTGCGAGTGCATTAACTGGCGTAATTGATATTTTGAATGTGGCAAATAAAGTCGCTGGTAAGACGGTGTTTTGCTGGCAGACGGTTGCACTTTCTGGGCAAAAGTCGGTGATGAGTAGTCAAGGCTTAGAATTTGTTTGTCATGCTGAATTTAGCGCATTGGCTGATGCTGATGTCGTTATCTGGCTCGGCAGCCAGTTTTCGTCAGAGCCTTTGTTGTGGCAACAATGCCAACAAGTCAACGCCCAATTAAACAAGCATGGTATTGAATTTCATCCCGCGACTTATCAACTTGCCGGATGTTGCGGTACCGCATTTTTAGCCACAGCAGGATTGTTAGATCAAAAACAATTTACATGTAGCTGGTGGCTTACGCCCTTTTTTACACGATATTATCCCGTTTTAAAGCCCAACAGCCAAAAGGTAACAGAGCAAAGCGGTATGGTGTATACCGCGGGCGCGGCTCATAGTTACTTGCACTTGATGTTGCGGTTTATTACCGACGTGCTGGGTTCAGAAGTGGCAAAAACAATCGCCGCCTGGCTGGCGATACCAAACGAGCAAGCGAGTCAAAATGAGTTTGTGCAGCTCAGTGGCTTTTTACAACATAGAGATGCGCAATTGCTCAAAGCACAGCATCATATTAGCGATAATCTCGATGTTTCGCATAGCTTACAGAGCCTTGCGAAACAAGCTTGTATGTCAGAACGCACGCTAATTCGACGCTTTAAACAGCACACGAGTATGACGCCGTTTGAGTATGTGCGACTTGCGCGACTCGTTCGCACCAAACAGCTATTGCATAGCACTAATATGAGTGTGGAGCAGATAGCCAATCAGGTTGGCTACCAAGACAGTCAGGCTTTAGCGAAGCAATACAAAAAGCACTATAACCAATCGCTTAATCGAGTGAGAGGGTCGTAATAGTGGGTGTTAACCTTTCTCTTTGTGCAATAAAAAACATTGGCTGTTATCGCTATAGTTAACTGCAAAACATGACAACAGTTAACTATGGCAATACTAACTTGGACATGTGTTATATGTTTACTCGTAAAGTTTCTCTGTTGCTTCTTTAAGTCCCGAGTGGGGTAAAAATTGATCTGTGATTGTTAAAATTGAGTGCAGGTTATTTTTTAATTTATCAAGCTCTATGTTACCTGGTTGAATAGCCGTTTGTAATAAATGAATGGCCATATCAGCTAATAGAATACGCTGTTTTTCTAGCCATTCTTCATCGCCTTTGGTAGCGGGGTTGCCACGGTAGCTACTTTCTACCAAACTATGCAAATCCCAGCTAGTTTCGATTAACTTATTCCTTTCAATATCATTCACTGCCGACCTTCCGAACTATAGATATAATGACTCCCACACCGTGCTAGCCTTCTCTTTTTCGTGGGTTAGCTTTATATAAAGCAGAGCCATAATTAATTTGTTAAATAACTAAACAGCCATAATTAATTTGTTAAATAACTAAACAGCTGAGGCTAGCATGAACAAACATAACACATTTTATATGTGAACTAATACGCATAAAGCATTTCATGAAGTAGCCATATTTTGCTCAAAACCGCCTGTCAGCTAAAGTCCTTACTAATTTGTCTACATGGTAAGGCAAGTGATGAGCAAATACAGTTGGAGGAATAATTTCCTCCATTCAGTCAGTTCAACTTGCTTAGCTTGACGCGAGGCAACGGGCACTCTGGGTTTCACCGGGTTCGATGATATTAATATTGACCTCTTTTAAGTCACCGATTATGGGTTTTAACGCCTTATCAAAACGATTTGCTGCGGCTTCGATTTTTTCGGCATAGTCGTCAATGGCATCAAAATTAGCTGCGTGACTTTCAATTACTGCCTCAATTTGCTTGGCCTTTTCTTCTTGTTTTGCCAGTAGCGCTTTATTGATCACAAGTCGATCGTCGTCTTCTTGTATCGCCTCTTTATTAATGGCTTCCATTTCTTTGCTGAGCAGTGCGAGCTTGTCTTCAATATCTTTTATTGGTAACTCAGAAGCTGAGATATCAAGCTCTGCCGCTTTGAGTGCTTTGTATGCGGCCACCTGTTCGGCGTCCATGGTGTGTTTGATTATTGGGTTACAGTCTTGGTAAGCGATAAGCCGGTAGCTGCCTTGTGTTTGCGGCTCGGTTGTATTTGCATTGGAGTAGCCAATGCAGGCACTCAAAGCCAGTGTTACCGAAATAATGAGTATTGATTTTGTGGTTTTCATAAGCACCTCGAAGGAATAAGTCTGATTTACAAAATTAGTCGCGGTGCAGTCTGAAAAGGTTGATTTTAGATGCGCAAGTATTAGTAACAAAATATGAATCGGGCAGTGAGCTTAGAATTAGTTGCTACTTTTATCAGGCGCTTGGCATTGGTGCTGTGCAATTTCTTCGGCGTATTTGGCTTTAACTAATTCAACATAATGATTGAGGTTTTTATCAGGATTTACGGTAAAGGTCAGCTTACTTTTATGTATCGCGGTGATACGGTCCAAGCGAAATTCACGGTAATCACTGCGGAGCTGACAAAATGCGACCAGCGTCCACTTTCCACCCCAATAAACCAATCCGAGTGGCTCGATAATACGCTGGGTTTGTTGCTTTGCAACGTCTTGATATTCAAGTTGTACACACTGCTTAGCCGCAATGGCCAGCCTAAGTGTAGCGCTAAAGGATTGTTGTTGTGGTCCGTGTTTAAAACTCGAAACCAAATAAGGGGAGTGATCATGCTGTTGTTTGAGGTGAGCGGGTAGCACGGCCTCTATTTTGGCAATGGCCGCTTTTGCATGTGCGCTTAGTTCGGGATCCGTCCATGCTCCAACCATTTTACTGCCAAGTAATAATGCGGTGAGTTCATCATAGCTAAACATCATAGGGGGCAGTGGGTAGTCACCAATGATATAGCCGACACCTGCTTCCCCCTCAATTGGCACGCCAGAACTTTGTAAGTCCTGAATATCGCGATAAATCGTACGCTCTGATACCGTAAAGTGATCGGCCAATGACTTAGCGGTAACCGCTAATCGTCGACCCTTGAGCAGATCCACTAATTGAAAGAGACGTTCTGATTTATGCACGAGTTTTCCTTGTTATTCAAATCTCAGATTAATTAACCGCTACATGGCGTTTGAGAGAGTACATTACTGTGACTAATGGTGACACTCTCGCTGTCTATGTATTGCGTTAATCTTTGGCATACTTCGGTTGTTGGGAATTGCGCTGAAACCGCTTTTGCATGCTCCATCGATTGCCAATAAATAATATCTAAATACTCGCCAGTCTGACTGTCTTTAGTCAACGAACGATATAGTAACCCAGGTTGCTGTTCTACCCACTCGGTAAAAGCTGGGTTTACACCCATAATGTCGCTCTCTGTAGCACCAAGAGCCAATTTAAATTTTACAATCTCTACGACATTTTGTTGCATGGTCTTTCTCCTTTTTGAGTTCAAGATGAGTAAACCACGATGTTGTGTCAGGGAGTGTCAGTAGTGTTTAAATATACAGTGCATTTTATATCGAGGGCCTGTTTATCTTTCAAGTTTGTTTTTGCAGCAGCTTGATTGGTATTTATACAAGGCAGAGTCTGCGTAGCATAGTTGTTCTATGTAAGTCAGGCGATAACACAGTAGAAATGCCAATCAAGCACTGCCCTTTGGGTTCACCTGAGTGCGCTCTGTTCATTGTTGCTCAACTTTTGCCTAGATTACTAGGCGGCAAGTCGAGCGTCGCGACCAAAACACACTCAGGAGAACAAAATCAAACAGCAAAGGTCAACAGGCCCTGGCAAAACAAAGGATCTGTATTAGGATTTAGGGTACTGCAATTGGCAGGATTAACCGTGTAAAGGATAAGGAAATGAAATTAAGTACAAGCATATTTGCAACCAGTTTGGTTGCATCCGCTATCTGCGCTTCCCATGTTTTTGCAAAGGACACAAATGACAGCGATGTCAAAAGGCTGCATGTCTTGGCAAAGCAAGTCGCATCACAAAGTGCCAGTGGGTCGTATACTTTTGCTATCAACTGTCATACTAACCGCAGCTTACTGAAACGTGCCGTTGAGCAAGTAAGTTGGCCTGTCGATGAAATTACCTTTGCTATTCAAGGACAATGTCAGGGCCCAATTAAGATCACGAGACGTGGTATCACCATTTCAGGGTCTGATAATACTCAAGATGTTATCTCTGCGGCGCTAAACGGCGTGCAGCCGACCGTATTAGTGGAGTCTGGTTCGGTTAAGCTCAATAACTTAGGGGTTGTTAGCACCGCTCAGCAAAGTAGCGTAACGGTGACGGCGCAGGGAATGGCAAGATTGGATAATGTCGCGACTCAAGTGCAAGGCACTGAGCCTGAATACCACTATATCGTGACAGATAATAGTAATCTTTACTTAAGTAATCTAAACCAAGCCAAAGTGAAAATAGCAGGGGGCGCTTTTGCTGAATTTGTAGCCGGAAATCAGGCGATGACAGCATATGTGTTTGACACCGCCAATGCTAGAAGTACCCAAGGGAACCTGTTCGACGCAGTACAAGTTGCTGGAAATGGCTACTTTTTAGCAGATGGGCAGTCGCATATAAACCTATTGATGATCTGGAGTAAAGGCGCCGCCGAAATCGACCAGCAAAGTAGTGTTGGTGAACTGATGATGGGCGGCCAAACCTTGTTTGCTGCTTATCGAAACTCGACCTTATCAGGGCCTTACAGCTTCTTTGGTAATGTGGTTTTTGAGTTGGAGCACTCCTCTGCGACAAATTGGGTAACGCAAGAAAGGCCGCACTCGCTGTTTTCTGGTAATAATGCCGTCGTGAATGGCGAACTCTTTCCAAGTTGGAGCTGGCAAGGACAGGCACCGCAACCTGAGTAACCTGAGCTTCAAAACAATGAGTTAGCGTATTTCTTATTCAAACCTCAGGTTGCGTAATTTATGCTACTACGCCGCTTGGTATTATGCTTTACTACTAAGCGGCAACGATTAATCTAAAGGCAGAAGAATAAGATGAACCATCAACAAGTACACGACTACTTGCTTGCAAAACCTTATACCAGCGTAAGTCAGCCTTTTGGTGAAGGCGTGGATGTATATAAAGTGAAGGACAAAATGTTCGCGACGTTGGCGCTTGGTAAAATGGGTAAAGAAGATGACGAGCACTCCCATTGGCGCGTAAATCTCAAATGCGATCCTGATGAAGCGCAAGCGCTGCGAGACATTTTTAGTGCGGTGTTACCGGGTTATCACATGAATAAAAAGCTCTGGAACACGGTGGTGCTCGATGGCTCCATTCCAACTGGAGAACTTGAGCGGATGATGGATAACTCATTTCGCCTTGTAGTCGAAAAAATGCCGAAAAAGCAGCAGGGGATTATCCTTGCGCAGCATCAATAGATGCACAAACGACTTGGTACACGGCGTTCACTTTAGGCTCTGTGAGCGCTTGATTTGCCACAACAAAATGTACAGGGAGCGAAAAGTCTAGCAAACTAGACAAGGCAACCTCTGCTCCTTGATCTGCAATGGCGTTGGCTTCAATAAAACTCACGCCGAGTCCTGCCTTAACTAAAGCCAAGCGGGAGCGCTCATCTGCAGCATTAATATTTACCGCGTTTACTTCGCTTAGCTGTTGATCAAGTTGCTTATCAAAAGGGCAGCCTTTTCCCATACGTATCCACGTCATCTGTGCCAATTCGGCTTTATGTGATGGCGTAGGCCAAGATGCAGGATAAGCGGTGGTAACCGCAACTTCTGTGAGCGGTACAGCGCTAAAATGAGCAGGTACTTCGCCATAAATAACCCCACCATCAAGGAGGCCATCACTGAGTTTGTCGACGATGACACCACTTGAGAGTAATTCCAGAGAAAAAGAAAGACTTGGAAAGTGCTGGTTGAGGGTTTTTATCAGTGTGCCAAGTTCGCTCGAGGTGCCAATAGGGTGGTTCAAGCCAAGTCTGAACTCGCCGGTGAGCAGTGTTTTGGCTTGCGCTGCGGTGTGCATTAAATCATTTGCACTTGCAAGCGTTAACTTAGCTTTGTCTAGCAAGATCTTACCTTGTTCTGTGAGCTGCATCCCTTTGCTAGAACGGTGGAACAACACAGTATTGAGTTCCTCCTCAAGCGCTTTGATATGGGCGCTGATAGCAGGTGGTGTGGTGTACAGTCGTTTCGCTGCTGCCGTTAGATTTTGGGCCTCTGCAACCGCAACAAACGACCTTAAATGGTAAAACTCCATTGCACTAAACTCAATCACGTATTGAATACCACCAGTTTAAATGAGCTTGCTGCGATTGCCTATTCTGAAATGATGAACATCGCCTTCAAAAAATATGAATTCATTAACGCCTATCAAGTGCGTAACGTAGTTGACCTCGGGTGAGGTTAAATAACCTGAGCTAGCTCATTCCTTATCCAAACCTCAGGTTAAATAATTATCCGCAGCTCAGATTATTTAAATAGGAGTTAGAAGATGAAAGTAGATGTATCACAGTATTTTGCAATGAAGCTGGCTTGCGAAACGGATTGTGCTGATGTTTATCAGGCGATATTAACGGGGCAGCAGGATTTTGTGCTATTTGATGTCAGGTCGAATGAAGCCTTTGCCAAAAGTCATGCTCAAGGCGCAGTCAATATGCCAAGCGCAGACATAAGCGAACTGACGATGGCTAAGTATGACAAGGTCACACCAATCGTGGTTTATTGTTGGGGTCCAGGGTGTAATGGCGCGACAAAGGCTGCGTATAAGCTTGCAAAATTGGGCTATCAAGTAAAAGAGATGATAGGTGGAATTCATTACTGGGAGGATTTTGAGCGTTACCCCGTTAATCGCCGAGTGTCTCAGGCTCAAAGTTGATGTAGGTGCATTTTTCTTTATCTCATGATTATACTGTTATTCATTCACGGCACATTTATCAATGTGTAAAGTGAGTGAATAACGATAATAACAAGGGAAATATCATGTCGAAACTATTGTACTGCGCCATATTTTGCTCGTCTTTGCTAAGTCAGACATCCTTCGCCACTGACTCGGGCCAACATCAAGTTCAACAAGTTGCACAAAATCTTTTACCTAGAGTGCAATTGGAAGGCCAAAAATATAAACCTGTAGATTTGCAGACGCGTCTTCAAGAAACGCATTTGCCGGGCTTAAGCCTTGCCGTGATCAAAGATGGTAAAGTGGTGTGGGCTGAGGGTTTTGGCATTGCAGATAAAAAGCAAAATCGAAAAGTGACTACTGAAACGCTGTTTCAGGCAGGGTCAATTAGTAAGCCAGTTGCTGCGCTTGCGGTATTAAAGTTAGCGCAAGATGGTAAAGTCGATTTAGATGCTGACGTTAATCAATATCTCACCTCTTGGAAAGTACCAACGAACGAATTTACCAAAGCCAATCCTGTTACTTTGAGACAGTTAATGACTCACACCTCGGGGCTCACTCAACATGGTTTTCCGGGCTACGTGCGTGGTAGTAAAATTCCAACTGACGTTGAAGTCTTAATGGGTAAAGGCAATACCGACTTAGTGACGGTTGACACTTTGCCAGGTAAAGCTTGGCGCTATTCTGGCGGTGGTTACACGGTAATGGAATTGCTCGTGGCAGATGTGACAAAAATGCCATTTGAAGAGTATGTCCAGCAGGCAATTTTAACTCCGCTAGGGATGCACAATAGTACCTATGCGCAACCATTACCGAAAACGCTATGGTCAAAAGCCAGTGCTGCGTTTGACGATAAAGGCGAGCAAGTTGAAGGGGACTGGCATCTTTATCCAGAACAAGCCGCGGCTGGCCTTTGGACCACTCCGGTGGATCTCGCTAAATATATTATGGCCGTACAACAAGCGTATGCAGGCAATACCGTGGGGCCCATCACACCAGAGCTGGCGAAGCAAATGCTTGAAGTTCATCATGACGTATGGGGTTTGGGACCAGAGCTTGAACAGCGAGAGCAAGGGCTTGTTTTCACCCATGGTGGTAAAAATAAAGGCTTTAGCAATCGTTTTGAAGCATTTGTAGAAAAAGATGAGGGTATGGTGTTGATGTCCAATGGCGACTCAGCGAGTACCGTATTTGGTGAGCTTCGCATTGCCATCAGCGAACATTACGGCTGGAATTTTATACGCAGTAAAAAGATAACCGCGATTACATTACCTGAGGCACGCGCAAAGCAATTGGAAGGCCTGTATGCTTATGAGAAAGATCATCAGTTTAAAATGAAAATCACCCGAGAGGGGACGCGATTTAACGTCTTAGATATGGCCCGTGACAACCTGATGGCCTTTGTTGCCACAGAGGAAGACACCCTGATTGAGCTTGAAGGGGGCGCAGATGTCACCATTGAAACGAATGATAAAGGTGAGATCATCGCGGTGATTTGGCGTGGCCTATATCGTTTTGAGCGGATTTAATCGGAAACTTCACGTCAACGAGTAGTCTGTCTCTGGTATTGGTATAAAATACACCTAGCGTTTATGTACCGTTTTGACTGGTTAGATAGCAGCCAAAGAACAGGTGTCCAGCGGGGGGGCAGCCCTTCCTGGCAACCTTGCAATCGAGTTGGTATTGAGTAACACGGCGACAGTTTACTCTATTTTCTGGTGCTCTATGGATTGCTGCCTTATGTGCTCAACCAACTGCGGAAAAAAGGTTTGAAATCCAGATTCAAGTTGGTGGTAGTGCTCTTTTATATCCACTTCAGTGCCTGAGAATTGGTTTTGAAAACGAATACGTTGGGCGATGTTATCGAGTGCATGACCCACACCAGCTACGGATTCATAGGTGGCAAACCAATCATTTTGTGTCATTGCGCTAACGACTCGTTGCATGTGCGCAGGCATGATGTGCAAGTTATCGTGCAGCAATGAAAAGCTCTGACGTTTAAAGTCATCAAGCGAGGTGCTGTGATATTGCTGCCAGTGCTTAATCAAAAAGTGGTCATATAACACATCCAGTGCAATGCCTGCAAAGCGGCGACGCGCGGGCGAAAAAAGTTGTTTAGCAGATTTTGTTATCGAGTGGCTATCGGTAAATTTATCGACTTGCATATGTGTTTGTAGACCAAGTTGCACAGGTTTGGGCAGTACTTGTATATTCACGCCTTTTTGAAAGTCACCGAGCAAGTTGCCAAAGTGCGATGCGGCAGTTGGTTTGGCAAAGTACAAATGCGCCAAATAATTCACAGAAACATCCCCCCCCCAATAATTCACTCTAAAACAGAGTATCGCATTTGTCCGCACATACAAATACCAGCATATATGAATAACCATTTAATTCAGGAAGGAGAAACATAGCTTAGGCTATGCTTGTCTCCATTACTTAGAACATCAGGGGAAGTGTGATGGCGCTAACGGCTGAATTGAAGCAAAAGACCAAGCGATTAGTAGAATCAAAAAATATGCTCAAAGGGATCACGATTGCCTCTTTTTTAGAGTCAACCATCGTGCCTATTCCGCTTGAAGCTGTGATGGTGCCGCTAATGCAGGCAAGGCGAGAAAAACTATGGCTAATTGCGCTAATGGCGACGGTTGGATGTGTAATTGGTGCCTTATTTGGTTATGCGTTGGGTTACTATTTATTTGATGCAGTGGGGGATTCCGTTATTGAGCTGCTGTCGAGTCCGTCTCAGTTTGAGCAAGTGAAAGCGCAGATGCAAAGTCAGGGATTTTGGTTTGTGTTGACCTTAGGTATTGCGCCAGTACCTTTTCAGATTGCCATGCTAGCAGCAGGCGCCACAAAATTTTCACTATTACAATTTCTAATTGCAACCTGTATTGCCCGTTCTTTACGTTATTTTGGCTTGGCGGCGGTCGTTTACTTTGCTGGTAATCAGGCTGAAAAGCTAATTAAAAAACATAAAATAAAAGCCGTTATTCTCACAACGGCCATTGTGCTGCTCGCATGGTGGATAGCTAGTTAAGGCATCTTTATTTTAACCGTTTGGGAGAGCAAAGGAGCGGCTACTACTAGTCGTTCCTAGTTAATGGGACCATTCACGGCTAGGTTAGATCGCGTATTTTCCTCTGAATTTCCCAACACTTGAGTTATTCAATGGCTGTCTGATCTGCATTTTGCTGGCTGTCGCTGAGTAATAACCCTGCTTATAAAAGTGAAGTGCATTATCTTGCCAATCCAATTCGAGAAATTGACAGACTTCCTTCATCACAGCCTGGGGTATTTCTACCAGCGATTCATAATTCACAAACTTAATTTGAGTCGGATGTCTTTGTGCAGCATCTTGCAAAAACGCATAAGTATTATCATACATAACTTGAATATCTTGCATCCGGTATGAGTAGCCATGAAAGGGGCTATTCGTTTGATATAGCTGACGGAAGTTTGCGATACAAGTATCTGTTCTGTCTCGTTTCATCACGACAAACTTTGCGCGTGGAAACGCCTTTGCAAGCAAATCGGTAAAGAAAAAATGAAATGGTTGTTTGTCTATAAAACGTTGGTCACCAGCAACGGATTGCACGGTGAAGAGGCGGTATTGCTCAATGGCGTTAGCTTCTTCATAGGCGTGGCTGATGTGCTGAATATTGCTGTTATAGTCACAAGAAAACCTAAGTGCTTGGGGTAATACACTGGTTTCTCCCAGCGGTTGTAGCGACAATTGCGCTAAGATCTGCTCCATTAAACTGGTGCCCGAACGTGGCAGACCAATGACAAATATTGGTGCAAGCGTTTGCTCTGGAGCAAAATTAATAGGCTTGTCTAGAAGTTTGCCAAGTGTTTGAAAATAGCCAGTCATTTGTTCAGATGAATAGGAAACCTCAGTACTAATCGCTTGTTTACTGGCAATAAAGCTTTGCCATGCCTTGGGATAATTTTCCTGCTTTTCGTATTCGATTGCCTGCGCATGGTAAAGCCGTTGTAATGCAAGTGGTGCAGTTTGCACTGTTATCTCAGTTGCTAACTGAGTGATGCGAGTCGATGCTAATTCTACAGGAGTAAGCTCTGAGTAGGCTAACTGGCACTTAGCATTACTTGGCTTTGCTTGCACTAAAGAGGCAAGCAGCGTCCGCGCTTGTGCTAATTCACCAGACATCTTTAAATGCATTGCATAGTTGAGCGCGATTTCAGGACAGTGTGGTGAGCGTGTATAGGCATGGTTAAAATGCCAACCAGCGTCAGTGTATTGGTTTAATCTCAGTAAGATATTTGCGAGGGTATCGTGCTCTGACCCCGACAATTGTGTGTTACCTAGCAAATGCAGAATATAACGCTTTGCCACTAATGGTGCTTGGGTAAAAAGCGCAAGTTTGGCAGCACTTAGGGAGTAAAGTGCGCATGGAAATAAACTTAGGCACTTGTCGTAAATTTTTAGCGCTTTGCTGAGGTTACCGAGAGCGATATTCAAATCGGCCAATAAGGCGTACGCGTGGTGATCGTTGGCATTGCTGTTAATGCGAGCGACTAATGCGTGATGCGCCGCTTGAAATTGACGCTGTTGAATATAGCTTTGGATCTGATTGTATGATGTCATCGCAACGTAAAGAGAGTGAAGGTAACTTCACTCTCTATTTTAGTTTTTTGCTGATTATAACTCAAACTGGTAGTTAAGCTTGACCCCAACGGTGCGAGGTGTTGTGACGTAGTGTCCGTACACACGCTGCTGCTCTGGCAAGGCTTTATTTAACGCCGAAAATTTAGCTTCACCAGCCCAAGATTTGTCGCGCCTTACCGAGGTGAAAGCAAATTTGTCAAACAGGTTGTCGACATAAAAAGTGACGGCCCATTGCTCGCTTGAAAGCTTCGCACTGAGGTTAGACAAGGCAAATCCTGGCAATACCTCTCCGTCAGCTTTGAGTCCGACTTTCGTGTATACGTCACTCTGTGCGGTTACTCCATAATTAACGTTAAGCATTTTGTCGTCGAACACTTCCTGTTCGTAGCTTAAACCGAATGAGAACTGCTGTTTTGGCGCGCCAGGTAAGCGGTCACCGTCTGTACCGTCATAGTACGGCTGGTAAAGCGCGATTTCTTCAGCGCTATAGTCACCTTCTTTGAATACCGCAAACAGGGCTGGTGCATCATCAGTTAGCTGTGCTTTTGCATAAGAATAGGTTGCATACACCGTCCACTGGTCGTTCAATATCGCCCGGGTTGACAACTCAATCCCACTAGCGTTCGCAGAACCAGCATTGGAGGTAATGATCTCTTGGCCGTTTACCGTCACAGATGAGATCTGTGCATCTTCCCAATCAACACTGAATAATGCGGCATTAAAATGCAGCTTGTTATTTAGCCATGTTGACTTTAATCCCAGCTCATAGTTAGTGGTGGTATCTGGTTTATAGCTAAGCTCATGCGGCAGTGCACAGATGATCTGTTGCTCTGGTAGTGTTTCTGGACACGATTCCAAACCGTTACCACCGCCTAACCTAAATCCTTCACTGACAGTGAAGTACGTCAGTAGTCCATCTTGCCAAGTGTAATTGGCATTAAACTTAAACAAACTACCATTGTCTTTGGCACTGACTTGTTCAAATGAAATTTGTTCGAGGCTTGGCAGGCCTCCAGAATAGAGTGGGGTTTCAGCCGCTGACTCAGTTTTAACATCATAGCGATAGAAACGAGCGCCCACTGTGATATTAAAATCGTCTGAAAATGCATAGCCAATTTCGCCAAACAATGCTGACTCTTTGCTGGTGGCATTGGTCAGTGCGATATACTCAAGATCTTGCTCAATATTGTCGATTTCATCGCCCCAAAACTCCGTGAGTCCTGGCGTGTACTCTCTATCGTCCGAACTAATTTCTTGTTTGCTGTAATATACCCCTGCAATCCAATTTAGCGCGTCATCCCCTTTAGAGACTAAACGGATCTCTTGGGTAAAAGTGTCTTGATCAGTAGTATCTTTAGTCAAAGCGGTAAAACTAGGAAAATCCGCATAACCCGGCCAAATATCATAAAGTAGATCGGTTTGATCTCGTTGGCCTTGTTGTTCTTTGCTTGACCAACCGGATGCCGAAACTAAATCAGCAAACTCTAAATCGGCGTTGATTTCAAGGCTAAGCAGGTCGTCTTCTTGTTCGTTAGGTTCAAGCACACGGTAGGCTGACTCGTATGGTTTAATAGAATCGGCAAGCGGGTGCTGTGCTGCAAGACTTTGATATTGTGAAATTGAGTTAGCGCCATTTTCTTGCTTCTGATGAAAATAGTTTAGTGTTGTATCGATATTCTCACTCACCAACCAACGTAGAGAAACCCGTGTGGTTGTTATGGTCTCATCATTTGCATCCGCAACTGCGTTGATGTTTGCTTTTACATCCTCAGCATTGGACCAATCAGGATCTGGGTTTGAAACGCCAGCTTGCTTAACCACATAACCGTAATCCATAAAGCCGGGGTTGTGATAGCGGTTAATGCTCGCACGAACGGCTAATTCATCCATCACTACAGGCATATTGAAGACAGCACCCACTTCATGACCATGACTGTCACTTTCATTGATACTGAATAAGTCACCACTTAGTTTACCTTCAATAACGTCAAGCACTGGCGCTTTAAGCATGGTTCTAATCGCACCACCTAGCGTGCCTGCACCGTAAAGCGTACCTTGTGGGCCGATCAAGACTTCAACACGTTCGATATCGGTTAGTCGCAAATCCACATTGATTGGGATTTCGCCTAGGTAAGTTGCCACTGTCCCTGAGTCAGAAGCACGTTCCGACGAATTAGTATTCAAGCCACGAACAATAATAGGTGAGCCCTCACGGCCACCTTGTTCTGTGATTGTCAAACCAGGAACCCATCTTGCTACATCTTCAAGGTCGCCAATATTTTGGTCGCTCATAACATCGCTGTCGACGGCAGTAATGTTTAATGGCGCTTCTTGAACTGTGCCTGCGCGTCGAGTGGCTGTTACTTGAATTCGCTCAATTGACTTTTCTTGAATCTTACTTTCTTCAGCTTGTGATTGATTAACAACAAAAAAACTCGAACTAACAGCTAGTGCGACTAAGCTTGGATGGAGCTTACTCATGGATGGTGGAACCTCAAATTAAGAATTAAACGTGACGAAATTTCAATCTTTAGAAATGGGTAACTATGCAGGTGGTGCATTTATGTCCCGAGTTTAGAGAGAATTTCATACAACCGGTGGTGAATTAACTAGCCATGTTTTGTTCATGGTTTAGGTAAATTTAACCACCCTGAAACTGCGGCGCATGCTAACATGCTTATTCGTATTTTGTGAATAATTATTTTGATTTTTTGAATGGTTATCTCTTTTTTAAATAAGGTGATTTGCGAAAATTTTCAAATAGCTTAGAGTATTAACTCCGTATGTTTCTTTTGTACGTCGATTATCTTAAGGAAAAACAATGAAAAAGCTGATGTTTGCATTGTTGGCATCTTGTACGTTACTTGGTTGCTCTGACAGTGAAGTTGGTGATGTGTCACTCGGTCTATTTACGCTCAAAGATATAAAATTAGACTCTATGGTTGATCCCGTTGTAACGGGTGTGACCTGTCATGTGGCGAGTGTTGAAGATGATTTGAGCTTTTCGGACCCAAGCGATAGCTCTATTTCTTGCCGTCAAACGAGTGAAATAACACCGGCAATGCTGGCGAGTATAGATAAAAGTGATTCAGGCGAAGTGGTATTTAAAAAATCAAAAAGTGTGTTCTTTAAAGCAATGAAGGTGAGAAGGATCTTTGATGCAAAAAATCAAACCTTGATGTACTTAGCCTATACCACTAAGGAAACCTCTGGTAGCTTTAAGCATAGCTTATCAACGGTTCCATTATGGGGAACTCAGGCTTATCAAGGCGTTAAAACCAATTAACTCGAACGTTGGCTAACGCATAATCCCACACGCTTCGATAATTGCATTTAGTAAATTATTTTTTATTTGAATTAAACCTTTTTGCTCACGATTTCGACTAAGCTTAGTAGGAATAAGTTTAGGAGAAATCGTGATGTTAAAAACACGCTTTTTAGGGAAAACGGTCAATATTGCATTTGCAGTGATGACTGTATTGTTTGTTATTTTAACGTTAACAACTGATGCTCATAGCATCTCATCTCAAGCAACTCAGGTTGAGATGTTTAGCCAAGACGAGGTGATTACCGAGTCCAAATCAAAGTAAGTTTGGACCGTGGTTTATCTTGTTTTGCTGATTAGTGTCATTCGAAACGATGAAAATATAATATAGATATTGCGCTCGGCTCAGTCTCTATTGCGCGTGATGTTAAGTGCATAAATTTGCATGAAGTTTTTATGACATATACTCATGCTTCACTTATGCTCTGTATAGCGTATAAACTCTAAACTACCACCTCTGACTCATCTCATTAATAGTCTTAACTAGGCTGTCACCAAAATTGTAATTAATTTGTTGCGTTCTCCCCAGTCTGCATTAGCTTTAATTAGGGACTAAGAAAAAAGCAGCGCAGTTTGCAATCGGATATATGCAAGTTTCTGTTTTAAAAAATACGAATTTTAGCTGATGTACTCACTATTCGTCTGACTAAAACGCTCACACACAAGGAAGAAATATGGCACGCCAATTCGATAACTTTTATAGTCATGGGGCAATTAATTTTAGTGATTTTATTAATTGTGTTTCTAGCTTATATACTGGTCCAGACTGCTTGGATGATAGTACATTAAGACTACTTGCTGAGATGTTGTATCGGCTTTCGCAAAACAAGCAATTTCTCGCAGCTCAAGTTGCGGGCAGCAGTAATTACCAGCATCATGCCAGAGGGATGTTGGACAATGATGATCTATATGTACTTTATGAAAATAAACGACCATTTTTTAAAGTATGCGCACAAATTTGGCATCCAATGCCAAAGCGGGGGACTCAGCACTGTTTTATTCCGCAAGTGCGGGACTACAATTTTACGGCATTGACAACCAATTATTTTGGCCCCGGTTGTGGCAGCAAGCTCTACCAATATGAATATAGGAAGGACTTACAGCAAGGCGAGCATTGTGATTTACAGTTTGGGCAGTTTTATCAATTTACCCCTGAATCTGTACTCTTTACAGAAGCCTCGAGAGATGTGATAGCGCAGGCTTTACCTAAAAGTTTGAGTATCACCATCAGCTTACAGTTGGAGCAAAGGCCACATGCTTGCTTTGTGTTTGACAAGTCATCTGGTCGCGTGCAGCAGATTATTGCTGACTCTGCATTTGGCCACAACGAAATACCTGAACCTCTGTTGCTTGAAGACTAAGCACTCTATCTAAGGTTATGTACTTTAGTTCAGGTGTAGAGAAAGTAACTTATTTTGCAGGATTCTATCTTTTATAGCTGTAACAAAAGCGCAAATATGTTACTTGTAGTTGCATCTATGAGAATAGCGTGAGCACTTTATTGCATTCTGATTTCTCAATGAATGAAGTGCTTATATCAAATTGAACAAGTGTTCAGTCAAATTGGTATGACTATTCTATCACCAGTCTGATCTGCACTGGTATTTTTAGCTTTGACAACAACCCTAATGGAGCGGCGTAATAATGAATAAAATAAGCTTGGTAGCACTCTCTGTCGTGCTAGGTTTGAGCGGATGTGCTCAAGACAAGCCGGTAACGGAAACTACATCTGTTGCTAAAACCACTGAATCAACTCTCTCTCGTGCAGAAATCGACAAAGTCGTAGAACAGTACACCAAGCAGTTTATTAACCACGAACCCGCACTTGCCACTTCGCTCAAATTATCAAGTAATGAATATGGTCACTATGCTAATAGACTGCCGGATTACTCGGTTGTCGGAATGCAGGCGCTCCAGGTGGATATGAATGCAGCCGCAGATAAATTAAAACAATTACAATCGGGCGTGGCGAACTCTGATGACTTGTTGCACCTTAAAGTAAATGAAGTTATTGCACGTTATTATGCTGGTGATAAGGGCTTCTCAGCAGGTTATATTGATACTTGGGGCGGACACCTGCCATATATTGTCAATCAATTGTCTGGCCCATTGCTGGATATTCCGAATGTGCTTAAAGACCAACATGGAATAGAGAGCGAGCAAGATGCAAAAGACTATGTTGCGCGCCTAAATGCCTTTGTTGAAGTCACGAAACAAGTTGCAAGTAAGGTAAAAGCGGATGCCAATAAAGGCGTAATTTTACCAAAAGTTTTATTTCCGAACACGCTAGGTTATTTAGATAACTTCACGGCGCCAAGTGGTGCAGAACATCCTTTAGTTGCGTCGTTTAAAGATAAACTTGCGAATATTGATGGTATTACGGATAAAGCCGCCGCTGATTATGTTGCACAGGCAACACAAATTGTTGAGCAAAAGCTTTATCCTGAATTTAAAAATGTGTCTGCGATTATGCACGCTCTAGAGAGCAAAGCGCCTGAAAATGTTGGTATTTGGGCCCAACCAAATGGCGAAGCTTTCTACCAGCATGAGATCACCTATTTGGCCGATTCTGATATGAGCGCGGAAGAGATCCACCAAATTGGTCTTGCTGAGGTGGAACGTATCTCAAAGCGTATGGACGAAATTCTCAAACAAAATGGCTATGCACAAGGCACCGTTGGTGACCGGATGAAGCAGCTCAATGAAGAGTCGAGATTTTTATATGCGGATTCTGACGAAGGTCGTGAAGCGTTATTATCGTTCTTGCGTGGTGAAATAGGGACTATTTTACAAAAAGCGCCAGATTATTTTTCTACTATTCCACCGCAACCTGTTGAAGTGAAACGTATACCAAAAGCAGTGGAAGCAGGCGCGCCGGGTGGTTACTACAACGGTCCATCGCTTGATGGAAGTCGCCCTGGGGTATTTTCAATCAACCTAAAAGACATGAAAGCAGTACCAAGCTTTGGTATGAAAACCTTAACGTATCATGAGGCGGTTCCTGGTCACCACTTCCAAATTGCGCTTAATATGTTGCAAACAGAAATAGGTTTGATGCGTCAAAATGCTTCATTTAATGGTTATGTTGAGGGCTGGGCACTGTATTCAGAGCTATTGGCTTACGAAATGGGGATGTATAAGGACGACCCATTTGGAGACTTAGGGCGTCTGCAAGCTGAGGCATATCGTGCTGCTCGACTGGTGGTGGATACGGGCCTACATTATAAAAAGTGGACACGAGACCAAGCGATCACTTATTTTGCTGATGCAACCGGTACGGCGATGAGTGATGTGGTATCGGCTATCGACCGTTATATCGCTTGGCCAGGTCAAGCGCTTGGTTATAAGTTAGGTATGCTTAAGTTGGTTGAGCTCAGAGAGCATGCTAAGCAGCAGCTAGGTGATAAGTTTGATATTAAAGCATTCCACGACGTGGTGTTGCTAAAAGGCGCAAGGCCAATGGCGCTTGTTGAAGAAGATATCAAGACTTGGATTAACTCTCTGAAGTCGTAAATATACTTTTCGGCTTGAAGTCAGTGAGAGATGCTGGCTTCAAGCTGACGTTATTTAAAAACCTCTATTTATAGCGCTCGTTCATAACTCACCATACTTAAACTCACTATCATAATTTGCAATTCGGCTTTGCCACGGCATTTTCAATAATTTCTTTGCTGCGATGGATATCTTTCTTTTTCAGCTCAAGACCTGCTTCATCTTCATTTTTTACGGGTTGATAAGCGAGTTTTGCATAAAGCGCAAAGTGATCTGACCCTATGTTGTTGAGCCTTTTAATATTGATCACTGTGAAATGGTGACTCGCAAACAAATGATCTAGCGGCCAGCGTGCAAACGGGTACTGTGCATGAAAAGTGTTAAACATGCCTCGGCCAACTCTCGGATCAAGAAGCCCACTTATTTTCCTAAATAACCTCGTGGTTGGTGACCAAGCAACATCATTGAGATCGCCTGTGACTATGGTAGGCAAAGGCTCCTTTATGACGCGTTTGGCAACAACCACCAGTTCTGCATCTCGCTCAATGGCCGTTTCGTTCTCGGTGGGGCTCGGCGGTGCTGGGTGCAAAAAATGGGTTTGGATAGTGATATGGGGAGCGATCTTGAGTCTTGCATGTATCGAAGGCACGCCTTCTTCAACGATATACTCACATTTTGCCTCGTCTAGCGGGTAGCGAGAATAAACGTGCATGCCATATAAATTGGATTGTGGACATTTAACGCTGTAGGGCAGTATATCTAACAACGAGTCTAATTGTTGCTCCCATAACTCATCACTTTCTAACGTGACTAAAATATCAGGTTGATGTGTCCTAACTTGCTCCAATATCAGATTAAACTGTCGATTGGTTTGCAGGATATTGGCGGTGATCAAACTGATTGTGTGAGTATTGGTTGTCGCTTTTTTTACCTCGACCGGCCAAAGCGGGGTGTAGGGTAAAATCCACCACAGTTGAAAACTTAAACAACCTAATAGAGCAATGACAGCAAGCGCGGCTACGCTTTGAAGATTAAGGTAGAAAATGGACAGCAGTAGCGTAAATGCAGTAATAATAGCGAGCTGAAGCCGTGGGAACTCCATTGCTCTGACACTCCAGTGCGGATGCTTAGCAAGTGGCAATAACGTAGCAAGTAGGATAAAACCACACAGCGCGACGATAACCCAAGTCATGAAATTCCTCAGCAAATAGATGAATTTAAGAAGTATATTTCATGTTAGCTGAAATCGCTGTGAATAGTATCGGGTTTAGACGGTTGCCTAAACCCGATACTCGTTCAGGGATAACTAGTTGAGATTAGTTTTGGTACGGGGTGTTTTCCGCAAAGTATTCATGGCTGTCAGCATTTTGAATCGCTTGACTTGGGTTTGAGTTTGCTAAGTTTTTCGCGCCAGATTGACCATAAACGATGTCATCTGTACCCGCCACGGCGTTAAAGTGACTTAGCTCGTGAACAATCGTGCCTGCACGTGAATCCGTACCCAGCTCATTTGCGCTCCAAAATGCGCGGCATAGATAGACTTTGTATGGTTGATTTGGGTATACATAAGCAAAGTATGATTTGTTACAACTACAGTCAAAAGTGAGATCTTGGTTGTCGATTGCATCATTGATTGCATTGAAGTTAGATTTCACGGTTGCGTAACGGCTGCTTGTCGCTGCGCCAAACCAAGTTTGATAACGCGTAGATGGGTTGCTTGCTGAGTGGCTATTTAGGTAAGCAACGGAGTCATTAGTGATCTGGTCTGCAGCATTTAGTGCTGACAAAATACTGGTTTTTTCACTGTTACTACAACGACCTGTAAAACAAGTGCCATCAGTACAATCGGCCGCGCCTGCGGTTGGTTTTGCATTGACTTGAACATTGCCCTTCGTCATCGCAACGCCTTCAAGCCACAGATTTACCGAATTTGAGCTGAGTTCTGCTACATCGGCACGCATCATCGATTGCTGACCCATCGTTCTTGTAGTCATGCTCGGGATTTCTTTTTTACCGAAAAGATCAAATGATTCAACATCATAACTAATTTCGTAGTTACCTGGCTGGCTAAGATCATAAAGGCCTGAAAGCTCAAATGATTTAGTGAGCGTTTCGCCAGACTTTAACTTGATAAAGTCAGCTTCAGTAGGAGCTGGGCGTTTGTAGTGAGGACCAAAGAAATTAACTTCTTTACCATCACGCGTAATTTTGAAAATATGCTCTTCTTCAAGGTCTGTATACCAGCTTAAGATTTTTTGATTGCCTTTACCCTGATTGGTGATGTTTAGCGTCGCAACAACATCGCCATTGCTTTTTGTGTCGACATCAACACTTACCGCTAGGTTTTTATTCATTGCTTGAGCATTCAGTGATGCGGTTACGGCTGCTGCGAGTAACCCTGTAGATAGTGTGCGTGATAGTAGCTTCATTATTTCTTCCTGTTGAGGTTGCTACAGTCTCTCGGTTGGCAGGTACAAAACCAGTGGCGAGGACTGAGTTTACTTGTTGTCATTTCGTTATTTTTAAAGGTGAATTCACTCTTCACTTTTAATTAACAATAATATATTCAATGTTTCAAGCAGAATTTTCACAACAGAGCTAAAAAATTCACATTAAAAAATTACCAATAATTTCAAATAACTGTAATGTTATTGAAAAGTATGGATAAATTTAATACAAAACTGGGGAGAGGATAGTTGTGAATTTATTGTTTCATTCACATTGGTTTACATTGAGGTGTTTGAAATGGTATTCCAACCGAAGTTGGAGTGGCACTGACGTTATCTAGCTAGCCATTATCAGTGCCAAACTGGGTATTAGATTTCGGTAATGATATCGTCGATAGCAAGGCGAGATTTAGGTAATTTAGCATTAAAATCACCTTCGTCTCGATAGCCCAATGCGACAATGGCAAGAGCGTCAAAGCCTTGCTCAGTTAACCCAAGCTCATTGCTTAGGATTTCAGCATCAAAACCCTCGATAGGAACTGAGTCAATGCCAAGAGATGCCGCACCGAGCAAGAACTGTCCAAGATTTAAATAAACTTGTTTGCCAGTCCATGCTTTGATTGCTTCATCGCTGGTTTGATTTAAGCCGACAAAATAGCGACGGCCATTGTTCATTTGTGCCTCGATCTCAGAGCCTTTTTCAAACCGGCCATCGGCACTTTCTTTGGCAAGCACTTTATCTAAATGTGCATCATCTATATTTTGTTTTGAAGAAAATACAACAACATGCGATGCATTTAGTATTTTTGCTTCATTAAATTTGTAATTCTCTTGTGTGCTTTTTGCCACTTGAGTTTTGCCAGCCTCAGTACTTGCGATGACAAAATGCCATGGCTGAACGTTGGTGCTAGACGGGCTTAGTCTTAGCGCCTGCTTGAGTAGGTCAATATCTGAATCACTAATTTTTTTATTAGGATCAAAGGCTTTTGTGGAATAACGATTGTTAATTGCATCGCGTAACGTGTACATATCAGACTCCTAAAATTGCTTTAAAGACATAATATGGATTTACATAATCAATAAAAAGATGATAATGAGTTAAATAGTTTCAAAAATTTTTTGAAAATGAATACGCAAGATTTAATTGTCGTGATGAAAACGGCTAAACTTGGCAATATTAGTGCGGCGGCTGCGCAGTTAGATATGCAAGTTGCCACGGCGAGCGCTGCGATAAAGCGAGTAGAAAAGCTCCTTGGCTTTCAACTTTTTGTGCGTTCTACGCGCAGCTTAAGGCTATCAAAGCAAGGTGAAACTTACTTGCCAATTTGCGAGCAGGCACTTGCGCTTTTGGCTGATGGCAAAAAGCAGGTGCTCGACAACGACAACGAAATTGACGGTGAGCTAAGGTTAACCGCACCGTCAGATTTTGGTCGTAATATCCTCCTTCCTTGGCTAGACGAATTACTTGATGAATACCCTAAACTTGCCCTGAAGCTTATTCTTAATGATCACAATCTCGACTTTTATCGTGACGGTGTTGATATCGCGCTGCGCTATGGTGCGCCTGAAGACAGTAGCTTCTACGGCTTTAAAATTTGTGATGTGCCATTGCTGCTGTGTGCCTCTACGGAATACCTAGAAAAACAGGGTACACCAAAGGATCATGAGGATTTAAGTGAGCACCAAGGGCTATTCTTTTTGATCAGAGGCAGTAAGTTTGATACGTGGAAACTGACGAAAAATGAACAAACTTACAAAGTGGTGCTTAAAGGGCGTAGAACCAGTAATGATGCGGATGTGGTAAAGCGCTGGTGTGCGCAAGGAGCGGGTATTTCATTGCGCTCCGCGATAGATGTAGCAGACCAACTGGAACAAGGTGTGGTGCAAAGTATATTAAATGACTACCGCGTTGAATGTAAGCCACTGTGGTTGATCTGCCCGTCAAAGCAAATGATCAACCCAAGCGTGAGAGTGCTGCGCGATAAACTAAGAATGTATTGCCAAGCGCTTGTAGAAAAGGCCGAGCGATATAAATAACACACTAGGGCTTGACTGAAGCAGTATTCTTAGGCTTTTCGGATAAGTGGGTTGGATAACCAAATAGCGCTAACCATTTGCCCTTTAAGGTGTTTGCTTGTGAAAAGCAGTGGAACATATGGCGCCACTGAGCAAAGTTAACATCTAAAGGAGTCTGCTTTGGGGCTGCACCTCTTATTCCATAGCAAATTGTTATATCTTCACGCTCTTCAACAAAAGTGCCAAAAAGCTTATCCCAAATGATCAGCACCCCGGCAAAGTTTTTATCTATATAGTCAGGATTACTGGCGTGATGGACTCTGTGGTGGGAAGGCGTATTAAAAATTCGCTCTACCATCCCTAATCGATTAACCGTTTGTGTATGAACAAAAAATTGAAAAGCCAAGTTGATTGCGACGATGGCAAATACCAAGGTCGGGGTAAATCCAAGCAGTATCATAGGCAGCCAGAACAGCCACATACCGACAATAGGGTAAAGTAAGCTTTGGCGAAATGCGGTGGTAAAGTTCATGTTGTTAGAACTGTGATGGACCACGTGTGCACTCCAAAGCCAGTGAATACAATGTGATGCCCGGTGAAACCAGTAATACAAAAAATCTTGCAAGATAAACCCAAAGAGCAAAGTGAAGATATTTAATTCGATTGTGAATAAGGCAAATTGATGAAGCCAGTAAAAGAGCGGCATCAGTACAAGCAAAGCCAGCGCGTCGCTGCCTTGATGGAGCAACGCAAGTAGGGCATTGAGTAATGAATCTCGCCAATCATAGTATTCGTGGTGCTTAATATATTCCCATGCAACACAAAGTAAAAAGACGGGACTGAGTGCCAGTAAAATTAGTGATACATCAATCATATACAGCTCCTTCTTTAGCCAAAGCTTTGGTACTTTATATGCGTAAGCGTAGCGGGTTAGCCATTGACAATCCTGCCAAACTGCGCCAACAATTTGTCCAAATACGACAAAAGGAACTGCAATGCACTCCACTTCGTTTGTATATTTTTATAGTGCGTGGGTATATCTCCATGACCGTTTTACCGATAACAAGAGACTGCAAGGCGAGTTTGCTGAGCTAGTAGCGTCACGGCCTGAACGTGTAACACTCATTGAGTACGAGCGGTTGCTTGAGATAGGGCTGGAGTTAAGCGGCGATCCTTTAATTGGTTTTGAATTGGGTAAAGCCATTCAGCTGCATGACTATGGGGCGCTTGGTTATTTGGTCGAAACTAGTAAAGACTTACAGCAGGCTATTACCTCATTATTGCATTACGACGCCATTGTCGCCGATATTGGCCTCGCTGTATTCACAAGTGATAGTGACAATGCCAAGTTAACTTGGCAACCAAAAACCCCGCTGGGTAAGCAAGCCATTTTGCGTAATATGACCGCTTGGGTGAGCGCTGCACGGCAGCTTTTGCGATCAACTTTATCGCCTAACCAACTCCAGCTTAGCTTTAGCGTGTGTGACCTAGAATTACAGCGGTTGCAAACTTGGTTTGGTTGCCCCGTATCACAAAATTGCCCTGAAAATGCACTGTCGTTTCCGTTAGATTTTCTTACCATGCCAGTCGCTACCGTCGACAGCCTAATGCACGAACATATTGAGCAAGCGGTTGCAAAAAGCGTATCAGCGCTTTGTGATAATCATGATTTAAAAACGCGTGTTGCCAATTTACTGGCGGCAAAGCACTCACTGACTGGAGTCAACCAAGCAAGTATGGCTAAGGCATTAAACATGAGTGTGCGTTCGATGCAGCGTAAGCTAAAAGCACAACACACCAGTTTTAGAGCCTTACTCGACCAAGAGCGAAAGCATAGATTTGAACAGCTCATCGGCAACACCAGATTGCTCGATATTGTAGACGCGCTTGGTTTTACAGAGCAAAGTGCGCTGAATAAGGTTTGTTTAAAATGGTATGGGAAGTCACCGTCAAAGCTAAAGTGAAGAACCGAAGGTAGGTAAGTTTTGGTTTGTTAGTCAAATTCCCAGCTTCGGTGCAAATATTTAGTGGGTATCATCGATTTCCTATCGTGCTTGGATAGTTGCTCAGAACATCGAAACGATCTCGAGATTTGCCAGCAAGTGTTGTTAGTGGTGCAGGAATGTATCGAGAAGACTCAGCATCTTCGACAGTGACACTGATGTTTGCTATCGCTGAGCTACGTAAGACCAGTGCTGAAACCAGCAAACCTTTTTAAATATAAATTAATCATTTATATTTTATTGTGATAAAAACTCCCAGCTTCATAGGGGGTTACAGCAGAAAGCACCCCATACCGGTCTTTTTTAATAGCTAAATTTGATAGGGAGTCACTATTTAGTTCTATTTCGGTGCCTATTTGACCTGCTTTGAGTCCAAGCTGCTTGCCCAGCTGTTCCATCTCTTTTTCCATCTGAGGAAGAACTTCTGTTCTTAGCTGTTTTGCCGCCAGAGCATAACGCTCTTTCTCTTCGGCAGAAGAAGCGTTTTGGGCAATTTGCTCAAACTCAACAATACTCTCCTTGGTCCCTTTTACATCACCAACCCGGAAGTTGTAACCAAAATACATATCCATCATATTACGTGGTAGTTGCATAGCGTAGGCTCCTTGCTATTAGTAAACTCTATGAAAGATAAGCAAATATCACACCAATTAAATAAAATGCTTAATCGGTAAAACATAAAGTCAGTTATTGACGCCAAAGTCTTTTTGTTAGGTTACTGATTCTCGGCGATGCGCCACAACACGCCACTAGGATCAGTAATACAAAATTCGAGCATTCCCCATGGCCGCTCGACAAGTTCAGTTACTCTTACGCCAAACGCTTTGTCCAGCTCGAGTTTTAAAACATGTTCATACCAGCTTTGGGCATCTTCGACTAAAAGGTGCATCATAAAGTTGTTGCTGTGCAATGGCTCATAGAAATCTTGGAGCAAAAAAGAACAAGAGCCAGATTTAAAATAAGCGATATCCCCAGCTTCAAAAGCCATTTCAAAGCCAATCATCTGATAAAAGCGTTTAGAGCATTCAAAGTCTCTAGCTGGAACAAAAGACTTTATTTCTACGGTATTCAGGTTTGCCATATTTACGTCTATATTGTGGGTACTGCTTGTAGCCTAACATTATAGTATTTATGAGACACGCGGTTTGTGTTAACAATCGCTTGTTGGAGTACAAGTAGTGATGGGTGTCATCGATTTCTCAAGCGATATCTCCAGCTTCAAAAGCCATTTCAAAGCCAATTATCTGATAAAAGCGTTTAGAGCATTCAAAGTCTTTAGCTGGAACAAAAGACTTTATTTCTACGGTATTCAGGTTTGCCATCTTTATGTGTGCATTATGGGTACTGTTTTTAGCCTAACATTTTAGTATTTATGAGACACGCGGTTTGTGTTAGCAATCGTTTGTTGGAGTACAAGTAGTGATGGGTGTCATCAATTTCTCATCATCGATTTCTCATTTTAACGAAGCGCAATCCATACTATCGATTCCCTGTGCCCTGTTATAAGTAGCCTTGATGAACAATAAATTTCACATTGTTCTTTTTATCAAAGATAACTAGATCTAAAGCGTCTATTTTCCACTCTAGCTTGTACCTTTCTGGTGATGGCATATTTGCATCGTGGTATAACTGATTGGCAAAAGTTCTTTCAGGCAACTTCGAGTCATATTGCTCTACTATATTCATGTATTGATCGCCCATGGATCTAATTCCAGCTGGATGACCTGAAGTAGCTATTGGTCTTGTCATATAAACAGTACCTGGAGCCATGCCCATTGTGGTGTATTTTTCATGTATTTCCCACATGCGCCGTCTTTCAGATTCTAAGTTCCCATTCTCATCTGCAGGGGCAAATACTGAATGATCAAAAATCGCTACAGCGTGAAATTCTGTTCGAGTGATCTTCGCAAACAGTACTTCGTTTGTACGGATAGACAAACCAGTATTTTGAACTGTCATGTTTAAATGAAAGTGGTGAAAGCCTTTAGTGTTTAGTATTTGATCTTTGTCTTCCCACGAATCCACTTCTCCGTCTACAATCCTTTGTCGTGGAGTGTAGCCCTTTTTATGGGCTCGAAGTGATAAATAAGGGGATAAATCCTCGCCATTAGAAACTTTTTCTCTCAGCAGCTTAATCTGCTCTTTTAACCTTTTATATCTTCTATCCGCTGTAAGATCTGGATATACATGAACTTTTCTAATTCTGCGTGGTACTTGCCGCGTAGACCAATGTAAATAATAGAACATAACATCAACTAAGCCTTCGCTTTCCAACTGTTGCAGAGTTTCTCTGTCATCAGGAAAAAATGGCAGTTTCTTTATAAGCTCTGCTTTAAACTTTCTTCTTGTTTTTGATTCTTCTGTCATTATTCCAACGTATTGTGTTCGGTGTTGCCTAACGTTTGGATTTAAGGATGGCTTGGAGCGCAGCAGCAAACCAGTCCTACAACACGCGTTTGTTAACTTTTACGCCGCCTTCCCACCCAATAGACCCAAAATTGCACCAATACCAGCCTTCCAACCAAAATCGCATATCGCTTGAAAATTTGCTTGATTGACCGGAATATTTTGAGCATCTGTCGCATCGCTGCCAGCGAATGCTAGAGAAGCTTGGCCTACAAAACTAATTATAGTTAAAATAAAAACTGCCCAAAATATTATTTTAAAATTCGAATTAATCTCCATTATTATCACCTCCAACGACGATAACTCCGATTGGAGGAGAGTAAGCTCTAGCTCCCCTTATGACCCTTTCTCCTGTATCTAAAGTTGCTCCAGTAAAATCAGCTCCAGATATGTCTGCATTCCTAAACCTTACCCCACGCAAATTGGCTCCGTTAAAATGGGCATTTTCTACGATTGCATCTGTAAGATCTGCGCCCTCCAAATTAATTCCGGCTAAGTGGGCACCTCTAAGGTTGGCACCACGTAAATTCATGTTTCTGTAATTGCCCCCTTCCCTGAGTGTTACTAGCTTACCATCGACAACCGTCACATATGAGTCTTTAGTTGGAGAACTTAAAGTTTCGGCCAGAATGGCTTTTGCTTTATCAAAAATTCTCATGTGCTCTCCTTTAGAAAGTTAACAGCTAATTAGAATGAATTCTTGAATATCCTAGTTACCAACAAGTAAAAAACAACAATTATCAAACTAACTTTATTTAATAACTTTAGTTAGAATTAAAAAGTTGTCATTGCAATATGTAAATCACCTGCGACGAGCTAGTAATGAATTATCAAGCCTTCTTTTTGGCTAGCTAAGAACAAGCTGCTTCTAGCTAGAGTATTAAAAATACTAAATTTTAGATATCACAGGTGAGGTATTCGAGACCTTTCACTTCTCTTTGAATGTCAATTTTGCAACATACTTTTATCATTTATTTTAAACAATTGAAATTACACTGCATTACACATTTGCATTGCTTTCTCTTGACCACGACTCAAGTAACCCTATTGCTCGTATTCTTAACGATTCAAGCGGCTTAAAAATACCTGTCTTGAAATCATCAATAGGGTGTAGCTCTGTCCACTCTCGCTGTTTACTCACGACTTCTTTGCAGATGGACTTAAGGCTTATCCGCTCGCAAATATAAGCAACTACAACCAAAGCACTCATTGCTCGTGGGGTTCCTAAGCATGCATACCACATGCTATTTCATCCTTGATATCTGTTTGTAAACACGAGAAATCTTAATCGTTTCAATCAAATTTAATTGTACGTGCTTTTATGGTTTTTAACCTTTTGAAATTTAATGATTTTGTTCCGGTCGTCGACAGCAAGAAAGATTTATCTTGAGAATCAAAATTACTCAATTGCTAAGTGCTATATTTAAGATTACAACTACTCCACTTTAATGTGGGTCTTGAATTTGCCCACTAACCCTATGTTAAATCGTGGGGTGCCTAAACCATCATGTACTGATGTGCTAACGCATCGCCACCTAAGGATTATTTAGATGCTATCTACTCTATTCGTTGTTGATCAAAATGCAGATGTACTGCCTTTGGCAAATAACGTAGTGACGTTTGAAACGTATTTGCAAGAGTACCCAAAGCTCGGTGAATCAAAACTTCGAGTGATTAATTTATGTGACTGTGACCGTTATTTAAGCCAAGGTTATTACTGCTCTTTACTTGCTGAAGCGCGTAATCACCAAGTGCTTCCGAGTCTAAAGGTTATTAATGGTTTACGTGATGGCGATAATGCGTTGTTTTTATCGCAAGCTTGGTTTGATAAGCGTGGGATCGCAATTACCGATGAAGCTGAGCTGATCATTTGTATGGGCGAAACCCAACAGCCTGAGTTTAGTAAGTTGGCGGCGTATTTATTTCAGCAATTTCCAGCGCCTTTACTAAAAGTGACATTACAGCAGCAAGACAAAGGCGTGCGCGTGCAGGTGCAGCGTCGAGACTTTTCGACTCTGCAGGTGGCGCAGCTTGAGTTTTGTACTCAAGTATTAGGTCATGTGCATGCCACTCAGTGGAACAAACGTAAGAGCCACAAAAAGTATCGCTGGGATATTGCGATGTTGGTGGACCACGATGAAAAGTTGCCGCCAAGTAATAAAGGGGCGATCAGCCGCTTTGTAAAAGCGGGTGAAAAGCTTGGCATTAAAGTCCATCCATTAGAAGCGGCTGAGTTATACAACTTAGGCCAATACGATGGGCTATTTATTCGTGAAACCACAGCGATTGACCACCATACTTATCGCCTTGCGCAAGAAGCAGAGCAAAAAGATTTAGTGGTAATTGATGACCCAAGCTCGATCCTACGCTGTTGTAATAAGGTGTTTTTACATGATGCCTTTAATTACAAGAAGGTGCCAAGTTTAGAAACGCGATTTGTGAGTCAGTGTAATGAACAAGTAATCGATAAACTCATTGCTGAGTTATCGCTACCTATGGTGCTTAAAATGCCTGAGAGTTCGTTCTCAAAAGGCGTATTTAAAGTAAAAACCAAAGAAGAACTTGGCGAGCGTTTACAAGAGCTGATGAGCGTCTCTGCGATTGTGTTGGCGCAAGCTTACTTATACACGGACTACGACTGGCGTATTGGGGTATTAAATGGCCGTGCGATCTACGCATGCCGTTACCATATGGCACGTAACCATTGGCAAATCTATAACCATGAGTCAAAACGTAATTTCTCGGGTGGGTTTGACACGCTACCAACGTTTGAAGTGCCAAAAGCGGTGTTACGTGCGGCGTTAAAAGCGGCGGCAGTTGTGGGTAATGGTTTGTATGGTATTGATATTAAAGAGCACAACGGCAAAGCCTACGTACTTGAAGTAAACGACAACCCGAATATTGACCAAGGGGTTGAAGACAAATATCTCGGTGACGAGCTGTACATGCAAGTGATGTCTGAATTTTCAAGACGTCTTGAAGCGAGAGGTAAAAAGTAATGTTGCAAGCCGCGTTGGTGCTTGAAAAGGCGACACAGCACGATTTGAATTCACTTAACGCACTGGAGCAAAGCTGCTTTAGTGCAGATAGACTGAGTCGCCGCCAACTCAAGCATTACATCAGTTTTGAACATAGCTTGCTGCTCACTGCAAAGTTAGCAGGGGAACTTGTGGGCTATGGATTGCTTTGGTTGCACCAAGGGACGCGGCTAGCAAGGCTTTATTCATTGGCGGTATCGCCTCATCATCAAGGTAAAGGGATCGCACGCCAATTGATGTCTGAGCTTGAAGTCAGAGCGGGTGAAATGGGCTGGTTATATATGCGTTTAGAAGTGGCTAAACGCAATGACGCGGCCATCGGCTTATATAAACGCATGGGTTATCGTGTATTTGGCGAGTATCAAAACTATTACGCGGATCATGACGATGCGCTAAGAATGCAAAAATGCGTGCGTAAGCTGTCGCAAAAGGCGGTGTTGCACCAAGCTCCTTGGTATCAACAAACGACAGACTTTACCTGCGGTCCGGCGTCACTGATGATGGCAATGGCGAGCATAGATCCAGGCTGTATGGGCGATCAGGCCTTAGAGCTTGAGATATGGCGTGAAGCGACCACCATCTTTATGACCGCAGGTCACGGCGGCTGTCACCCATTTGGTTTGGCATTGGCTGCGGAGCGCCGTGGTTTTGCGGCAGAGGTGATGGTGAATACGGCGGGCCCGCTATTTTTAGATGGCGTGAGAAGCGCGCAGAAAAAACAGGTGATGACCTTAGTTCATGAGCAATTCCGTCAAGAGTGTGAATATCGTGATATTGCTATTCATCAAGCCGATGTAAAGCTTGAACAGGTTGAACAATGGTTGTTACAGGGCAGTGCGGTATTGGCTTTGATCAGCACCTACAGACTAAACGGCAAAAAAGCGCCACATTGGGTGCTTATTACGGGGTTGGATGAATTGTGTTTATATCTTAATGACCCTGATGTCGAGGACGATCAAAACCCTATCGACTGCCAGCAAGTACCCATTGCAAGGTCGGATTTTGAAAAAATGATGACGTTTGGCGCAAGCAAGTTAAGTGCGCTGGTGGTGTTGCACGAGTCATTTTAAATAACGTTTTCGGTTATAAGTCAAAGGGCCTGTATTCGGCCCTTTGTTTTTAGTGCTACATGGCGTTTATAGCGTTTTCAAAAACTCAACGATTTGCCATTTTTCATTGTCACTCAAGGTCGTGCCGTAAACGTGACCGCTGTTATCATTGCCCGGCATCACCTCGCCGCTGGCTTTGTTCACTTTGAACTCGTTCATGCCTTGATGAGTAACATAGCCAACATTGATAGGGTCGAATTCGCGACTGCCAACCCAGAAGGTATCTGGGCGCGACTCTGGTGATTGTAGTAGTGACCATAGGTTTGGCACCGAGCCATTATGTAAATAAGGCGCGGTTGCCCAAATTCCATTTAGCGGCCTTGCTTTGTAGACACCCGCATCGTAAAAACCATCAACACAATCTTCGTTAGTATTGGGCGTTAACTGTTGTCTATTTGCCAAATAGACTTTGAGGCGCTCTTCAATGGACTTTTTCACAGTGGTTTTCTTACCATCAGGCCCGGTGCGCTCTGCTATTAAGCCCGCTTCGATTGCTTTGATGGGATCTTTTAGCACTAGACCCACCACGCCATTTACTGGGATATCGATAGCGCTATCCACTGCTTGGAATTTGTCTCCCGCGATAATGTCGGTTTTTGTGCCTTCCAAGAACAGTGTTTTTGCCATGTGGCAGCTTGCGTTATTAGACATAGTCGGATCGGTACCTATCTCTTTTACCGGTACTTTTACTGCTTCGTAATCCTTGAGTAAGTTTTTGCTATCAATAAGTTGGTGGCAGTTGGCACAATTTGCTTGGAATAGCATTTTCCCTTGTGCCGCCTTATTGGTGTCAATCCCCGGAAGGTATTGCTCAGGCCAAGCTGGTGGCAGAAGTGTTTTTACCCAGGCTTCTAGTTGCCCTAACGCATGCATGTCTACCGTTGAGCTATATCGAGCATGTTTTCCCCAAACGCGCTGCCAAACCGGTGCTTCTTCAATGGATAACGAACCAAACACACCCACAACTTCACCAATGTTGCGTACTAATGGGCCGACCACAGGAATATTGGGGGCGGAAGCATTCCACTGCACAACATTTGACTGGTGCGTCCCCCATAAAAATGGATAGGAGACGGGCGCGGTGGGCGCATTTTTATTGTTAAGGTCGTCAAGCGCAAATGCCGTGCCGGCGTTTTGTATATTGCCAAATGCATCAAGTCGAGCATAGCTAGTAAAATCGTCTGGATAGTCTTCGGGCAAGTCATTAACGGTTTGTCGCTCGGCGGTTGCAAGCGCCACATGCTTGAGATCGTCTCGTAGATCATCAATCAATTCTTGCGATGCCCCTTCTTTTAATACGCGCATCGCGAAACGGCTAAACTTTTGATTATCGTTAAGGGTCGCTTCTAACGCGGCATTTAGGCGGCTAAAGAAGAGTACAAAGTTGGCGAGGGTGGGCGCACCTTCTACCAAGATTTTTGTGCCATTATAGTCAATTTGGTTAGTGTGACATGCTGCACAGGTCATCCCGACCCAAGCTTGTCCCGTGGTTTGATTGTTATGCACGGCAAAACCGATGGGCAAGCCTGAAGGGTTATTGGCGGCGGTTTTACTGGGCAGGTAGCGCAGCATTTCCATATGTTCGCTATCGCGAAAGAGCTTTTTACTATTGGGTTGCTCTAACCAAGTAAACCAAGTATAGGGAATGATTTGTGACCCTTGGCCTGTAAACCAAAAGTCTTGCCGAAGTTTATCTGACCACCCTTGATTGAGCCAAACTCGCTCAGGCACTTGACCAGATTCTGCAACCGGGTCGAGCGTTTCTTTGGGCACTGAAGGTTTTTTACTTGGTGAGCTACAACTTGCGAGAAACAGTGTGCAAGCCACTGCCGCACTTACATATTTTATTACTAGTCTATTGTTCATGTTGAACTGTCCGTGACGGTGGAAGTATCAACTACCTTAGTACAAACGAATTAACAATCAAGTTACACGACATTACACGCGCCGATAATTCTCAAGATGAGGAAGTCTCATCTTTCCAAATATGAAATATTTATGTAAATTTATTTGTTTACACTAAATTTACTTTATTTGTTTGGGAGCGGTTGTGCGTCGAAGTAGTTTTGCCATTTTTCATGTTATGGCGGTCATAGTTATCTTGGTTGGGTTACTGACAGGCCCTCGTTTGGGCATTATCAATCATGATTTTCTGGCGTTTCTTTCGCCTTTGCTTCCCCAAGGCGCGTTGCTGTCAGTGCATGTGTTATTTGGTTGCTTACTCACCTTGATTGCGATTGTTTTTACTGTGGCAACCATTCGCACACCGTTTCATGGCGCACCAAGCAAGTTTGATAAAGCCGTTAACTACTTTGGGTATCTTGTTATCGTGCTGAGTATAGCCACAGGTTGGTTACTTTGGCTCAATCCAGAGAGTCTAAATCTAGTCATTCATGGGTTATCAGCGACAGCCATTTTTTTGTATTTGATGTTACATGGCATAAAGCACACGGTGTTTAAGGGCAAGCAAGTACTGAGCGTGTTATTGCCCCGAAATGCGCTTATTTTGCTCAGTTGCAGTATTGCTCTGGTGTATTTTTGCGGACTTGGCATAAAGCTTATTGTTGCAGATCAGCATTTACGGTTAGAAGTCGCGCCGCTATCAAGGCAAAGTCACCTTGAAATAGACGGTAAAGGAGACGAGCCACAATGGTTGCGTGCTAAGCCTATTAAGTTAACTACATTTGGTGGTGCAAACTTCTTGGATGGGAGTAGTGAGGTCGAAATAAAAGCGTTGAGCAACCATGATGAAACCTTTTTTCTGATCCGCTGGCAAGATCCGACCGAAAGCCTAGAGCATCTGCCGCTGGAAAAAACCTCGAACGGTTGGCAAGTACAAGAAAATGGCTTTTATCGCTTTGACGAGCGCACTTATTATGAAGATAAGTTTGCCATTATGCTATCGACTACCTGTGAACTAGGAGGTGATGGCACCGTTCAATACGGCGATGCGCCGCTTGCAGGCAAGCCCCGTAACTGGCATGGCAAAGGCTATCATGCAAGTACGGACGGCCGCACGCGAGACTTGTGGCATTGGAAAGCGCTGAGAACCAATGACATGTACTTGGCCGATGATAATTTTTTTGGGCCGCCTCAAAGCGTTGCACTTGGGCAAAGACGCTACACCGCAGGGTATCAACCTGATGGCAAAGAAAGCGGTGCTTATGTGATGAACTGGCGCTGGTACTCACCGACTGAGGTTACGCCAAAGCGAATGCCAATCCCATCGCCTGATATCACTGAGCGCAAAGTCCTTGATTGGTTTGCCAGTGAAACCTACAACCCACAACGAGACATGGCGAAAATTGGCGAACAGCTCCCGTCCGTATTGTACCGTTCAAATCGCTTTGAGGGAGATAGAGCAGATGTTAGAGCTAGGGGAGAGTGGCGCGATGGTTATTGGACGCTAGAGCTGGTACGTAAACACCAAACGCATTCTACCCTTGATGTTGAACTGCGCTCTGGTGTTTGCATGTGGGTCTCCGCATTCGATCACGCACAAATCGCGCATACTCGTCACCACAGAGCGATTCAATTGAGGTATATGCGATGACCGTTGCCTCACGTTTAATACTTAGTTTAGCGATTGCCGCTGTGGCGATGAGCTACTTGTTATTCAGCGCATCTGAGCGAGAGACTCCAACTCACGCACGCTTTATTAAAGTCACCAATGACATGCAGTTTTTGTCTGTATGGCAGGGTCCTTGGCATTGTGTCTATGACAAAAAGCTTAATCTGCTCTGGGAAGTAAAACGAGATGATGAGTCTATTCACGATGGTTATTGGAGTTACTCTTGGTATGACGGTCAATTTGGTCATGCTGATCAAGGTGATTGTTATTTCGAAGCATCCCACTGCGATAGCCAAGATCTGATCCGTAAAACCAACCAAGCTTCTTTATGTGGTAGTGCCGAATGGCGCTTACCTACACCTGATGAGCTACGCTCTTTAATTCAAACGCCAAATAGTCCCGGACAACCCCATATCGCAAGTGATTTTTTCCCACACATTAAAAATGGTGACTATTGGAGTGGTGAGGCTGGCGTGCCATTACCCAAGTCGTTTAAGCGTGAAAAGTTAGGAGCAACGGCTGTGAATTTTCAATTTGCAGAGACGCTTTCGCTCCCTTATGCAAACGCCGCATTTGTCATGTTGGTGGCTACGCCATCAACACCACTCTCATTGGCTCAAAGTCGTGCTGAGCCTGTTACTCTAAACTAGGAACCAAGGAAATGAAATATACTCAAATGGCAACTTTTGTGGTTGCAGCAGGTCTATCTTGCAGCAGTTTTGCTGCGAGTGACTACCACCGTCTTGTGTGGGACACCAGTCCAAGCACTTCAGCAACAATAGGGTTTACACCTACATCAGGCACTAATCATATTGTAAAATATGGCAGCACAACGGATGAGCAGAGTTGGCAAAGTGCTGCGGTCAGCGCTACGCATACCTTTGACGGTGGCCTCTCAAGTTCATTTGTGAAATTAACCGGCTTAACCCCTGATAGTGCGGTTTATTATCGTGTTTGTGATTCACAAGGTTGCGGTCAGCGTTTGTGGTTCAGAACTGCGCCGCAAACGGCATCAGGGGTCACTGCTGTAGCTGGTGGTGATACGCGCACAGGTTGGACAACGCGTCGTAAAGGCAATGAGTTGATCGCTAAAATTCGACCGCTATTTATTATGCATGGTGGCGATTACACCAATGCAAACTCCGTTTCTGAAATGCGTGAGTACTTAAAAGATTGGCAATTAACCTTTTCGGATGATTTGATAGATGGCCTTGCATACAAGCGAATTTATCCATTTGTAGCAACACATGGCAATCACGAAGACGATAACTACAAAACGCTATGCGAAGTATTTGGTGTAGATTATGACCAAGATGGTGCGTGTACAGCAAAAGATACCTATGGTGCTTTTAACGTGGCGGGGCTTTTAAGGGTTTATACCTTAAACAGCCAATTTAAAAATAGTGGCTGGTCGAGCTATGCTACGGCGATGAACAATTGGCTGAAAAGCGACTTACAGTCTCAGGGCAACAGCGCAACGTGGCGTATCGCTCAGTATCACAAGCCGATGTATCCTCACTATTCTGGTAAGTCAGACAACACCATGTTACACACTTGGTGGGCACAAGACTTCTATAATAATGCGATGAACTTAGTGGTAGAGTCCGATACTCATATCAATAAACTGACTTACGCACTAACGCCTACCAGCAATGGCTTTACTGCAACGACCCAAGGCGGCACCGTTTATGTGGGTGAGGGAAGCTGGGGGGCACCGGCTAGAAGCGCCAATGATCCAAAAAGCTGGACTATCGACCTTGCGAGTATTCAACAGTTTAAAGTGTTGAGTGTGACAAACGATAAGCTCATTGTTCGAACTGCTGAGTTTTCAAGTAATGCAACCGCGTTATCTAAAGCGCAGCGAGATGCCGATCCGCTCGCGTTACCTATGAATATGACATGGTGGTATGCCGCAGAAATTGGTGATGAACTGAATCTGATCAAAGCAAGCAATAATCTATCTGTGATAGAAACTCCCATTGTTGAGCCGCCAGCTGCAATTGAACTTATCAGTGGTCAAACACAAGCGAATGTCACTGGTGCTAAGTCTTCTCAGACACTTTATTACATTGATGTGCCAGCAGGAGCGACGCAGCTAAAAGTTGAAACGGCGGGCGGCAGTGGGGATGTAGATATGTATGTGCGCTTTAATGCGGAGCCAACGAAACAAAACTACGATTGTCGACCCTATAAATCAGGTAATAATGAAGTCTGTGCGATTACTCCAGTACAAACAGGTCGTTACTATGTCATGCTTAATGGCTATGAGAGTTATTCAGGCGTTGCGCTAACGGCTACGGTTTATACTGACACTCCTCCAGATCAAGGCAATAGCCAGCAATGGTTGGATCAATCCGCCAGTAAAGGTCAGTGGCAGTATTATACTTTTGACGTGGCACAGGGCACACAGAGCCTGCAAGTAAAGGCATCGGGTGGTAATGGAGATGCTGATTTATATCTGCGCTTTGGTCAACAACCAAATAGTAGTACCTACGAATGTCGGCCTTATGAAAATGGCAATAATGAAACATGCACGATCACCAATCCAAATGCGGGAACTTGGCATATTGGGCTCTATGGTTACGCTGCTTTTTCAGGATTGACTCTACAAGCAGAAAGTCAATAACCCTGTAAATGAGAGCTTGGTGGTTATTGGTGTAACGATCAAGCTCATTTTAAAACTGACCGAATTTTGAGAGTAACTTGACCGTTCACAATTAATGGAATTGAGACAATAATCGAGGTACAATACCGCTGCATTTTTGGGCATGCAATTGTCTTTATGCAACGACCTCTGACGCGCGCAATCGTTGCGGTTCGTAGGGAAGAATAAATTTACCACGTGTTTGGCTATGTACCGTGGTGATAACAAGGAATCAATTATGAATACAAAACTTCTCGTTGGCTTAGGTGCGGTGGCTATTGCCGTTGGTGCTTATGTAACCACTCAATCATCTTCTTCAAGCATCGCGATGGAACAACTGGAATATGTTCCGGCTGATACCGCTGTATTTTGGGGGCAATTAACGCCTTTTGAGCAGCAAAAATATTTATCTTTTATGCCTGAATCGCTTAGAAAAGTACAAAACCTTGAAGAAGTAACTGGGTTGCTTAGAAAAGAAAATGACAAACATCTGAATTTTCTGGCGACGCTATTAGAGCAGTACAATCTAGCAATGACATCCCCTGAGCAAATGAAAGCTATCTTAGGTATGGGTGAGACAGTTAGAAGTGTATTCTACACCGTTGGATTGTTACCGACACTGCGTTATGAGCTTGCAGATCCCGAAGCTTTTCAGCGCACAATAAAAATGGCTGCAAAAGATGCCGAAATCACATACCAAGAAGATACGCTTGATGGCGTCGCATTAACGCGTTATCAGCTTGAGTTCGCGCCAGAAGCTAAAATTGAGCTTATCACATCCGTGCAGGGTCAATGGGTAACGACGACATTTAACACGCCAATTAACACCGAAGCAGATTTAAAAGTCGCTTTGGGTATTGCCAAACCAACCCAGTCACTGGCGCAATCTGGCAAACTTGAGCAATACAATACGCAGTTCAGTTTTGATGGTTCGTCAATTGCGTTTCTGAACCATGTGGCCATCGTCGATGGCATTACTGCAAATAAGCAGTCCGATTTGACTCGTATGTTAGATAACCTATTGCAGCTAGGTGGTGGTACTGAGAAATTAGCAGCGGTACGTGCTCCTGAGTGTCAGGCGGACTATAGTGAAATCGCCAACCTGTGGCCAGCAACGGTATTGGGTACCAAGAATATTCAATTTACTAATTCTGCAATCGACTTTGAAGTTGATACTGTGGTGGTGGGTAAAGATGCTGAACTGATGAAAGCGCTTGGGTCGATCCGTGGTTTTATTCCTGCGCACGTCACCAACGGCGAAGAGAAAGTACTCGGGTTTGGCTATGGTGTTGACGTTGCAAAAGTTGCACCGCTTGTAAACACCCTTTGGGGCCGCTTTACTAAAGCTGAATTCAAGTGCTCTGAACTCGTTGCACTACAGCAGCAGGCGAAACAAAACAGTCCAATGGCTATTGCGATGATGACAGGCATGGCGAACTCGGTTAAAGGCGTGAGTGCATCCATTTTTGATCTTGTTATGGAGCCAAACGACCAAGGCATGCCGGAACCTAAAACGTTTGATGCTCTAGTCACATTGTCGGCCGAAGATCCTTTAGTACTTGTTAATACGGTGAAAGGGCTTGCACCTATGCTGGGTCAAATTCAAATCCCAGAAGACGGCACACCGGTTTCAATTAACCAGTACATTCCATCTCCACAGCCTTTAGACGTGGATATTAAACTAGCGGTTAAAGGCGATCACTTGGTATTGTTTACGGGTGAAAAGGCGACGGTTATTGCTGATAAAATGGCAAACCAAGCGCTAGAAACCAATGGCATGACGCATTTCAGCATGGATATGCAAGCGTTTTTAGCACCAATGTTAGAAGCGGCAAAAGCGACTGGTCAACCAATGCCGGAAGGTATTGATGCGCTTTTACAGCAAAATATGGTGTTTGAGTTTAGTATGGATGTTGCAGATCACGGCCTTGTATTTGGCACTGATATGAAGCTGAAAAAACTATAACGAGCAAAAGCTAAAATGATGTTAAAAATGCCGACGTTAAGTCGGCATTTTTGTTTATACTGGCTGTAATTTTTGAGAAGGAGGTTTTATGAAATTACAAAATAGGTTGCTGCTGATGTTGGCATTGCTTAGCACTATATCTTATGCAAGTGATACCCAGTTTGGCGGTGGTGCAGACATGAGTAAGCTCGTTGCGGGCAAAGACGTATTGAAAAATACTGAGCAGTTTGTGGGGAGTCAGATCACGCTGTCGGGTGAAGTGGTCAAGGTGTGTAAAAAACGCGGTTGTTGGATGACACTGAAAGTAGATAACGGCGAGGAAATAAATGTAAAGGTACGGGATGGCGATATGGTTTTTCCAATGTCCGCCATTGGAAAGCAAGCCTATGCGACTGGAATACTTGAGCAGTTCGAGTTAGACATTGAGAAAACGAAGCGTTATTTGGCTCATAGAGCACATGAAAACGGTGAAGTGTTTGATGCAAGCAAAGTCACTGAGGGAATGAATCTAGTTAGGCTCAAACCGGACTCAGTAACGATTTTAGAAGCGCAATAAAAGCTATTTCACAAGTACGGCGTACTCGAAGTTTGTGCGCTGTGAATTTGGGCTGATCACTACTTGGTAAGTGTCAGCGCCAAGCATCACATAATTCACCTTACCCACCTTGAGCGGTTTTGGTGTGCTATCTAAATCCATTATCCAGACACCAGTTTCTGTATCCGGAGCCAAGTTTATTAAGGTTCTTCCTGCGTTATTTGGAATATATAAAGCGGCATTGCTACTTTTACCCCAAATCGCTTTGAGTTTGTGGTTTTCCGACACCAATGTGTAATCCGCAGGACCGGAAGGGCGCATATCGGTCTGACGTTTGATTTCACATTGTTCACATTGAATTGAGGGAGCTGACAGGTGCGTTTGCAGCTGCCCATCAAAAATGATGCCTTCTGAGGCGATTCTCCACAAAGATTGACCTTCGCCCAGCTGGTGGCATCCCGACATTAGTAAGGCTGAAAATAGCAGGCTGTAATGTTTGTTGAAAATAGGCACCGGATCACCAAAAGAAAACTAGTTAAACCGGTACAAATAGTAGCTAATCTTTGGCGCCAATATAAGGCCTTAACGTTAACGAATGTAAAAGGCCGCATCCTAGAAATACTTTGTGTTTAACTACTACAGCCGCTACCGCAACTTGAACCACTACTACAACTTGAGTTTGAAGAGCTTGAGGAAGTGCTGCTGTCGCCACTGTCCATTGACGTACACCCGATGTGCCCGGCATAGGTTGTGCTGCTGGAGTCGCCTTTGGCAATGGGCTCTCGAAAATCAGTTGCCGAGTAGTAATAGCCATTTGGGATGTTAAGTAAGGCATCCAGTGCGAATAATATAGGTAAAGTAGCCGGTCTGCGCGGAGATATTCCTTCGATGCTACAGCAGGCTCTCCATGTTTTACGCAAACTGAGTTGAGCTTTGTTTTTCCCTTTCATTGCCTCAGATGGACAATGGTGTAAGAAACGGTCAAAGGCCTGGTAGCAAAAGGAATGATACTCTTGTGTATGTAAAATAAATTCATGCCACAGCGCATCGACAACCAGAGAGGGCATAGCCAAGGATTGATCTTCGAGCAATAAGTTCGCTTGAAAAAACTGCTTAAGGCCTAGCTCAACCTGTGTCAGTTGCTCATTGGTAAGCTCAGGGTAATGGTGGCTGAGTTTGGGCCTTAAATGTGTGAGATTGTAATCTTGAATAAAACTACGTCTACGTGCCGTCGTTTTTACTTTTTGATATTGTAATACGCCAACAAAGGCTACGAACGCCGCAACAAGTATAAGAAATCCAATCATGTTATTTCCCTATATTTTTGCGTCCTAGACTGACCGAATGTATAGAATGTGTCAATAACGGGAAATATTAGAAGCAAGATTTCTTGCCTCTAATTGATTTGATTGTAAGTTTCTTAAATACTCTGTTTGACGTATTCTCCGGGGGCATCGTAAATCCCCGGTTGTTCATCACTTTGTGCGGCACGGGCTGTGACTTGCTCTGGGTTTATTTGATGTAACCACTGTGCCCAATGGGACCACCATGACCCGCTTTCATGCTTTGCCGAGGCCAGCCACTCAGCGGGGTTTTCTTGGTCTTGTCCATCAAACCAATAACCATATTTGTTTGCATTTGGCGGGTTGACCACACCAGCAATATGACCAGACTCACCAAGCACAAAGGTGACCGGGCTGCTGAGTCTTTTGGCTCCTTCAAAAGTGCCTTGCCACAGTGCAATATGATCGTCACGGGTAGAGAGAAAGTAGACTGGCTGCTTTACTTTACTGAGGTCAATTTTAGTGCCACGAATACTGACAGATTTGTCTTCAATAAGCTGATTATTGAGATATAAGTCTCGTAAAATAAAGTTGTGGCAGGCCGCTGTTAGGTTCGTGCTATCACTATTCCAGTAGAGTAAATCTAAGTCGGCGGGCGCTTTGCCTTTGAGGTAGTTATTGACGAAGTAATTCCAATACAAGCTGTTTTCTCTCAGCATACTAAAAGAAGTACCGAGCAAGTGCCCAGACATCACGCCATTTTGATTATTATACTGCTCTAGCGCATTAATGGTGGGCTCATTGATAAATGCGCCAAGTTCTCCAGGCTGCGAGAAATCTAAAATCGTAGTTAGCAAGGTTGCACTTTTTACTCTTTGTTTGATGCGCTTAGCAGCAATATAGGCCATACACGTAGTGAGTAGAGTACCGCCGATACAATAACCCACAGTATGGATTTGGGTTTCGCCTGTTTGCTTTTCAGTTTGCTCTAAAGCACATAACACACCGTCGACGACATAGTCTTCAAACGCAATATTTGCCATGCTTGGATCTGGGTTTTTCCATGACATCATTAATACGATATAGCCTTGTTCAAGTGCCCATTTAACCATCGAGTTATCAGCTCTCAAGTCCAAAATATAGTACTTATTAACAAATGGCGGCACGATAAGCAGGGGAGTCTTGTGTACTTGCTCCGTTGTCGGATGATATTGGATCAATTCAAACAAGTGGTTTTGGAATACCACTCTTCCCGGTGTACAAGCTAGGTCTTCTCCAAGTGTATACGCATTTTCATTGGTCATGCTGACTCGGAGCATTTCAGTGCTTTTGGCTAAATCTTTTTTTAAGCGCGCCAGTCCATCGAATAGGTTCTGCCCGTTACTTTCTAGCGTCAGCTTGAGTAATTCTGGGTTGGTTGAAACAAAGTTGCTCGGCGATACTGAATTAACGGACTGTCTTGCAAAAAACGCTAATCGCTCTTTAAGTTTTGGGTCGAGACCTGGGGTATTTTCAATGGTGTTTTGTAGTGATTGTCCAAACCAAAGATAGCTTTGTTTAAGGTAGTTAAACCAAGGATTGTCCTGCCAATCTGGGTCTATAAAGCGTTTGTCTCCACGCTCAGGGCTAATAATGTCTTCTTTCTCATCAATCGTTTGTGGCATAAAACTGTTTTGAAAAATTGCAAACTGAGTTTGCCACCACGCATTTTGCTGTTTAATAAAGGTTTCTGGTTGCTGATTGAGTGCACTGAGCCAACTTTGTAAGTCGGCTTGGTTTTGCTCATTTAATGCATTTTGTAATGGATTCTCTTTACCAAAATTTGTCGCTGCGAGCTGCCACAATTCTTGGTTATATTGCCACCACGCAGTTAACCCTTGCTCAATATTTTCTTGAGTGCCCATACAGGTAGATCCTTTGTGTTGTTTGAACGGGTAAGGCGACCTAAGCCGCCCAAAATTGCAGGTTATTGCGCTTTCGCTGTTTTTAGCGTTTCTTTACCAAGAGATTCTAAGCTGTCTTTAAATTCTTGACCTAACTGAGAAAGCTTTTGACCATCTTGGATCATCTGTTGGCTTAGTGCGTTTAACGCGTTCAACTGACTTGCGTTAAAATCCATCATAGATTTTGCATCTTTGATTTCAGTCGCTTGCTTTAGCTGCTCAATGGATGTTTTAGTGATCTGTTCAGCCGAGTGCAGCTGAATTTTAGATAGTGCTTCGATGTTTTTTGCCACGATTTGGTTAAACTGTACCGCTGGTGCAAAGAATCGCTCAGTTTGTTCGTTGAATGTTTTGAATAAATCGCTGTACATGGTCTTTTCCTTGTTATCGATTAAGTTAACACAATGGATGATAGTGAATAGTTGGCACCACCGAACATCAGGTACAGCTCGCTCCCTCAGTGGTACTTAGGTTATTGCATATATAGGCCGCCATTGAGCGACAGGGTTTCGCCAGTAATGTAACCGGCTTCTTTTGATGCTAAGTAAGCAACTGCAGCTGCAACTTCGTCAGGCGTGGCTAAACGCTGCATCGGTACTTGTGCTTTTATGCTATTTAATACGTCTTCACGCATGGCGCTCACCATAGGCGTTTCTGTGTAGCCTGGCGCTACTGCATTGACGGTGACACCGCTTCTCGCACCTTCATAGGCTAGCGCTTTAGTAAAGCCAATCATGCCCGCTTTTGCAGCGGAATAATTTGCCTGCCCAAATTGACCTTTTAGGCCATTAACGCTAGAGATATTAACGATACGACCTTGCTTATTTGCGCACATTGCCGCAAAGACCGGGTTGGTCATATTAAAGAGGGAATTTAAATTGGTGTTGATCACCTCGCTCCATTGCGCGTGGGTCATTTTTTTAAACGCTGAGTCGCGTGTGATCCCGGCGTTGTTTACGAGTAAATCGATATTACCAAATTCTTGTAGGACCTGAGTCATCGCTGTGTGGCACTGCTCAGCATTAGTCACATCCAAGAATAGAGGTTTTACTGCCGCTGGATTGATTTGTAGCGTGTTAAGCCAGAGATCAAAGTCGGCCTCATTACGCCTTTCGCTTGCTATCGCGACAACAAAAAAATCTTTCTCAATGAGTGTTTTCGTAATAGCAGAACCAATCCCACCAAAGGCACCAGTTACCACCGCAATTTGCTTGTTTTCCATAACGCTCCCGCGAAAAAAGAGGCTATACCAACATACTTCCTAGCCGAGTTAGCTTATTGAGTATTTTTGCTGGTATTTATGACAAATTAGTCGCGAGTTGATGTCAATTTGAAGACAGCGGAAACGAAATTAGGAACGCACAACGTAAATTTAATTAAGTTTTATCCAGTTTTTCCGATATATAGCAAACAGTGTCTATCCCAAGGAGAGAAAATGGATATTCAAATACATCAAAGTGGCTTATCACCGTTAAAGCAACAGACTGAATTGAAATCACAAGGCTCAGCTCAAGTAGCTTCCAACAAAGTAAAGACGAATTCACAAAGCGATGTGGAAGAGAAGCAAGAGGTGCCCGCGATGCTCTCCAAAGAGCTTGATGATGAAGCAGCTGGTTATAAGGAAGATAACCCTGTATTTAAAGAAGATTATGAAAACTTAGAAAAGGCAATGGACCTTATTCAAGCGCAAATTCGTAAACTCCAAGAAAGAATTAATAAGCTGATGCAATCCCAAGAGCAGCGCTTTTTAAAAGTCGAACAGCACCCAGACGCGACTAATGATGAGCAGCAAGCTTTAATCGAACATGTAGGCAGTAAAAAGTACCGTGACCAAACAAAAGTGGATGAAGTGGAAGTACTTGAGGAACAACTCTCTGAATTTAAACAACAAGAAGCGGAGCTTCGCATCCAGATGTTAAAGATGATTTTGGCGGAGCGCGAGCGATTAGAAGAGCTTAAACGCAAAGGAAAACGGTAGAAATCAGATAAAGGTCATTAATAAATCATCAGAAATTCAAGAGAATTTTGCTGAAATTGTTACCTTACCCACTCTCAAAAAAATAATCTCTAACCGAAGAAAGTGAGTAATAAAAATGAAAATAAACATTGGTCTAGCGCTGTTGATGATATCAATATCTGCTAAGAGTTTCGCGCAGCTTAGATCCGGTCCTTATCTTGGCCAAACACCTCCTGGGGACACACCTCAAGTATTTGCGCTTGGCACGGTGTCAACAGAGCACAGAGATCACAATGCGTTTTTCTCCCCGGACATGAAAACCTTTTATTTTACGCGAAAGGATCTGAACGTGAACCGTTGGAGTTTAATTGCATACGAGCAGCGAGGTGAACAGTGGCATGATACGGTTGTTGGTCCAAGAGTTGGCAGGCCATTATTAGCTCCAGATGGCGTGACCATGCATATGGGTAAATATGTTATGACACGTCGAGAGGGGAGCTGGTCTGAAGCCAAAAGTCTAGGCCCTATGTTTGATAAAGAAAGTTGGGGGATCATGCGGTTAAGTGCATCTGCGAGTGGTACGTATGTGTTTGACGATTATAAAAGTGGCGATGTTATTAGGATCTCTGAGGTGAAAAACGGTCAGCGCCAACGACCGGTTAAATTAGGTCCTGAAATTAATACTGGCCTTTATAATGCCCATCCATTTATCGCGCCCGATGATTCTTACATTATATGGGACGGGGTTCGAGATTCAGGGTTTGGTAACTCGGATCTTTATATTAGCTTCCGCTTGAAAGACGGTAGTTGGGGCGAAGCGATTAATTTGGGAGACAAAGTGAATACCAGTGCGCGGGAGGCGTCAGCGAGTGTCACGCCCGATGGTAAATATTTGTTCTTTAACCGTACCACACCTTCACGAGATGCTGATATTTTTTGGGTTGATGCTCAGGTAATCGAAACGCTAAGACCTGCTAATTAACTTATTGGTATACAGCGCACAGTGACTACTTTGGTGTGCGCTTTATTCTTTTCTTTAAGTTAGTCAGAGTAAGCTGCTCAACAATGCTATCTAAAAAATGAGCTTGATCTGCCGTGATATTGAAGGGTAATGCTTTAAACCTAAACTCGTCACTAAATCCCAGTTGAATAGCCTGTTTGAAATAGTCCTGAGCCTTGTCATTTTGCTGATGGTAAAGGCTGATGAGACCGAGGCTAAAGACTAATTCAGGGTCTTGGTTGCCGGCCTTTATCTGGTTGGCAATATCATTGGTGTATTTACTTATTGATTGATGCTTAGCAGTGAGGAGTGACAAGTATAATTGACTGAATAATGCGTATTTACCGTGCTTTTCAACAGTCAGCGCTAAAACATCGGTCGCTTTATCATGATGATTGTTACTTAGATAAGAAAGGGCTGTGAACCAGTTTAATGTCTGGGAATTTGGTGCGGCTTTGGCTAATAAGTTAAGTTGTTGGATGGCTTGTTCGTGCCGCGCTTGTTGCTGCAAAAACTGGATGTGTTCTAGTTGTATCCAAGGAGAGCCCTTTACTTCAGGGCTGGCATTGACAAGTACCTTGCTAAACCAGTTGGCCATATACATTTTGCGCAGGCAGTGGAGGTAGCTAGCAACTACCTTGGGTTCGGTGGGAGAAGCCTCATAAGCTTGGCGTGCTAGCGGGTATGCATCAATGGTATTGCCTTGCAAGAGATAGGTCTCGGCTAGGTGTGACTTTAACAAAGGCCAATTAGGTGTATTTGCTATGGTGTCATTTAGAAGTTTTTGTGCTTGATGGTAATGCCCTTGAAGCGTCTGTGCTTGAGCCAAAAGCAGATTTGCCGATGGACTATCAGGTGTTAAGTCCAGCGCTTTTTCTGTATTGATCCTGCTTTTCGTCAGCGCGTCTGCAACCTGATTATATAAGTTGTAGTCGCTCAATAATGCCCGACTCAAGCCCTTATAACTCTCATCTACATTTTGTGATGTTGTGGTGCTTTGCTGATACAGCGCTATCGCCCGCAAATTATCTTCTAAAGTTTGTTGGGTAAAGTGTTGCTGGGCGATGCTCAATGCTGTATCCGAACTTGTTGAAGAAAATGGTGAGGTAAAAGGGGAGTGATATATACAGATTGCAGACACCAGAATTAAGCCGATACTTCCGCCGGCTAGAGTGGTAAATCGTTTTACTACTGGCGCTTGCGCTTCATGATTTATCATATTAACGGTTGCGCTAAAGCGGTATCCGAAGCTGCGTTCAGACACGATATATTCTGGTTTATTGGCATCATCTTCAAGGAGCTTTCGTAGCCTTGCTATTTGTTTTTTAATCGCATCATGAGTCACGACTCGACCAAGCCAAACTTGTTGTTCTAATTGCTGGTGGCTCACAAGGTGAGGTGCATGCTCAATCAGGTTCAGCAACAATCTGTGCGCGAGCGGTGTCAGTACATGAGACACATCGCGATGACTGATGGTGCGAGAAGATACATCAAAGTCCCATTTTTGATTCAACTGATACTGCAAGTCATCAATCCTGTATTTTTTATTTTATTGATTTAAAAGCTTTTAATTGTTCCGTCACGCAATGTCACCAAAGCACACTGGCAAGCCAACATTAGATACGTAGAGTAAGACTCGTCATAACAATAAACAAGGATTTACATGAAAGCATTACCCCATTTACTGTTATTTTTATGCTTGTTTTCTATGCCTGCTCAGGCGACGACTCAACTGCACAAACAACTAGATGACTATATCGCGCAGTATCACCAAATTAAAGAGTTTGATGGTGCCGCTTTGGTTGCTCGAGGATCTGAGGTGTTACTGCAACAAGGTTATGGGTTTGCCAACGTAGAGTGGCAAATAGCAAATCAGCCCAATACTAAATTTAAGCTAGCATCAGTGACCAAACAGTTTACCGCGCTTTTGGTATTACAACAGGTTGAGAAAGGAAAGATTGAGCTTGATGCTAATATTTCCAGTTATTTACCTAAATACCGAAAGGATACGGGAAACCAAATTACCATAAGGCAATTACTTAATCACACGTCAGGCCTACCTGATGTGTTTAAACACCCTGAATTTCGCCAAGTGCAAAGTCACAACCCTTATAACCGCGATGAGTTTATCGACCATTTCTGCTCAGGAGACTTGTTGTTTGAGCCGGGCTCTGCGTTTCGTTACAGCAATGCCGGTTACACTATACTTGGGCGTATCCTTGAGCTTGTGAGCGGAAAAAGTTACTGGCAACTACTTGAAAAGCAAATATTAGTACCGTTAGATATGAAAGAAACTGGATTTGCCGATGATGAGCAGGTAATTAAAGGCTTAGCCAGTGGTTACGATACCACGTTAAAGGGGTTCAAACATGCCGATTTTATTGACATGACTGTGCCTTTTTCCGCGGGTGCAATGTATTCAACGGTGCTAGATATATATAAGTGGGACCGTGCATTATACACAGCTAAACTATTAACGCCTGAGACCAAGACATTGTTATTTACCCCCTCTAAACATAGAAATTACGGGTTTGGCTGGGAAATCACCAACAAAGAAGATGCCAGTCAAACTAAAACGCTGATTCACCATGCCGGTGGAATCCCAGGGTTTGGGGCTAAGATTGCAAGAGTATTGGAGGACAAAACGGTTATTATTTTGCTGGATAATACAGGTGGTGCGCCATTGACACAGATGGTTGATGGCATACTTGAAATCCTTGCAGGTAGGGCTGTAGCAGCGCCTAAGTTAAGTCCATATCGGCTGCTTTTTGCAACGATTCTATCTGACGGCGTTGAAGTTGCGATTAAAAACTATCAACAACAGGTTCGCGAAGGGAAGGGGCTGAGTGAGCGCCAGCTAAATCGCTTTGGGTATCAATTATTGGATGTCGGTTATTACGACGCCGCGATTGAATTTTTCAAATTGAATGTTGCGGCACACCCAAAAAGCGTGAATACCTATGACAGTCTTGCTGAGGCGTATCTAATTAAAGGAGATAAAACCAATGCACGTGTTACTTACCAGCAGCTATTGCAATTAGATAATAACCATGAGGTGGCTAAGAGATTTGTAGAATCAACCTTGAAGTGAGCACAGCAATCAACTTTTGCTATGTCTGTTACCGAGCATAGTTTTCTGATGATAGAGTGCCTCAATTATATAGCGCCTAGCCGTTACCTAAGCGCTATTAATTTCGTCGGGTTATCTTAGAGCGTAAACTTGTCGACTTGTGACTTTAAGTCATGGGCAAGTTTACTCATTTCATTACACGCCGTCGCGGTTTGGTTGGCACCTTCGGTCATTTCAACGGCTGAGTAATTGATAGTCTCAATATTTTTGTTCAGCTCTTCTGAAACCACTGATTGCTGATGACAAGCTGACGCGATCTGTGTACTCATGGCTGCGATGCTATCAATTTGAGATTCAATTTGATGGATCATATTGCCAGCGACTTCCGATTGCTCAACACAAAGTGCAATACCTTGTTCACAGCTTTTGGTTGCCACGCCAGTTTCCTTCGACTTGGTTTGTAGGTCGTTGACGATTTCAACAATTTGCGTGGTTGAATCTTGGGTGCGTTGGGCCAGTGAGCGAACTTCATCCGCAACAACGGCAAAACCACGACCTTGCGCGCCTGCACGAGCGGCTTCAATGGCGGCATTTAATGCCAATAGATTCGTTTGCTCTGCGATCTCTCTGATTACGTCAACAACCACATTAATGTTGTGTGAGTTTTTCTCGAGATTATTGGCAAGCTCGCCTGCAGCTGTGACTGTTTGTGCAACGTCTGAAATATGATTAATATTTGATTTAAGTGCGTCGCTGCCTTCTCTGGCTTTTTCACTTGCCTGATTTACTGACTCAGCGCCCATTTCTGTACTTTTTGCTACTTCACTAATTGCCGCTTGCATTTGTGTCATCGCGGATGCGACGGATTGCAGCTCATTTTGTTGTACATTCATACCTTGGGCATTTTGGTAAGAAATAGCATTTACTTCTTCTACCGCTGCAGTTAATTGAATGGCTGAGTCATTGATCATGGTGATCAAGGCGTGTAACTGTGAACGCATTTTTTCTAAAGATTGGGTCAATAAACCTAGCTCGTTCTTGCCTGTATCTTCAAGTGTAATCGCATGATTTAGCTCACCACGGGCGATTTTACTCGCAAGATCTACGGATAAAGCAAGCGGTGTCTTAATCGCTTTACTCAACAGCATACAAATAATGACTATGGTTATTGCAACGAGTAATCCAGAAATCGCTAAAGTAAATAGGGTGCTATTAACGGCTGATATAGCCGAGCGCTCAGAATTTTCAACACTGCTATCATTTAGTGCTTCCAGTTCACTAAGCTCAGACATGGCGTTGGCAAACAGGGGGTAGCTATCCAAAATAATACGATTTGCTTCTTTTGCGTTGCCACTTAAGATAAGGCTTTCATAATGATAGGTCGCATTGACGTATCGCTGCCAAGCTTTAATAAATGCGTCGAATAACGCTTTTTCTTCTGTGCTGACCGGTAATGATTGATAAAATGCTATCTTGTCATTTAATGACTTCTTCAGATCTCTTAATATAGCGAGCCAGTTTTGTACCTCTGAGTCTTCAGGGTTTAATGCAGTACTAAACTCATCTTTACGTATCGTTGCTAAGTCAATTTTAATGTCTTTGATGGTTTCCATCGATGGAATACTGGTTCTGACTATGTCGTTCAGATTGGCGTTTACTTCTTTCATTCCTTGGTAGCTCATCAAGCCAACTCCAATGAAAATGACAAAAAGTAAGGTGAAACTTAACGTTATTTGGTTAGAAATAGATAGTTTTTTTAACTGCATTATTGAAGCTCAATGAATCCATGGATGATGATTGATATTTAAAGGGGCGGTATTGTATTTGAAAAGCAGGTGATATTAATAATTAAATGTTCTTTGCTAATGTTTGCAGTTTGTATTATTTGTTGATTATATTTTGTGTTTTAGATTTGTGATTTTTTAGCTGAAAGGTGGTGTGGTTTTTTATCCTCTTTTTGTGATTTTCTTTTCTAAAAAATGTCCGGTTTTTAACTTTGCCACATCACTTACTTTTTTGTTCAAAACCTTTACGTTATGGAGACTTATAAATAGCGTTGAAGGACAAAGTTGAGGTATGTAGCCTAAGTGAATTAAAATTCACCTAAATTTTAGTTGTAGAAATCTGCATAATATTGATTTAGTTAAGTCGTTATAAAGTAATAGAGGCGCTAGGACTATTTAGACTTCATACCTTTTATCTCGTTGCCTAGTCATTTCATCAAGTACCATTTGGATCATCTGTTGCTTTATATCAGCATGCTGTGATTTAAGCTCATCAAGTTGTTGGGTTAAAATCTCGATTTCTTTTTCTGTTTCATTATCGCGGTACTGTTTTGCGCCGGTATGTTCATATCTCAGGGTATCTTCTTGTGTCGTTGGGACATCAATATCACTTACTGTGGATACTTTTATGGCCCGCTGCAGAGGTGTCTTTTTTAACTCGCTAATAAGCTGTTGTAAATGTTGGATTTGCTCTTTCATTAGGGCTTCAGACTGTTCTAACATTTCATATTGTTGCTTAAAATTAGGGTTGTTACCTTTGTATTTCTTTGCCTTTTTATCCATAAACTCAGTCAGTATGGTTTCATTTTCATTTTCATTTTCATTTTCATTTTCAGGTTCAGGTTTTGCTTCCGTTTCCTCTGTGGAGTTACTTGTGGCAGTGGATGTTTCGTTGTTTGCGTTTAGTGCGTCGGCAAAGTGATGTAGCTTCGTTTGAATTTCCATAACGTTATCCTTGTTATCTCTATTTCTAACTGTATCGGAGTATTTTCTGATTTCTTTAGCTGTTTGGTTAATCCCCGCTAAGCTAACAAGGTTGGATATAAGGAGTCAGTGAAATGAAGGTATGGTTGGTTATTAGTATTTTGTTTTTTAGCAGCAACAGCTTAGCTAAATGTGAAGAGCAAGTATTTAGACAGTTTGATTTTTGGCTTGGAGATTGGTCGGTAACGAGCGTAGGAGGCCTTGAGCCTGGACATAATCGTATCACCCGTGAGTATGATGGCTGTGTTATTAAAGAAAGTTATACCACTGAACTTGGGTATCGTGGTGAGAGTATAAATATTTATGATGCTTCCACTCATCGTTGGCATCAAACTTGGGTGGATAATAGTGGGCTGTTGTTACAGTTGGATGGTGAGTTTCATGAAGGGAAAATGGTATTACAAGGGGATAGGAAAAATGCAGCAGGTATTAAGGTGACGGATAAGATAACATGGACTGCGAATCCAGATGGTACGGTACGTCAAGTTTGGCAGAGTAAGCAAGGGGCTGATGAGTGGCAAATAGTATTTGATGGATTATACAAAAAGGAGACTAAAGAATGAGAAAACTGATTATTAGCTTTATGTGGTTTGTTAGCAGTATTTGCTATGCTCAATCGGAAACGATCACACAGCAAGCGCTGATGATAAATCAAATGTCTGCAGACGCTTACACCATAGTGGACGTACGAAGCCCTGAAGAGTTTGCCGCAGGACACATCAAAGGGGCAATAAACATTCCTTTTAATGAGATTGAAATGCATCAGGAAGAGCTGACTAAATTGACTGATACACCACTCGTTGTGTACTGCCGCTCAGGGCGTAGGGCTGGCATCTTCATTAAAGCACTAGCGCCAAAAGGTTACACCTTAAAACACCTAGAAGGTGATATGAATAAGTGGCTTGCAGAGTCTTTACCTGTGGTGAAAAAGTAGGGGCTCCCTACTTTTTGAGTAAATAGCAGAGGGTAAAAGGCAAAACTCAATAGGGTCTGGTCGCTGGCACGTTTGAATAGCACTTAAAATATCTTCATATAACTAAAAAAGGGACTTGAAAGAAATATTAATATAAATGATAATCACTATCGTTTTCAAAATGAAGTTAATTTAGGGAAAAACGATGCGCTCTTCATCTCCACGTACACTACACCATTCTTTAAAACTCTCTCTTTGCGCCACTTTTGTGCTGCTCTCAGTACACGGCAATGCACATGCCGCTGAAGTTGCCGATGATACGCTAGCAGCCGATGCTGCGGGTGACGGCAGGGCTCAAGAACTAGAGCATATTTATGTGACTGGCACGAGTGTAAAAAATTACACAGAGTCTGCGAACAAAGCAGCATTAAAAATGATTTTATCACAGCGTGAAACGCCTCAAGCGGTAACCGTTATCACAAATCAAATGATGCAAGATTGGCAAACGGTTAACATTGATGAGATCTTGGAACATGCAACGGGCTTTTATGCAAAGCGTGGAGCCAGTCTCGATAGGACACGTTTTTCTGTACGTGGCGGTGATGTCAATTTAATCCAAATAGACGGTGTGCAACAGTTCCCTGGTGGTCGAAGACCAAATGTAAACGGGGATGCGGTTGCTTATGAGCGCGTTGAGATTGTACGTGGTGCAAATGGTTTATTAACTGGCGTTGGTGACCCAACCGCCACCGTAAACTTAGTAAGAAAACGTGCAACAAGCGATGAGTTTAAGGGCAGTGTGGCGGTTTCGGCTGGTAGTTGGGATAATTACCGCGCAGAGGTGGATGTGGCGAGTGGGTTAAACCAAGAGGGCAGTATTCGCGGCCGCTTTGTTGCTGCACATTATGAAAGAGATTCTTACATTGAGCGGTATAGCCAGGAGAAGACTTCCATATATTCTACTGTTGAGGCAGATCTGACCGATTACACCTTATTACGACTCGGTGTGGAATATGCTGATACTGCTTCAAAAGGGGCGATAAATAGCCATTCTCAACCTTACTTTTACGCTGATGGGAGTCGCTATCAGGGACGCCGTGGTGACACCGGGATGACGGCAAAGTGGAGTAGCTGGCCAATCGAAGAATACACCTATTTTGTTGGGCTTGATCACGCGTTTGAAAACGATTGGCAACTCCATGCCATCGCGACTTACAATACTATTGAGATGCAAGGTGGGCAGCTGTTTTTCGTCTATCCAGATGGGCCTATCAACCCTGATGGCAGCAGCGATAATGGATTCGGTTACAGTGCTGTAATAAGTAGCTCCGAAGATGAACAAAAGACAATAGACTTGTCACTCCAAGGCCCAGTAGAGCTATTTGGTCGTACGCACGATGTCATTTTCAGCTACAACCAATTCAAGCGAGAGCGTACGTCATTTGGTAATGAAGCAGACCAAACCACGATTTCATTAGAAGGATTAAATTTTCACGATTGGACTGGTGACGTGCCGCGCTATCCGTTTAAAGATTTAGGTCGTGATAGTTTGACGGTAACAGACTCTAATGGTGGATTTGTGGCCGTGCGTGTTAACCCGCATGATGATGTTAAACTTATTGTTGGCGCTAGGATCACCAATTGGGAGTACGATATTGACCTTTATGATCCTAACAACGGTAAGTTTCTTCGTAACCGCTATCATGAAAAGGTGGATACAGAAATTACGCCTTATGCCGGAATCGTGGTTGATATCAATGAACAATATAGTGTTTACGCAAGCTACACAGAAGCATTTCAGCCGCAAGCCTATTTTGATATCAATGATAAAATGCTCGACCCAAGCACAGGCGAAAGCTACGAGCTAGGGGTAAAAGGTGAGTTACTCGATGACACCTTGAACTTTACGGCAGCGGTGTATCGCAATGTTGAGAATGGACTTGCGATTGCCGATCCAAACTACCCAGACAGCTATCTAACTCCGCAGGGCAATAGACCATATATTCAGCGCGGTGAAGGCGATACGACAGAAGGTTTTGAAGTTGAATTTACGGGCTCTATCAATGAGCAGTGGAATATCAGCTTAGGGCTATCAAAACACAAAACTGAATCAAAAGATGGCAAAGAGCTGTTAACAGATCAGCCCAAAGAGCTCATAAACCTGTATACCACCTATGACTTTAGCGAGTTTGTTGACGGCTTTACTGCGGGAATTGGAATTAATTGGCAAGGTAGCTTTTATGCAATACCACAAAGGCCATTGCCGGGCGGCGGTAGTGAGGCGTATAAGATCACACAATCTTCCGGTGCGTTACTTAATTTAATGGCAAGATATGAAGTGAGTGAACAGCTTAGTGTGTCGCTTAACTTCAACAATCTACTGGATGAAAGTTACTACAACAGTATTTCATCTTGGGACGGCTACGTAATGCACGGCGAACCGTTCAATTGGCAATTAGGGATGCGCTATAGCTTTTAGTGAGTCAGCCTAAGCTTGAAATACGGAATGCACCGCCGAAGCGGTGCATTTTTTTGCCTCAAATTATTTGCCTCAAAACAATAAGCAAATTGGCATTAGATTTTGCATTGTTCCGCAACTTCGTTATTATATAAAACATATGTGATATGTATATGGTTTATATAAATGGGTATAGTAAAAATTTCAGATGAACTACACGATGAGATCCGTGAAGCGAGCACTGTGATGTCGCGCTCAATCAATTCACAGGCTGAGTTCTGGATTAAAATTGGGCGACTTGCCGAGCGCAATCCAACGCTTACGTTTACAGAGATCATTACGGCAGAAATGACGCGAGTGAAGTCACAACAGCCAAAAGGAAATTGAGATGCAAGAGGTTACCTTCAAAACCGCTGATGAGATCCAATTGATGCGCGAAAGTGGGCGATTGCTTACGCAGGTGTTTGACTACATTGATAGTTGGATTGAACCCGGAGTTTCTACGCTAGAGATTAATGATAAAGTGCACAACTTTATTGTTGATGAGCTTAAAGCGCGTCCTGCCAGCCTTGGTCAATATGGTTATCAGTTCGTCCTTAATAGCTCTGTAAACGAGGTTGTGTGCCATGGTGTGCCGAGTAAATCACAAATCTTAAAGTCTTCAGATATTGTAAACATCGACATTACGCTTGAGAAAAATGGCTTTATCAGCGATTCCAGCAAAATGTACGTGATGCCAGATGCATTACTCCCAGCCAAAAAGTTAGTGGCAACGACTTACCAAGCGATGTGGGCTGGGATAAAAATGGTTAAACCTGGAGCAAAACTTGGGGATATCGGTGCGGCTGTACAGCAAGTGGCTGAAAAAGCCGGTTACACTGTGGTACGCGAGTATTGTGGTCATGGGATTGGTAGAGAGATGCATGAAGCGCCAAATGTATTGCACTATGGCAAAGCAAATACCGGAATGACGCTAAAGCCGGGGATGACCTTTACCATTGAGCCGATGATCAATCAGGGAAGTGCAAAAATTAAAACCAAAAAAGATGGCTGGACTGTGGTAACCCGAGATAAAAAGCTATCGGCGCAGTGGGAGCATACTGTGTTGGTAACAGACGACGGCGTTGAAGTGTTAACCCTACGAGCGGAAGAAGCGTAAGTAGTGCTGTACTTACGCTTGTTTTAACATCAAGTGAGTATAACGACCTAAGGATGAATAGGGCTCTTGGCGATTGTATTTAAGCTCTAAGGCGAGCAAAGCGTCAAAATCTTCATCCGCCTTACTCAACTCCCTTAAGTAGTCATGAAAACAGCGAACACCGGTTTTTTGCATAACGCTGAGCTTTGCCTCATTAAGCCAAGTCGCCATATCCGTTTGGCTAATTGGTTTATTGGGACTGAGACCTACTTTTTGCTTTACCTTAAGGCCTTTTTGCACATAGTCGAAGTTACCGTACACCATATTGGCCATCAGATGCGCCTCATGGTTGAAATACATTAGCGAAAGCAAGCCAGTTTCGCTTAGCTGCGACTTTAGCAGCATAAGCGCACTTTGTTGCTCAACCAGCCATTCAAGCACCGCATGGCACAATACTAAGTCGAATTGTCCTAAGTTCAGCGTATCGAGCGCTTGCAGGGGCGCGTGGATAAAATGAAGCTGGTCATTTAGTCCAGCTTCATGCGCGCGCGTTTTGGCAAGTTCAAGCATCTCTTCTGAAATATCAATCACAGTGACATGGTGGCCAAGCGATGCTAAATAGAGCGCCAATTGCCCTTGTCCGCCGCCAACATCTAATATGCGTTTGCCACTTGATTGCGTTAACCAGTTAACTTGTGCGCTCAAGTCACGCTTGAGCACTGCTTCTCTGATTTTGCCTTTATTGGTGCCATAGATATTGTTTTTAAACTTGTGCGTTAGTTCTGCAAAGTTTTTATCTGTCGGTGCCGGTTTTTGTTGCTGCTTTTTTCTAGCCATATGCGAGATCACTTAATTAAGCAAAGTGGTATTAAACCGGGTTGTCGATATCAATAAACTCAACATCCAAACCATATTGCGCAGCCAAATATTCACCAAGTGCCTTAGCGCCGTAACGCTCTGTGGCATGATGTCCTGCCGCGATAAAATGGATCTGTTGCTCGTTTGATGAATGAATGGTTTGCTCTGATGCTTCACCCGTTAAGTAGGCATCAATGCCTTGGCTTGCCGCGAGATCGATAAAGCCTTGTCCACCACCGGTACACCAAGCGATGGTGCTGATTGGGTGATCGCCTGCAACATTTAATAGCGGCTTTCTACCGAGTTTCTCTTCAACTAAAGCGGCAAAATCAACAGCAGTCATTGGTGTCGTTAATTTGCCTTTTACCGCTACGCTATTTTTATTCCAAGGTTCAAGCGGTCTTTCATATTCAAGCCCAAGTAACTTAGCGAGCTGTGCGTTATTCCCGAGTTCAGGATGAACATCCAGTGGAAGGTGGTAAGCGATTAAGTTGATGTCATTGGCAAGCAGGGTTTGTAGGCGGCGCTTTTTCATACCAGTGACACATTGATCTTCCCCTTTCCAAAAATAGCCGTGGTGAACCAAAATGGCATCAGCACCACGTTCAATAGCAGCATCAATTAAAGCTTGGCTGGCGGTAACACCCGTGACGATTTTTTGGATTTCGTCTGCTCCTTCCACTTGTAGACCATTTGGACAGTAATCATTAATTTGAAATGGCTTCAGTAATTCCGTTAATTGATTCACTAATTTGGTTCGTTTCATAACACCCCCTAACTCTTAGATAGCGCTAGTTTAACTGGTTTTACGATAGATCAAAAAGGGAGATTACACCGATAGATGCGTGCAGTATGAAGGAATAAAGGCAAACAGCTCGGATCTGATTGTTCTTTTATTCGAAATAAAAATAAATTACTGTATATCTTTAGTTCTTTATTATTAGTAAAGGTAAATATATGTTTAAGTATGCAGTGTGTCTGCTGCTTTTGTGTACGTTTTACGTTCAAGCAGAACTGAATGAAGAGGGTTTTGAGTCTCTTCGGCTGCAAATTAGAGAACAATATACCGTTGACCCTAAAGTTGCACTTCAGCTCACTGAGCAAGCCTTAAATACTAGCCGTTTGAGTGCAGACCAAAAAATCAAAATCCTGAATTATAAAGCCTGGTTTCAAATGGAGCTGAATCAATTTTCGGCTGCTATGCGCACGATAAATGAAATCAAACGACTGATAAGTGGCGCTCAAGATAAATCACTGATTTATGCTTACTATAATTTGTCGGGGGGAGTTTATTCTAAACTAGGACTGTATGAGCTTGCTTTGGTGCAGTACAAGGATGCATTGATTGTTGCGGAGCAACGAGGCGACGACATGGTATACCAAACAAAAAGTAATATTGCTGACGTTTATTTTTTGCTCGGCCAATATGATGTCGCGTTAGATTACTATAACGAGTACCTGCACTTTCTGAATTCAAATAAAGATGAGCTGTCATTATCATTACTTTACAACAACATTGCTAAAGTCTATATAGCTAAAAATGATTATGATAACGCTACAAAGTTTATTGATAAAGCACAGCAAATTCAAAAGAGTGGTAAGTCTGACTACCATCTAGCGTATTCGTCAAAGTTTCGAGGAAAAGTCGCGCTTGCTAGAGGGCAACTAGATGCTGCATCGGCCTATTTCAGGAAAGCTATCTTAACCTTTCAGCGGCTTGGCACCACGAATGAAGTCAATGACGTTAAGCTGGATTTGATTTCACTGGATATCAAACAAGGAGATATCTCTGAAGCTAAAAAGTTGGCAGAAGAAGTCTTGGATTCGACAGTGCAAACAAATACTAAAAATAAACAGGCAAGTGCTTTGTCGGTGCTAGCGAAAATAGCCGAGTTACAAGGAGACAGTAAATATGCATTGGCTTTAACGCAGGAATTGAGCCGAGTGGAAAGAGATATCTATGCTCAGCAGCGTAATATTACCTTATCTCGCGCTTCTTACGAGCTTGAGATGGTTGAGAAAGAACTAGAGATTGAGTCGCTTAAACGTGTGCAAGCGGTTCAATCAGCGGAGGCAAGCGCACAACAGAAATGGCTGCTGAGCATTATAGTGTTTATGCTGATCTATGCCGTATCAACTATCTTAGTTATTCAGATTATTCGTCGTCGTAATGGTAGTTTGAGATCTACATTAAAAGAATTGACGAGTACCCAAGAGAAACTTGTTGAAGCGGAAAAAATGTCCTCACTAGCAGGATTAGTTTCGGGAATGGCACATCACCTCAATACGCCTATTGGTCTGGTGATCACCGCAAACTCTTCCTTAAATGGATCACTTCATGACATTCAAAATAAATTTGAGCAAAAAACGTTGTCGCCAAATCACCTTAGCCATTTCATCGGAGATGCGTTAGTCGCCTCCGATATTGTTGACCGCAGTGCTAATCGCCTTAATGCCACAGTCGAGCGCTTTAAAGCAATTAATACCTCAATTGGTAGTGCGGAAGTTAAAACAATAGAGTTGTCTGATTTTTTAAATTTACATATTCGCGAAATTCTAGTTCGTATTGCACCAAAAGCGAAACTTAGCTTAGATAACGATAAGCTTGAGGTTCAAACCTACCCTAATATCCTGCTTGAGGTATTGAAAGAGTTTATACACAATTCAGAGCAACATGGTTTTACGGACAATTTACTAGAAGATCAGCCTAAGATAGCGATTCGCTTGAGTGAATATGATGAGGCATGGCAGCTGAGCTACAAAGATAATGGTAGGGGTTTACCTGACCATAATACCGAGCAAGTATTTAATCCTTTTTTTAGTACTAATTTAGCGATGCAATTAGGACTTGGCTTAACTATCGTATTTAACAGCGTTGTCCATGTTCTTCAAGGCACGATTAAGGCGTATTCAAACGATGATGGTGTCGAGTTTTTATTGACCTTACCGAAACAGCTCAAAAATGGCAGGCGTAAAGCAGTGGATAATTAATTCAACCACTTTTGGGAGCTGTGATGTTTTTAAAAATGAGCCGCTCATCCATGAGTGAGCTCATTGGGCTAGTAACTGGTTGCTATTAAGGGTTTGTCACCTCTACGTCTTGTCCGGTTTGTAGGCGCTCTGCGCCGCGAACGGCGACTTTATCACCTGCATGTAAGGTATCTTTGGTACGGGGAGTAATCTCAACCCATTGGCCTTTGCCATTGCCGACGGTGACAGGAATTTGTTCGGCTTTATTTTGCTTATCTATTTTGACGATATGGGTGCCTTGCTTGCGTAATATCAAGGCATCACGGTCAACCAGCAGTACGGGTTGTTTGCTGGTGAGCGGCACTGCCACATCAACTAATTGACCAATTGCCCACGTATGGGTTTGATCTGCTGCCAGTGTTGCACGCACTTCAACGGTCTGTGAGCGCGGATCGGTTGAGGGGATCACCGCTGTGACTTTCGCTGACGTATTATCTGGCTGGGATAAGTCACCAGAACGGATTGGCAGCACTATACCTTTTTGCAAAAACTTTAAGTATTTAACGGGCACATATAAGCGAACTTCAAGATGATGGATATCTAATATGGTGAGCAGTTCATCGGCGCGATTTATTTCTCGCCCTGCGCGTTTAAAACGTTCACTGATAACACCATCAAATGGAGCACGGACCGTTGCGCGAGACAACTTATCGTCAATAACCTTAAGTTCGACTTCCGCTAAGGCGATATCCGACAGCGCTAGGTCATGTTTATTTTGCATTTCATCGACTTGACTCTCTGCCGCACTGCTGGTTTTTGCGAGCTTCTTTAATCGAGTCAATTCTTGTTGATATAAGCGTAAATTGATCTTGGCTCGATTTAATAATTCGGCTTGACGGGCCTTATCGAGTTCCAGCGGGAGTGTGTCCATACGTACTAAGATTTCGTCTTTTGCGACACTGGTACCGGGTTCTGCTACGTACAACAAACGGCCACTAACCCCAGCGGTCAGCGTCACGTCGTCTTTTCCATACAGTGTGCCACTAACTTCAATTTCGCTCGTGAGGGGGGCTTTTGTCACTTCAGCTACGGTGACTGGCACGACGGCGACGGCGTGTGGCGCAACGATCCCAGCACACAGTGCTAGGGCCTGAAGTGTCTGTTTTATTGGGTTTTTCATTCTGTTCTCACTACTCACTGATTGGCAACTAGGCTGAGCGGGGCTTTGGCCGTTGATTTGTTTGTTTCGGATGGCGGAGTTTGCCGCCCAAGTTGCAATAAACTCGGCATCAACACTAAAGTAAATAGTGCACTGATAGCCATGCCACCGACGATGACGGTCGCAAGGCCACGGTAGATTTCTGAGCCTACGCCTGGCATGAGCATTAGTGGCAGCATGCCAAACAGACTGGTTAAGGTGCTCAAGTAAACGGGCCTTGCTCTTAGCAACACCGCTTGTCTGACCGATGCTTCACGACTCATGCCTGATGCCATCGCAACGCGAGTCTGATCCACCAGCAAAATGGCATTATTAACGACCAGCCCAAGCAAGATGATAAAGCCTATCATAGTCAGTAAATCCAAGGACTGGAAGGTAAAGAGGTTTAAGATATACAGAGCCAGCACGCCACCTGCGATAGCCAGTGGCATCACTAATAATACCAAGGCGCTGTCTTTGGCAGACTTAAACAGCGCGGTCATCAACAAAAACAAAATGAACAACGCGAGGACAAAATTCAACGCCATTTCTTCCATTGCGGAATTCATCTTTTGCGCATTCCCCGCTAAAATAGCACCCGCACTGGCTGGTAGGCTTGCGCGCACTTTTGGCATTACCTGTTCACTCAAGATGGTTTGCACTTGCTGCAGGCTCATATCAGCCGGAGGCGTGACAACAATGCTGACCGTACGGCGACCGTTCACACGCCGCAGTTGCGTCGGGCCAACTGTACGTTCTATATTTGCCAACTCGCCGAGAGTTTGAATTCCTGACTGAGGTGTTACGATAGGCAAGGCTTTTAGTTCCTCAGGGCTTTGCCAAGGGATACCACGAAGAATAACGTTCATACGCTCGTTACCATCAAAATACTCATTGACGAATAATCCACCGGTATAAGCTTGTACCGCTTGAGATACATCTCGACGCGTTAATCCCGCTTGGGTGATCCTGCGATCGTTAGGCGTTAATCTAAGCTCTGGCTCTGCCATATCCAGTCGTGGCTGAGGTCTGGCAGTTGCCTCTGGTAGCGCGGTTTGTACTGCCTGCAAAGCCACTTGAGCACCTGAGATTAAGTCGTCCATATTGGGACCGGTAAGATCAATATTAATATCGCGACCATCGCCGCCATTGGCGACTTGGATCATGGAGCCGCGAAAGAAAAACACTTGAGTATCGGGAAGGTCGACGAAGATTTCTTCTCTGGCAACTTTCATCAGTTCTTCAACACGTTGAGGGTCGGCTGAATAGATAAAACCGCCAGCATTAGAACCAAACGCATAGAAATTAAAGTCTTTAATACCTGGCTCTTTTTCGCCTTGGTAATAGGGCATTAAGCGCTTTTTCACGCGCAGCAGTAGTTCTTCTTCCATAAACTGCACATTGCCACCAGGTGGTGTCACTAGGTTAAAGAAAAAGCCGTCGGTGGGGGCTCTTGGCATAAAGTCAGTTTTTGGCAGCATGGTCAAGGTTGCAACTACCGAGCCACCCAGTAATACGCCAATCCAAGTAAGTTGCTTTACTCTATTATTGGTCAACTTCATGATGAAATTGGTGAGTTTTTGCCAGTATTGATGGTAAGGATCTGGTTTTAGTTCAGAGTCTGGCCACAAATGGTTTGCCAGTGGAATAAGGGTAATTGCACACAACATTGACGCAATAACGGCAATAGAGAGTGTCAGTGCTAAATCGGAGAATAGTTGTCCCTCAATACCCGCCATAAAGAGAATAGGTAAAAAGATGGCGACGCTGGTGGTTGTCGAAGCAAATAATGCTCCGGTCACTTGTGCTGCGCCTTTTAAGGCGGCTTTTTTGTTATCGAATCCTTCTGCTCTTAAGCGTGAGATATTCTCTTGAACTATGATAGCGGCGTCTAGTACAAGGCCCACTGCAAATGCCAACCCCGCCAACGAGATCACATTCAGACTACGGTCAAAGATATTCAGTGCGAGGAAGGCGACCATCAATGAAATGGGGATTGTAGCTGCAATCACCAAAGTTGCTTTTAAGCCTCTAAAAAATAGCCACAGAATTAAACAAGATAAGAGTACCCCAAGGCCTAAATTACTTTTTACTAAAGAAAGTGCATTACGAATGTGGACGGAGGCATCAAAGCTGAGCTCAATCGACAAGCCATTCTCAGCCAGCGGCCCTTGGTTTAGTTCAGCAATTGCAAGGTTGATCTCATCAAGCAAGGCAACGGTATTTGCCTCGTTGGCCCGTGAGATCCGAATATAGTAGGCTGGTTTACCATTGCGGCCACTCATGCCCAAACGGTCTGAGAAGGTGCGTTCCACACTTGCGATATCACCTAAGTAGATTGGCCTGTCTCCTGAATAGCCGACACGCATTTGGGCCATACTGGAAAGGTCGTATTGGCCGGTGAATCGCACGGTATATTGACGACGTCCAACGTTGGCAAGACCTCCAGAGGTATCGCGAGAGCTCGCAAGTACATTACTGATTTGATCTAAACTAATACCAAGCGCGGCGGCTTTGTGCGGGTCGAAAGTAATACGCAGCTCTTTTGGCCGCTCACTCGCGAGATCGACACGTGCCACGCCGGGAATACGTGCAAGTCTTGGTTCAATAAACTCGTCGATTTGCTTTTGAAACTGCGCCATATCAAAGTCGAGACTATTTGATTGATAGTCTTTAGGTGTGACCAGCAAAGTGGCTGCAGCTTCACCGTTATTACCGCCGGCGAATACGACTGGATCTAGCGCATCAAGTGGCAATGGTGGGGCCTGATTTAAGCTTGTTAGCACATCTAACATCGCTTGTTGCATATTCGCACCCACCGCAAATGTTAGCGTAATAGAGCCATTACCACGATTGATGTTGGTATTAACTTCAAGTGCGCCGGGTGTGTTTTTTACCGCATTTTCTAGCGGTTCGATGATCACTGATTCTATTTCTTCTGGAGCGGCTTGGCGCCATCCCGAGAAAATCGTGATCTGTGGTTGCTCAATATCTGGCGTCAACTGAATAGGCAGTTTAAATATACTTAACAGCCCAAATAAAACAATCAACACCAAGATGACAATTACACTCGCTGGATTTTTTAGCGAACCGCGTGTCACGTTCATTTGGTATATTCCAATCTTGCTTTTTCTGCATTGTAGTGGGATGTAAAAAAAGTGCCAGTAAGGTGAAATTCACGTTTGCTAAAGTTAGCGCTAAATCGGCAAAAATAAGCGACAAAGCGCATTTCTGTAATACCTTGTAACGCTTTTTTATAGTTTGAAAAACTTTTTGATCTGAATTAAAGGCAACTGAACTTGTACTAGTAAGATCAATAGAAGTGGCTAAACTTAGCCGAGTATGATCAGCTCTTTGCAATAATTGATAAATGATGTTCATAAGGAGGTTATATGTACGTTGCGTTAAAATGGGACCATATTATCGGAGCACATTTTGTGCAGTGGATCGTCGTAAAGTGCAGTGGCGTAACGGACAAATTTGGATTGCCACAAGCCTTACCCCCTCGGCGTGATATTGCCTATTTCACCGATCCCCAATCTGCTGAGCAAGATGCTAAACAATTTGCGGATTACAAAAATACTGGGCAAATGGCGCATATTGAAAAAAAATACTCTCCTAACTTGGGGGAGCACCATGGCTTTTGTCACTATGCGTGGGATCACACCTATCTGGGGGAATTAGTAAAGCACGCGGTGCTCTACTGGGAAGACGGCAAACACTTTTCACCTGAACCACACCGAAGCGATGTTGCTTATTTTATCGATCCGCAAACAAGTGAAATGGATAGTATTTTCTTTGCACAATATAAGCTAGAGCGAGCAAGACAGCTTAGGCAAAAGCAAGACGCAGGTTAATACCTATTGGTATAAGCATATCGACTCACCTCACCGATGGGTGAGGTGAGTATGTCTTCGCAATTACTGAGCGTTATCTACATCACTTTGTGAGTACACTGGGTAGTCACTGGGTTTAAAGCGATTAAGGTTATTGAGGAAGCGACTGTCTTTAACGGGCAAGGTGGCGGAGCCATAGTCATATTGATTGAGCTTTTCTCGTAATTCCGTGTTCGAAATTCCATCTCCAGCCATTTTGTACCAACTGATGATAGCGGGTGTGACAAAGCGGTAATAGTTGTTTTCAGCGATTTCGTTTGATTTGGCGAAGCGCAGTGCATGGGTCAAAATACCGTCTTTATGATAGACAATTTTTAAATGGCCATTCTCGAATGGTAGCTCATTAGCAGGTTTAGTGAATAAGTCGCCATGTGCGCTATAACTACCGTGTGTAACTATCCCATCTCGAGTCCATACCGCTGCATACTCCCAGTCATGGCGGTGACCACCACCAAAGTAATCAAACACTTGGTCTTTTTTGAAGTAAAGTGCATAGAAGTGTCCACAATACTCGCCGCTAGTCGTTGTTTTACAGGCGTAGCGATGCACAGTATTAGAAGTATTTAAAAATTGATTATCTCGGCAATCACCAGTGATGCGACCCGATGTTTTTAGCCCTGAATTTTGCACACCAGTTCTACTGATCCCTGCACTAGGCAGGCAACCATCACCGTCAAAATCGAACACAGGTTCGGTACCATTGATAATGTAGGGGGCTGGTAGGGCTTCGTCTAATGCCGCAAAGTCATTGGCGTAAGCGTATTGTGTACACGCTGCAACAATTGCGAGGGACAATAAAGGGAGTTGTGTTGTTGTCATACTGCTTTCCTTAATAAATGCAGTTGTGCCGTTTTGCACAACCGCTATCGATTAGAATCTAAGGTTAAAAAAGAAGTATGACTTGAATGTATATTTAATGTTAAGTTTTTTGTTGGTTATTTAACTTTTTTTGAAAGTCAGATCTGACAATTTCAAGTGCAGCCATGACTTCTTCTGCTGGAAGATCATGCTCTTCTAACAACATAATAAGGTCGACGGCAAGTTTTACATGAGTTGGCGCTTGTTCTAGAGGGGTGCTCATACTTGAAATTGTTCCTTTTTAGCGATTTGTGAAATGGCAAAATCAATCGCACTTTCTACCGCTTGTTCCATTTTTACACGCTCGGGCTGAGGCAGGTAAAACTCCATGTCGACATCGTAGCGAATATAACGCGATGGAAGTTGGTTCAAAACAGTACAACAAAAATCGGCCATTACGTCTTCATCATAGATTTTATCTAACTTACGACGGACGATATGTTCGACTACCAGCTTTTCATAATAATTATGAATATCATCATGTAACTTCATACAGCCTCCTGCACATTCCTTTTAAGTTTATATCATAATAGCGGGGTTATCGAACAAAGCCAAAAAGGTTTGTTGATGTATATCTACAAGACGATCAACGTCGCGCTGATAGCCCCCACCAAGAGCAAAAGCTAACGGAATATTGAGGTGATGAGCATACTCAAAAACAATCGAATCTCGAGCCCTAACGCCTTGCTTTGAAACACTAAAGTGTCCTAGTTCATCACCTTGATACACATCTGCGCCGGCGTTATAGAGTATGATGTCTGGCTGGTATAATCGAACCGCCAGTTGTAAGGCTTCGCGGACGGTTGCCACATATTGTGCGTCCTGTGTATTCACAGGTAAGGCAAAGTCCAAATCGGATTGCGGTTTAACGCGAGGAAAGTTACTTTCACAGTGGATGGAGCAGGTAATGATATCGTCTCTATCTGCAACGATCGTTGCCGTGCCATCGCCTTGATGCACGTCACAATCAAAAATAAGCACTCGCTCAACCCGTTGATGGGCAATGAGCGTTGCTGCGACCACCGCCCAATCATTAAATATGCAAAAGCCGCTGCCAAAATCGCGATGTGCGTGATGATAGCCGCCGCTTAAGTTTGCTCCAAATCCATATTCGAGCGCAGACTGTGCTGCTGTTAAACCGCCACCTAGAGAAATCAAAGTGCGCTGCACGAGTTGCTCACTCCAAGGAAAGCCCATTTTCTTAATTGCTTTTTCGCTCAACGTGCCGTTTAGAAAGGCATCAACGTAATTACTGTCGTGGCAAAGTTGCAGTGCATCAGCTGTGATTTTTTGCTCGGGCTCTTTGATAAATTTAGCAAATTTACTGGCGTTTATTCGTTGGTATAATTTTTTATACTTGCTGATAGGGAAGCGATGCTTTTCAGGTAGATTTAGCTCGCTATAAATAGGGTGGTAGTAAAGCATTAACGGCTCTGACTTTTCTCAACTTCTTGAATTTTTTGCTCGGTGGCGGAAATGGCCTTTCTGCAGCGGCCAAGGCGGGCATGAAGGGCTAATATTTCGGCATTGAGTTTGGCAGCCTGAGTGGGATCTGCTTTGTCCATCTGTAGTCTTCTGAGATCAATCATTTCTTGCAGTCGACGCTCAAATTCATGATTTTGCGACAGTTCCTGATATAACTCATGGGACGACTGCATAATCTTCTGCACTGCTTTCTTATACACTTTGGCTTTTTTTGGTGTATTTAGTTTGTTTTCTTTCGCCCAGACCGGGGTTGATTTTAACACCTTCAACACGGCTTCCATTTGCGAGCCTATCCGCTCGATGGCAAATGTAAAGGCGTGACGTTGTTCACTTGGCGGCAGGTGAGACATTGCTTCTGCTATTTCTTCAACATAGTCGCTGAGCTTTAAGCTTTTAGTTCGAAATACACGGGCATCAAATAAGCTGGGCTGTGCCTGCATATAACGATTCTTATCAAACCATTTCGCAGAGTCAAATTGCGCTGCTTGTTGCTTTAAGCGGCTGACTTGTTGCTCAAGCTTGATAAGTCCTGTACTCACGAGAAATAAGCCTCAAAAATGAGCTTGCCCGCAAGTACAATAACCACAGTGTTAAAGAGTGGTTTGATCAGTTTGTTACCAAACTTAATCGCAGAATGCGCGCCAAGCCAAGCACCAAACATTAAAAAGGCGCCCATGGTGACACCAAGCATAAAGTTAACATGGCCCAAGGCTACAAAGGTGATAAGCGAAATAAAGTTGGAAACAAAGTTCATTGAACGAGCAAGACCACAGTTTAAAAGTAAGCTCATTTTATAGAGCATACTGTTAGACGCAGTCCAAAACGTGCCAGTACCAGGCCCTGCCATGCCATCAAAAAATCCCAACGATAAACCTTGCACCCATTGCTTGATTTTGAGTGCTCGATTCGCTTCAGGCAAAGTATGGGAATCTGTAGGGCTTAGTCTACCGACTAAGCTATAAATTGCGACAGCGATGATAATAACGGGGATAAGTTTATTTAAAAACTCGATACTGAGAAAGTCGACAAGCAATGTGCCCAATACAGCACCTATCGCAGTGGCAATAATAGAGCCAATCCAAAAGCTAGGTTTGAATAACTGCTTTTTGTAGTAGGTAAAGCTCGCGGTTAAAGAGCCAAAACTCGCGGCAAGCTTGTTGGTACCTAAGGTTAAGTGCGGAGGAAGGCCTGCAGTAAGCAAAGCTGGTACGGTAAGCAGCCCACCACCACCTGCAATTGCATCAATAAATCCAGCAGCCAGTGCGACTAAGCAAAGTAACCCCCAAGTTGTGGGATCTAAAGCGAGTTCAAACATTATTAATCAATTTGCCTTTTGTATGGTGGCAGAGTATCAAGCATGGCTTTGCCATAACGTTTTGTAACTAAACGTCTATCTAAGATGGTGATACGGCCGGAGTCTGATTCTTTACGCAGCAGTCTACCACAGCTTTGCACTAATTTCTTTGCAGCATCGGGTACAGTGATAGATAAAAATGGATTCCCCCCTTTACTTTGCACGAATTCCGCTTGGGCTTCTTCAATAGGGGACGTTGGCACGGCAAAAGGGATCTTAGTCACCACGAGGTTTTCTAAGTATTTTCCGGGTAAATCTAGCCCCTCGGATAAGCTTTGTGTACCAAATAAGATACTGCCGCGACCTAAGTCGATATTTGCTTTGTGACGAGTGAGTAGGGCGTCACGGGAAAGCTCACCCTGCACCAAAATATTGAGATTTTTACCTCTTAATTTTTCTACCACATGGTTCATTTGCCAATAAGAAGCAAACAGTACAAGGTTGGCCTTACTGGTGTCTAAGTAGGTTGGCAGGGCATCCGCTAAATAATCGCTAAAGGCTTTATCCGTTGGATCTGTTTGGGTTTTTGGCAAATGCAATGTTGCTTGATTGGGATAATCAAACGGAGAATCAGCCTTGATATATTTAACACCAGGCTCTTTTGCCAACCCGCTTTCGTGGGCGAAATGATCGAATGTGCCTAAAGCGCTGAGGGTTGCGGAGCAGAGCACCGCGCCTGCACACTCTCGCCAGAGGTTATCTTTCAAATAATAGCCGACTTCGATCGGGCAATCGCAAAGTAAATGGTCGTGATGGTGTTTGTATTCTAAGCGTTTTATCCACCTCGCATGTGGCACGCTGTCGCCTTTTCGCGCATAGCTAAACCAGAGTTTGTTGAGTTGCTCAAGCCGATTGATATATTGACCGCTTTCAACCAATAACGGGTCGGCTAAAAAAGCTTGCACATCGCCGTCTGAAACATCGCCCGACAGTGCATCATGCATCTTGGTAAGGCAACGCAGTGCATCTTGCGTGGCATCTGCGATATCTTTTGCTTTTACGGTGAGGGCTTCAGGTACTTCGCCATGACTAAAGCGGTAGGTATCGTCATCGTTATAGGTAAAGTCGCTCTGATCGAGTATATCCCTTACCGCTTTGAGATATTTCGCAGCGTCATTGGCTGCATCATTCAGTTTGAAATTCTGCCCAATGGCTTTTTGCGAAACCACAGTGTTTGCCATCTTTCCGCTAAACTTAAGTAGCTTTTCAAGCCACTCGATAGTGCCTTTAATCGTCGCCGCAGCAGAAGAAAAATCTCTGGTAATATGAGGCAGGTGGTGCGCTTCATCAATTACGTAAAATGTTTCTTCTGGTTCCGGTAATATCGTTCCGCCACCTAGTTCTAAGTCGGCCAGTAACAAAGCGTGATTAATCACTAGCACATCCATTTGTGCAATCTTTTGTCGAGCCAAATGAAAAGGGCATAAGTGATGAGATTTTAATTGCCGTTGGCAGGCGTGTTTATCACAAGCGATAACATTCCAAACTTTATCTGGAATTGTGTCTTCCCAGCTATCTCTGTCACCTTGCCAGCGCTTTTCCTGGTATGCAAGTGCTAACTCTCTTAAGCACTTTTGCTCCATTTGAGAAAGCGGACTGCTGGTTGTCGGCATCATCGACATTTGCATCTCATCATCACTGACAGCAGCCATCAGTTTTTGTACACAGATGTAGCGTTGACGGCCTTTTACGAGGTCAAATTTAAAGTCTATGCCTGAATGTTCTTTTAAAAATGGCAACTCTTTGTTGATCAGCTGTTCTTGTAAAGCGACGGTTGCAGTTGAAATGACGAGTTTCTTTTTACTTGAGAGTGCAACAGGAAGCGCGCCGAGTAGATAGGCTAAAGATTTTCCGGTGCCTGTTCCTGCTTCAATCACGCAAATACGTTGAGTGCGGTGATAATCACCTGAAAGTGTTTTTGCAATTTCGGCGACCAGATAATTTTGACTCGGACGAGGACGAAAGCCATCTAAAGCGGAGGCGACATTTTGATGTGCTTGGCGGATGGTTTTTTTTAGTTTGTCTGAGAGCATAATCTATTTAGCCTAGAGTTCTGATATGAAGCAAGCCTACCACTTGAGTCTCGATTTTTAGTTAATCACTGCGTTAATGGGTAGGTTTTATTCTGTTTGTGACTTTATGTTCAATAAACAGGTGGATATAATTACAGTGATTCGTCTATTTTAGGGTGGTATTGGAGTTGGCACAAGCGATATATCAGGGCTTTGTTTTATCGAGACAGCAGATGCAGGTAAATGGCCAACTGCGCTTGTGTTATTGGCTCAAATCGCAACATCAGTTACTCAAGGTGTGGGTAGAGGATGAGCAGCCCCTCTTTTTCATTAAACAAGATAAAAAAACGGAAGTAGAGCTGCTGCTAAGTCGCGCTCAGTTGCAGTTTAGCATCTTGCCAAGTCAACTAAAGCACTTCGATCAAGCCCCTGTTTGTGTTATGAAATTTCGCACCTTGAATCACTTCTATGAGGCAAAACAGCTACTTGAAAATAAAGTCGCATTATATGAAGAAGATATTCGCCATTCCGACCGCTATTTAATGGAGCGCTTTATTCGCGGAGCCGCTTGGGTCAAAGGTAAAGCCATGCAAAAGTCAGGCTACATCGAAATTACTCAGGCGCAATTTAAAGCTTGTGATGATTATAGGCCACACCTTGAAATGCTTTCTATCGATATAGAATGTAACGGCGAGGGGGTCTTGTTTTCGGTGGGCTTAGTGACCGATACGGAAAAGCTGGTGATTATGATAGGTGAGGCACAGCATGCTGCCGTCAATGTCGTTTGGGTTGAAGATGAAATTGCGTTACTAGAAGAGCTAGTCAAGCAAGTGAATCGTTTAGACCCAGATGTGTTAATCGGGTGGAACGTGATTGAGTTCGATGCCGCAATACTTGTGGAACGCGCACAGGCTAACGGCGTTGCACTTGCGATAGGACGAGATGGCGGAGCGATGTCGACCTTCAAAGGTAACTATACCCGGGTATTTATTCCGGGGAGAGTGATGCTAGATGGCATCGATATGATGAAAAATGCGACCTATCATTTTGAAACATTTAAACTGAGCTTTGTAGCTGAGAAGATTTTGGGTACTTCCAAGCTTATCGCACAGGATGACAGGCTTGAGGAAATCATCAGGCAGTTTCATCATGATAAGCCGGCGCTCGCAGCGTATAACTTACAAGATTGTCAATTGGTGCTCGACATTTTTAGTAAACTTAACTTGCTTGACTTTGCCCTCGCTCGAACTCAGTTGACGGGTTTGGAACTCGAGAAAATGGGTGGCTCAGTCGCTGCGTTTACTAACTTGTATTTACCATTACTGCACCGTAGTGGTTACATTGCACCAAATTTATCTGAGCATGGCATTAACTTTGACAGTCCCGGCGGTTATGTCATGGACTCAAAGCCGGGCCTCTACCAAAATATTTTGGTACTCGATTTCAAAAGCCTCTACCCCTCAATTATTCGCACTTTTTGTATTGATCCGATGGGGTTAATAGAAGGATTACAGCATCCTGAACATGCCATAGATGGCTTTAATAAAGGTAAATTTAGTCGCACGGAACATCATTTACCGGGTTTAGTCGCAGCGCTTTCCAGCGCACGTGAACAAGCTAAATTAGACAAAGACATGATGCTCTCGCAGGCGATAAAAATCATCATGAACAGTTTGTACGGCGTACTTGGGTCTAAGGGGTGTCGGTTTTACGACCCTCGTCTTGCGAGCTCGATAACGATGCGCGGTCATCAGATTATGCAGCAAACGCGAACCTGGATTGAACAGCTTGGATATGAAGTGATCTACGGCGATACCGACTCAACTTTCGTCTGTTTACCTGAGCCTTTGAGTAGCGAAGCGTGCCAAACAATCGGCAAGCAGTTGATGATGGAAATCAACGAGCGCTGGCGCGCACTGCTGATGGACAGCTTTGGCCTTCACAGCCATTTAGAAATAGAGTTTGAAACACATTATAGCCCTTTCTTTATGCCCACCATTCGTGGCCAAGAAGTCGGCTCTAAAAAGCGATATGTTGGGCAGATCACCGAGCTTGGTAAGCAAAAGCTGGTTTTTAAAGGAATGGAGACCGTGCGTAGTGATTGGACGGAAATTGCAAAGGAATATCAACAAGCAATTATTCGCGCGCTGTTTGATGGGCTCGACACCGTTGAGATCACCCACCAATACATAAATGAGATTTTCGCTGGAAAAGTAGACGAAAAACTCGTTTATAAAAAGAAGCTTGGTAAGTCTGTTGAACTATATACAAAAAATATCCCTCCCCAAGTAAAAGCGGCGAAACAGGCTATTGAAGATGGATTGTTGCAAACCGCCAAAAAGGGGGCACAAATACCGTACTATTTAAGTACCGATGGACCCAAGTTTGCGCAGCAAGGCAAGCTCGTAGATATTGATTATTATCAATACGTTGAAAAGCAAATTCTGCCTATATATCAGATGCTTCCCAATGCTTCTAAGCTATCAATTCGCTCTGATGGGCAGCAAAGTTTCGATTTGCTTTAATTGAGATCGTGCTATCAAACTTTCTGCGTCCTCCACTCTTAAAATTAATTAGTCAGTTAAATACACTAAAATAAAGTTCCCTTTTTGTTAACTAAAACTCCCTCCTTTGCTCGTTTATTGCTCTATTGTTTCGTTTTTGAGGATTTTTCGATTTTAATTTCAATTGAAAGTGTATTTTATTCTTTTAATTCAGCTTGTTGTGGTTTGTTTTTGTTGTGCCTTAAATTGGTAATTGCAAAAAACAGTATAATTAACCTTGATCATTGGTCTGGAGTTTGTTTAATATCTTGCCCCTAATGTTGCTATTTTAGAAATTAACAAGGCAACAAAATAATAATTAATACAAGCTGTTTACAATAAAACAATCCAGGGTGATTCACATGCTAAACAATAAGTTAACTAAGGCGGTTCGCTTAGCGATCGCGTTTGGTGGCGCTAGCGCTGCCGTGTTTGCAACCAATGCAGTTGCTGAAGAAGAAGGCGCGAAAAGCGTTGAGCGCATTGAAGTTACAGGTTCTCGCTTAAAACGCACTGACCTTGAATCTACTGCTCCAATCACAGTTATCGGCGGCGAAGCGCTAGGCGATATGGGTATCAGCAACGTTGGTGAATTTGTTCAATCAAACCCAGTTATGTCTGGATCGCCAGCAACAACAACGCGTAACAACGGCGGTAGTGGTGGTGTATTCGTAGAACTACGTGGTCTAGGTTCAGAGCGTACGCTAGTACTTATCAACGGTCGTAAGCCTGTAAGCTCAGACTTCCAGAATATTCCTGCTGCAATGATCGACCGTATCGAAATTCTAAAAGATGGTGCTTCGGTTGCATATGGTTCTTCAGCAATGGCTGGTGTTGTAAACATCATCACCAAAAAAGAACTTACTGGTGTTGAAGTTAAAGCAACAACGTCTTGGTATGACATGTTTAGTGGTGGTAAAGAGCAAAGCTTCCAACTAGTTGGTGGTAAAGAGTTCGATGCAGGCCATATCACAGTAGGTTTCGATTATACCAAGCAGGATCCAATCTATCAGGGTGATGTGAAAGACGTTAACTTCTTCCAGTATCCTTGGCAGGTGCTTTCAGAAGAAGGTGCTAAGAGTTTTTACGAGAACGGTTTAATCCCAGATGGTGACAATGCGAACGTATTCATTTTAGGTTCAGGTTCTACTCCTTGTGGTAATTTCTACGTTGAAGGTAAAGGTAACTTTACTAACGATAAATGCCCAAGTGGTGGCGACGGTAAGCCTTCTCTAAGTGACATGCGTCCATTTGTCGGCGGTGGTGAAGTAAACGATACTTACAACTACAACCCAGTAAACTTAATGCAAACACCTTTTGAAGTGATTAACTTCTTTGTTGATACTTCATTTGAATTAAACGATGACCTTGTTGTATATACAGAAACACGCATCAATAAGCGTACTTCAAAACAGGAACTTGCGGCTGTACCTTTCGACACAGCCTATGATCCAGGTTATGTAGTTACACTTTCAAATGGTTCTACGGCTAACGGTGTATCAGCTGATAACTACTACAACCCATTCGGTGAAGATGTTTATCGCTCTCGTCGTCGTATGCTTGAAGGTGGTCGTTACTTTGAACAAGATTATGTACGTTTCCAACAAGTTGCAGGTCTAAAGGGTGCAATTAACGACAACTGGCAGTTCGATGCTTACTACAACTATGGTGCAAATAGCCTTCAAGATACTGACTTTGGTCAGCTTTACGGCCCACACCTAGCAAAAGCTTTAGGTCCATCATTCAAAGATGACGCTGGCAATGTGGTATGTGGTACGCCTGACGCACCTATTTCTGATTGTGTATCGTTAAATGTATTTGGTGGCCCTGGTACTGTGACTCAAGAGATGCTTGATTACATTACTGCACCACTAGGCGATCACTACAATGATTCATTCCACCAAGTTCGTGTAGACGTGTTTGGTGAGCTATTTGAAGTTCCAGCAGGGTATGTTTCAAGTGCATTTGGCCTTGAGTATTACACCACTGAGTTTGAACAAGTAAATGATTCCGGTAAGTTCTTTGATTCAGTGACTGGTAATACCAGCAAGCCACTAACAGGTCTATCTAAGAACTACACAGCTGCATCAGCAGAGTTCTTAATCCCATTAGTGCGTGATTTAGGTGTTGAATCCGCAGATTTGACGCTAGGTGCACGCTATGACGACTTTAGCACAACGGGTTCAAACTTCTCTTGGATGGCTAAAATTGAGTCAAACATTTTTGATGGCTTAAAGTTCCGTGCAAACTATTCCGAAGTATATCGTGAACCAACACTAAGCGATTTGTATTCGCCAGAGCTTGATTCATTTGAAAGCGCTTCAGATCCGTGTTCTGCGGCAAACATTGGTGGTTTATCTGCAGCGGGTCAGGCTAAATGTCTTGAAATGGGTGCTCCAGCTGGCGGCCACAACAGTGCTGATGCGCAAGTTCGTACACGTTTAGGCGGCAACACAGGTGTTCAATCTGAAGAAGGTGAAACATTCACTATCGGTTTTGTTTGGGCTCCTGACTTTGTTGAAAACTTAGGTATTACTATTGATTATTGGGATATCAACATTGACGGTAAAATTGGTTCTCTAGCAACTGATGATATTCTGCAGGGTTGTTATGCCGGTCTTATCGAAGATATGTGTGCAAAAATCTCACGTGGCTTTGATGGCTCAGTTGACCGTGTAGACAGTCGTACAACAAACTTACAAAGCATGACTGCTCGTGGTATCGACCTTGATGTGAACTATTCATTTGACACAGACTTCGGTGCATTTGTAGCTAGCGTATCATGGACTCACTTCCTAGAGCGTGGCGAAGAAAACTTTGATGGTGAAACGGGTACATTTATTGTTGAAGATTTAGTTGGTAGGTTTGAAGATGATACATCTTACTTTGAAGACAAAATCTTATTCAATTTACGTTATGACCTAGACAACCTACGTGTTGTGTGGGCTGCAAACTACCAGTCTGGTCTTGAGTACGGTGATCTAACTTACATTAAGCGTGATAACTATGATTCATTAGCAGGTTTAGTTGCTAAAGTTGATTCGTACGTGTACCACGATTTAACGGCACAATACTCATTTGATACAAACACAACGGTGCAAGCAGGTATTCGCAACCTAACAGACGAACTACCTCCTTATATCGAAACAGCGTTCAACGCGAACACTGACGAAAGTAACTTCAAGCTATTCGGACGTCAGTTCTTCTTAGGTGTAACTCAGAAGTTCTAACCGAAATTTAGCAATTTTGACCCAAATCGGCCTCTGTTGAGGTCGATTTTTTAATTTCCCACTCGAGCTTGCCTCTTCTTGTAGTAACCCCACCCAATTTATAACAAATTCTTTGATGCGTGTTTATTTTATTGTAGATATGAATTTTCTATGTTTATCGAATGTTATTCATTACCGTGTGTAAATGTAGTGTTTGTGCTTTTATTGTTGCGTGAAGTGTGCTTTTTTGCGATGAATTACAAAAGTGATAAAAAAAGTGAACTTATTTTTATATTTATAACACCATGAAAACAAAAGGGAAAAGTGGGATTTAATGTTAAAATTATGCCTTTTTGGGTTTATTTTATGAAATGATTGTTGACCCTATGTTGGTACTAAAAGTAGTATAACCATCGATACGATAACTTAACCAACTCTGAAAATGATATCTAAGTGTGTTTAAGGTGTTGTTTTTAAATAGGTTTTTTTATACATAAAAATAAAATCAGGGATCAATCATGTTGAATAATAAAGTAAGCAAAGCTGTTCGTTTAGCAATCGCTTTCGGTGCAGCTGCTACCGCTGCAGTAGCAAGTTCATCTGCGCTAGCTGAAGAAAATTCAGAAGCAGGTGTAGAGCGCATTCAAGTAACAGGTTCAAAAATCAAGCGTCAAGGCTTAACATCTCCAACACCTGTGACAGTAATTACAGGCGAGCAATTAGTTGCTCAAGGTATTACAAACGTAAATGACCTTTTACGCGACTTACCTGCTGGTGAAGTTGGTAACTCTCCAGAAACAACAACAAATACTATTTATGCGAGTGGTTTGAACACTTATAACCTTCGTAACCTAGGGTCTAGCCGTACACTAGTTTTGGTTGATGGCCGTCGTTTTGTTGGCTCAGGTCCGACAAATAATGCCGTTGATTTAAATAACATTCCAGCGTCAATGATCGACAGAATTGAAGTAACAACTGGTGGTGCATCTGCTGTATATGGTGCAGATGCTGTTGCAGGTGTTGTTAACATCGTTACTAAGAATTCTTTCGACGGTGTTAAAGTTCAATTAGATACGCGTCGTCCACAACAATCTGGTGGTGAGCGTGATAGTATCTCAATTACTGGTGGCTACGAGGGAAGCGATTTCAGCTTTATCTCTACACTAGAATACAACGACGCAAAATCGCTAGCTAAGATGGATCGTGATTTCTTCAGAACGCCTGTAGAAACATTTAGAAATCCAGCAAATAAGACAGATACAGACTTCATTCCACGTATGCTTTCTCACGAACGTCGTGAAGGTTATGCACTATATGCAAGTCAAGGTAACTTCTTACTAGGCCCATTTAATGCTGATACGATTGATAACCGTAACTACACATTCGATTCAAATGGCAACATTAGAAGCTTTGACTATGGCGAAGGACGTTTACCTGACTTTGATCCAGCAAACCCAGTATTAAACTACGTCGAGACAGATGAAAACCCTGGTGATGGTATTCGTCATGGTTATCGTGAATTCTTTAATACGCCGTTGGAGCGCATCACTTTTGGTACAAACTTCGAGTACCGCTTTGCTGATGAGCATAGACTAACTGCTGGTGTTTTCTACGGTAAGTCAGAGTCAGCAACAGAGTCATCACCATCTTTCCACAGACATACTATTCGTCGTGACAATGCTTATATGAAGCAAGATATGAAAGACTTGCTTGATAACTATGAGAACGCAGATGGTGAAGTTAGCCCTGTTTCCAGCGTAACACTTTACCAAATGTCAGATAAGCTAGGTAACCGTGAGTTTACGCAAGACCGTGAGTCATTGAACTTCAGTATTGGTGTTGATGGTTTAATTACTGATGATTGGGCTTACAATGCCTATGTTCAATATGGTAAAAACGAAAACGAATCAGTTTGGAAAGGTGAAGTATACACTCAAAACCTAGCAAATGCTGTTGACGCTGTACTTCTTGACGGCAATGTTGTTTGCGCGGACAGAGATGCAGATGGCAATGTTGTTGGTGCTTTAGCAGGTTGTACTCCATTGAATGTAATGAACATTCAGGATCTGACAGCAGAACAAGCAAGCTACATTCTTACTGAAGCGTCTAACGTACGTAGCGCTGAAATGTATTCTGCAGGTGTGACTGTCGATGGTGTTGTATACGAATTACCTGCAGGTCCACTTTCAACTGCAATCTCACTAGAGCGTAGAAAGAACGAATCTGAAGCGACTCCTAGCGAAAATATGCAAGCGGGTACGATCTTTAACAATTCAAGTCAGCCTTTTAAAGCAGACATTTCTGTAACTGAAGCATCGGTAGAATTCTCTATCCCACTAATTACAGATATGGAGTACATTCAAGACCTGACTCTCGAAACTGCGTATCGTTACATGGATTATTCTGTAACAGGTAGTGATAACGCTTGGAAATTAGGTGTAAACTACACTGTGAATGATGAATTATCATTCCGTGCTACACGCTCTAAATCTGTACGTGCTCCAGACTTAGGTCAGTTGTTTACAAATAAGTCAACAACTTATGGTACAAGATCTGACGTATGTACTGCAGAATCTATTAGCAGCTCAACATCTCGTTATATCGATAACATTAAGAAAAACTGTGCGGCTGATGGCGTACCAGTCGACTTCCAGCCTTCGCAAGAGTGGAGAACTGGTGGTTCACTGAAAGGTTATATTGATGGTAACCCAGATTTAGAGAACGAAGTGTCTCAAGATTTAACGGTTGGTTTTGCTTATTCACCAAGCCAGCTTGAAGGCTTTGATATTACACTAGATTATTGGGAATTTGAGATCTCTGGTGCGTTAGCAACTTTCGACGAAGAAGTAATTGAACTTTGCTATGAATCAGAATCACTTGATAATCCGTTCTGCCCTAACGTTATTCGTGACCCAAATACTCACGAAATCACAGAATTCTATCAAAGAACACTGAATGCTGCAGTAATCAACAGAAAAGGTGTTGATTTTGAATCTCAATATCGCTTTGATGCACTAGGTGGTGAGATTGTTACTGGACTTACTGCGACTTATAATATTTTATCTGATGAAAATACAACTGGTCGTTTAGAAGACTATCGTATTTACACAGGTGAAGTTGGTACACCTCGTGTGAAAGGCCGACTAAACATTAAATATCAGGCTGATACTTATTTCGTAGGTGCAACAGTTAACTACCGCTCTGCTACTGTAAATGATCGTAATGACTGGACGCCTGAAACAAATAATTATAACGATGTGTCTTCGTATACTCGAGTTGAAGTGCGTGCTGGTGTTGATATTACTGAAGATTTCACAGTAACGGCTCGTGTTAAGAACTTGTTTGACGTTAAGCCTCCAAGAACTCCTGATACATATGATGATGGTGAATTCTTTGACATCTACGGACGTACTTTGTCTTTAAGTGCTTCTTACACGTTCTAACTTGAGATGCTCTAGAACTAGAGCATCAGGTTAGTACTGAGAACAAAACAAAGCGCCTAGTGTAACTCTAGGCGCTTTTCATTTTCATTAGAATCAATACACGGCTTCTCTAATTTACATCGACCACTTTACTCGCTTTACGATAGCGTATTTTGAAGCCACTCCAGGCTGGCAGTTCCCACCTCTTTGGTGCCTCTTTCCTAGTACCGCTGATATAAGTAATTTCGATTCTTTTCCCTTTAAAGTTATAGCTTACAGCCATTGTCAGAGCTGGAATTGACCAGGTTAGCGGAAACTTTTCAACAAATGGTGTTAATTCCCACGCTTCAATTTCATTGAATAACAAGTCTTGTTCGCTGATTAGCTCTACATCGTCATAGCTTTCAATACCAAGCGCCGTTAGCTTCTCACTTAAAAACGAGTCGAGTGTGGGCACAAGTTCACTGCATTCGTAGAATTGATAGAATAATGCAGTCTGCTCAATACTAGCTTCTATCTGCTTGGCCAAACCGGAAAATAGCGTATTATTTTGAATAAGAAATACTAAGGCATAAACAACATCCTTGGGTTTATCAAGGCGCTTAGTTTGTTGGCCTAAAACCTCGTCACTGTAATGTGTAATAAACTCACCCCAAAGCTCATCATTATCAATATAGGCTGAGCGTAATGTTTGGCTGCCGAGGCCCATTTCAAGTAATTGCTTTTTCGTTAGTAGCGCATTACACATCGCGAGAGTCTTGGCTTGCTTGATACCTTTACTTGCGAGTGAAAAAGTATCTAATACCAGTAATGCTTCTGCCTGTTCCGGTACGCGAGTATGGTTTGAAGGTATGACTTCAGCTAAGCCATTATTAAAACCATTACGACGGTTTTGCTTATTGATATAAACCCAATGTGGCATTAGCTTAGCTAACTCAATGACCAGTTTGTCATGATCAAAACTGGCTGCTTTATCCAAAGGAGGTAGTGCAAATGCTTCACGCAATTGCGTGCTAAATTGCTGTGCTTCTGTGAGCGCCTCAGGCGTAATATCAATTAATTCTTCAGTTTGTCCTCTCACCACCGCGATAGCGATTTCTATATCTGAGCCTCGAGTAAATCGGTTATTTAATCTTGTTAAGCGCTCCACATCATTCGGTAGCTGGTAGACTCGTGCTGGTACAGACAGTAGCGAAATTAGGTCAATAGCCGCTTGGCGTAGCGTGTTTGAGGTCAGTTTATGGATCACATAACCAAACTCAAAATCGACGGGCAGCGGGTACAGCAGCTTGCCAAACGGAGTTGCTATATTTTGTTCATCAATGGCTTCTAATGTAATTAGCTGTTGTTTAGCTTTATTTAGTGAGCTTTCTGGGAGTGGGTCGATAAAATCAATAGACGAGACGCCTGTTGTTGCACAGCCCGCCGCAAGCACGAGTTCTGCCAATGATTCTCTTTGGATCTCAGGCGGGGTGCTGTCTATCAAAGGCGCATACTGGCCATATAACCGGATACATAGTCCCGGTTGCGTGCGTCCTGCACGTCCTAGACGTTGCTTTGCCGAATCTCTTGCAATCGCATCTAAGCCTAATACGGTTTTTCCAAGGCGTAAATGAGTACGACGCTCAAGCCCTGAGTCAATCACGCAAGTGACATTGGGAATAGTGAGCGAGGTTTCGGCAACATTGGTTGCGAGAATAATTCGACGTGTACTTTGTGCGGTTAATGCCATGCGCTGAGCCTCTGGGCTGCAGCCACTATATAAACCAACGATAGTCGCTGGCAGCGTTTTTACTTTAGCTAAGCTTGCTTGGATCTCGGCCTTGCCAGGTAGAAAGACTAAAATATCGCCTTGGCAATGTTCCAATGCGTATTGGCAAGCTGCAAAAACGCGAGTATCGAGTTGCTCTTTCTGGGGCATAGTTCTTGGATCAGAGGCGTGAAAACACTCTTCAACGGGGTAAATGAACCCTTCTGACTCTAAGATAGGGGCGTCTAAATAAGAGGCTAATTTTTGGCTGTTTAACGTCGCCGAGGTAACAATTAGTTTGTGTGATTGAGCCTGCCTTAAGAGCGCTAATAATAAGTCCATGTCCCAGCGTCTTTCATGAAACTCATCCAACATAACGGCGCTGAATTCTGCAAGTTTGCTCTCAAAAAACCACCTTAATGCTACACCAGGCGTTGCATAAACTACCTGAGTGTCTGGTGAAAACTTCCCCTCAAACCGAATAGCAAAGCCCACCTTTTCACCAAGCGGTGAGCCACTTTGAGCCGCGACATATTCAGCCAAAGAGGTACAAGCAATACGCCGAGGCTCAATGACTAATACTCTGCCATGTTGTGAGGCCCAAAGCGGAAGTTGGGTCGATTTGCCTGAGCCTGTTGTGGCACATACCACAATCGCATTTTGTTCGTTTAGTGTTTGAGTAAACTGAGGCTGTAAAGATTCAATGGGTAAAGACATAGCAGTTCATTTGCATTTTTTCGCCATAGTACCAAAGTTTGCTTGAAAAAGTGGGAGTCAGTACCAATTAATATTTGATAGATTATTCAACCTGAACTCGGAATAGGAAGTTAGGGAACTGATATAAAATACGCTTTCTAACATTATTCAACTCTAGCCAGATGTTCTTTCGTAATACAAGGCAAATTTGAGCGTCAATAGCTAGCCTATTGCAAACAAATTTAACGCAGTAGTCAGGAATAACAACTGCTAGAGAACAAGTTATTATTCCTAGTTTAGGTTATTTTATAAAGGCCAAAAGCCATGATAGAAATATTGCTTATTGTCGGCCTTATTCTATTTGTTTCTCTGTATTGGAACTGGGAAAAAATTCAAAGACTGCAGTGGCAAAGGAAATACCGAGATCAAACACTTAGCGCGTCAGATAAGCAAGTATTGCTAAAATACATGCCTATCTATCGTAAGATGACAGATGCTGACCGCACACAGTTAGAAAAACATATTGTCTGGTTTCTTGGCGAGAAGCGGGTATTGGGTAGAGATGGGTTAACGGTGTCACGACCGATGACCTTAATTATTGCTGCAGATGCCTGTTTACTGGTTCTTAAGCAAGCTTGGCCACTCTATCCCAACGTCAAAGAAATATTACTGTATCCCAGTAGCTATTACGCGCCACAAACTGCTAGAGATGGTGCTGGTTTGGTTAGTTTTCACCAAACCGTTCGTCAAGGAGAGTCTTGGCCTGGAGGTACTTTAGTACTGAGTTGGCACGATGTACTTGAGGGAAATCGATTGCCTGAGGATGGTCACAACTTAGTATTTCATGAGTTCGCCCATCAACTTGACCAACAAACTGGTGCGACGAATGGAACGCCTGCGTTACCTGTAGGAATGAGTTACCAAGACTGGGGGAGGGTGCTATCAAAGGCCTACCAGCACTTAAAAATGCAGCTGTCTTACAATATGCCTCATGCTATTCATTCATACGGCGCAACAAACGAAGCGGAGTTTTTCGCCGTGGTCACAGAAACCTTTATTGAAAAGCCCCATGAACTCAAACAGGAAAACCCAGAGCTATATAATTTGTTAAAAGACTACTATCAGTTTGAACCAAGAGATTGGCAATAACATTAAAGCATAACTGACACTAGCTAAGATAAAAAAACCGCTCAATTGAGCGGTTTTTTCTTAAGAGCGTCGATTAAGAAAAGCTAATTTCTTTTCTTTCGCGCTTTTCTCTTCTTTGACCTTCAGGACGGCGTTTATCGCCACCGCCACTACGTGGGTCTTTAAAGCTACGCTTACGGTCTCTTTGCTCTTCGCCTCTGCCTTGACCTTGGTCAGCAGGGTGAGTGCTCTTAGTCATGTTCATAGGGCGTTGACAGATGTGAACGCTCTTGAAGTGGCTAAGTACATCACTTGGCATATTCTGTGGCAATTGAACCGTGCTGTGTTCATTGAACAGACGGATTTCACCGATGAACTTGCTTGAGATATCCGCTTCGTTTGCGATAGCACCAACGATGTTCTTAACCTGAACACCATGATCACGACCCACTTCGATGCGGTAAGTATCCATTGGACCTGATGCGCGATCACGGCTACGAGATTTGCGTTCACCACGCTCGCCACGTTCACCACGGCTACCATCTCTTTCGCGACGCTCGCCACGACGGTCGTCACGTTCTCTACGTTCACGTTGTTGAATTTGAATATCTTCAACTTTCAGCGGCGTTTGCTGCTGTGCAAGACACAATAGCGCTGCTGCTAAGTCTTCTTGGCTCAGCTCTAGCTTTTGTGCAAGGCCTGATGCCACTTTTGAGAAGAACTCAATGTCTTTGTGCTCAAGCGCTGTAGAGATCTTGGTCTCTAATGCACCAATACGCTTTTCTTCAACGACTTTCGCATTTGGTAATTCAACCTGTGCAATATCAGAGCGCGTATGGCGCATGATGTTCTTAAGTAAATAACGCTCGTTGTTCTTAACGAACAAGATTGCTTTACCTTGACGACCAGCACGGCCGGTACGACCAATACGGTGAACATAAGCTTCACAGTCTTGTGGGATATCGTAGTTAACAACTAGGCTTAGACGCTCTACGTCAAGACCACGTGCCGCGACGTCAGTTGCGATAACGATATCTAGTAAGCCGCTCTTTAGACGGTCTACTGTGCGCTCACGCGCCTGCTGGTTCATGTCGCCGTTGAGCGGTGCAGCTGAGAAGCCTTCACGCTCTAGTAGCTCTGCAAGCTGAACAGTGTCATTACGTGTACGTACGAACACGATAGCACCGTCGTAATCTTCCGCTTCTAAGAAACGTACGATCGCTTTGTTTTTGTGTGCAGTTGCACGCCAGTAAACTTGCTCGATCGTAGATACTGTAGAGTTACGCGGTGTGATCTTAACTTGTTCAGCGTTGTCTAAATACTTATTACAGATTGATTGGATCTGCTTAGGCATAGTCGCAGAGAACAAACAAGTTTGCTTCTCTTCCGGTGTTTTCTCCATGATGCTTTCAACATCATCGATAAAGCCCATGCGTAGCATTTCATCTGCTTCATCAAGTACAAGTGCGTTTAGACCAGAAAGGTCAATCGTCTTGCGGTTGATGTGGTCAATCAAACGACCTGGTGTTGCCACAATAATTTGGGCACCACGGCGTAGAGCACTTAGCTGAATGCCGTAGCTTTGACCACCATAAAGCGCTAGTACTTCAACGCCTTTAGTATATTTAGCATATTGCTGAAATGCTTCAGCAACTTGAATAGCTAGCTCACGCGTTGGCGTAAGCACAAGAATTTGCGGTTGTTTAACGGATGCGTCTACTTGGTTTAACAATGGCAGTGCAAATGCTGCCGTTTTACCTGTACCCGTCTGCGCTAGTCCCAGTACGTCTTTTCTTTCTAGCAATAACGGTATACATTGAGCTTGGATCTCAGAAGGTGTTTTATATCCCAGCTCTTCGACTGCTTTTAAGATTGCAGGAGAAAGGTCTAAAGATTCAAACGTAACTGGTTCTGACATTAATGCGCCTCAACTATTTTAAAGAGGCGCGCATTGTACAGGAAAGATAAAATAAAAGCTTGCATAAAATCACACTATTTTATATGTGCCTGATATTGGTTAAAATTTAATCTATGTGATTTTGCTAATTTACTGGTAAAGGCCTAAATTTGCTTTTGCATAGGCTTCAAATTCAGTAAAGCCACCAATGTGATCTTGGTCGATAAAAATCTGTGGTACGGTAGGGCAAGGTTTACCCGCTGACTTTTCAAGGTCGGCTTTGCTTACGCCTTCCTTGATAATGTCAACATAGCGAAAATTGAAGTCATCACGCTCTTGCGTTAAACGCTCAGCCACTTCTTTTGCACGAACACAAAACGGGCAACCTTCACGACCAAAAATAACAGTAAACATATTCTTTCTCCTAAATGAACCTGAACTTCGGATAATTAATGCCTTTCTAGCAGCCAGTTTTAGCGCTAACTGCGTTGAATTCACTTCCAATAGCCAGCTATTGGTGCGTAAATTCGCCTGATTATCTCCAAAACTCTCTGGCTAGATAAGGAAATAATTTAATGTGAACTTAAAAACAATGAGTTGGCTCATTCCTTATCCAAACCTCAGGTTAAATGATTAACTTCAGTATAGAGGATTAATCATGAAGGTAAATTGAATTAAAATGATGAGATTAATCCAAAAAAGCGATTAACTCCGATAGACGGTTTTGATCAAGTGGAAGCCGAACTTGGTTTTCACTGGGCCATGCACTTCAAATAACGGCTTTTTGAATACCACATCGTCAAAGGCCTTCACCATATCCCCTTTATTGAACTCGCCAAGGTCGCCACCGCGCTTTTTTGAAGGACAAAGGGAATGTTGTTTAGCCAATTTGCCAAAGTCAGCACCTTTGGCTAGTTTGGCTTTGATGTCTAAACACTCTTTTTCGGTTTTTACTAAAATATGATAGGCGCACGCTTTAGGCATGAAGGGACTCTCATTATAAAAATAAATGCGATCATGCAGAGCTTGTGCGCCTAAGGCAAGTTAAAATGTTACGCTGAAGCCAATAGAAGGACGCATTTCAAAGTCATCGCTTTCCTCTTCTATATATAAATCATTGATTGATTTGACTCTATCGTAGTCAAGGTCAACATAGGCTGTATTGTCTTGGCCATATGCATTCATTAGCTCCAAGATTAGCTTGCCATCAAGCCCAAATAATTCTGTTTTGCGTTCAAAACGAATATCTAGGCGGTGATAAGTGTCAAAGCGCTCTGAGAATGGGTCGCCATACACTGGCAAGTAGCGGTTCGCAAATTCAGGGTTCTCTTTTACACCCACAATAGGGGTATAGGCTTGGCCGCTGCGAGCGGTAAAGTTAAAGCCTCCAGACCACTTTTCGCCAAAGTCATAGTGAAACACGGCATTCAGAATAAAAGGGGTATCGGCATAATAGTCACGCTTAATGCCGGTTAGCTCATCCTCACGCTCACTTTTTGCAAGGCTTACAGCAACCCAACCATACCAGTCATCGGTTTTGTTTTTGTTAACAATAAAATCAACACCGTAGGCTGTACCGGAAGTCCCATTGATATAGTTTACTTGAGATAAGGGGACACTTTTTGGCAGGTCATCCATGGTTTTATAATAGGTCTCGACGGAATATGACCACTCATTTTCCAACTCCTGTTTAAAACCTAAGGTATAGTGAGTTGAACGCTGAGCTTCAAGTTCAGGGTTACCAACAACAGGTAATATGTATTCAAGGTCTTGAATGCGGCTGTAAGTGCCAGCCTTGGCTGAGATCACTGTATCATCGTTATAGAAGTAATTGAGCGCAAAGCGTGGATGAACAATCGTCTCATCACTGTAGTCATAATATTCACCCACTATTCCTAATTCACTTTGCCAGTTTGGTGAAAATTGCCAAACGTGATTAACCCCAATAAAGGCAGAATCTGTTCCAGCACTCGATGTGCCCTTAATCCTTTCTCCTTTATTTAGGTCACAGTCGGGGTCAAACTCGGTGCAAACATAGTTAAAAGCATCGTAGCGGTAGGTGGATTTTTTGTCGTAGTAGCCGGCATCTGCAATGACACGTTGCTCTTTATTTAGTTTATAACTGGCTCGTACTTTATAACTGAGTTGTTCTTCTTCAAAATTTTCAAAGTAGCCATCAGATAAAGTCGCGCGTTGACCATAGCGCATAGTGGCTTGGTGATTGAGATAACCGACGCCTGCGCGAATATGTAGGTCTTTGGCGTAGTGGTCCCACAATATGTTCTGACTATTAAATTTACGAATATAGCGAGCATCGCCCTGATATTCTGGGGTTTTAAGGGCAAGATCTGACGCGCCTGAAAACCCAGCCGCAACCGAATCCTCCGCGCCATTGATATTTACCGTTAAGGTATTATTTGCATTGATGTCCCACAGCCACTTGGCTTGGTAATCGTGATCATCCGGTGGATCGTTAATGGTGATCCCTGTTGGCTTGCCATCATCGTCCTCAAGCTCCTCGCCATCACTGAAAAACAGCGGTAGGGTACTTTTTCTTGCTGACACATAGAATGCAGAATTTTCAGTTGCTTTACCTTCAACAAAAATACCTGCGTTAAACATGGTTAAATCAAGTGTGGTGGCAATATTTTGGTATTTTGGATTACGCAGCGTGACGTCAAACACGGCACCAGTGGCATTGCTGTAACTGGTACCAAATCCGGCAGAATTCAGCTGAAAATCTTGAATTGTATTGCGGTTGAAAATAGAGCTGCCGAAATCGTGAAAGATATATCCTGCGGGCATAAAGTCCACTTCAAAGATATTGTCGTCAGGAGAAGAACCTCGTACGGCAGGTGCGCCCATAGAACCACCCGCAGCAACAACGCCAGGTAGAGCAAAAGCAGCCCTGAGCGGGTCGCCCATGGCTCCTGGCATGTCTACAAGTTTTTGCGCATCTTCGGTAATTTCTGAAATAACTGAGCTGCGTTTATAAATAACTTCGATGTGTTCAATTTTCTCCTCATCGGCTAATGCATGATTGCCAAGGGTAGTGCAGAGCACGAGGAGTGAAATTTTACTGAGCGTAAAGTGTGGGGCGTGGCGCATGGTCGGCTTCCTATTCATCCTTTGTTAAGATGTGCGTTAGCCTAAACGAAATAATTGTTGATTAATTTCAGAGAGTCGTAATTAACTGTAAGCGGTTTATTTAGGTTTCTTACAATCTCGCTCGGATCCCTATCTCGGATGAGTAACCAACAGAGCGCTCGGTTATTTTGAAGTCTTCATCAAGTACATAATAGGTAGGGTAAGTCTGCACTTTGTACGCTTGTGCCGTGGTCTGATTGCCGAGTAATACGGGCATGTCTAATTGTAGATCGCTGACAAACTTTGTTACTTCTTCAGTGGAACGATAATCCAACGCAATCGCCACCGCTTTGACTTTGCCTTGTTGATGCAATTTATCAATATTCGGCATGCTCACTCGACATACGCCGCACCAAGGCGCAAAAAAATACACGATACTTTGTTGACCTTTAAGCTGAATAGAGGAATAAGTTTGCTTGGATTGTAAAATGGGTAGGTGAAATGGCGGCGCCGTTTGCTCTCCCGAGTCGGCAAGCATGTTTCTTTCTTGATAGGCTGAGACGGCGAAAAACACCAGCACAATGATGACAGCTTGGCCAAGTAGCTTGAGCATACAAATGATCCCGTGATAACAGTAAGCAACAATAAAGACCGCAGTGTATCGATCTTTATTACAGCGGATCAATGTATTTGAGCTTAACCGTAGGGGTTATCGCCTAGGTAGCGCTTTGCTTTTTGTTCTTTTAATTTCGCTAAGTCAACGAGTACCAGACCATCGATACAGTTATTAAAGTCGGGATCTATACTAAAGCTCAGAAAGTTCACGCCTTGCTCTTCGCAAAGCTCCGTATATTGCTTAAATAATGTAGGGACTTGAGCACCCATATTAGCAAGAATATGTTTGAGCTCTGCGAAATCTTCTTTGATGTCATCGCCACTGAACATGTGTTGATAACGGTTAAGCTGATCATTACTTAGCTTCATTTCGTTGTTCGGCGTGGCGATACCAGCAAGGTTTGAAAAGTAATGTTGGTAGTGATACACCAACATGGCTTTTGCTTCATCCGGTAACGCGTTCGAGAGGCTGACTGCACCAAACATATAACGGTGCTCTGGGTAGCGCTTTACGAATGCACCGATACCATACCATAGGTAATCTAGGCTCTTGCGACCCCAGTACTTGGGCTGCACAAAGCTGCGACCAAGTTCGAGGCCTTTTTCAAAGTATGGGGTCATGGCTTCACTGTACGAAAACAAGCTGTCGGTATAAAGCCCGGCTTGCCCGTGTTCTTCTATCACTTGCTTGGCACTTGCAAGGCGATAGGCACCCACCAGCTCAAGTTGTTTCGTGTCCCATAACAACAAATGGTGGTAGTGCATATCGTACTTATCGATATCACGACGATTACCACTTCCTTCTCCCACGGCCCTAAAGGCAATTTCTCTAAGGCGTCCAAGCTCTCTAAATATCACCGAGCTGCCGGTGTATTGGTAAACGTATATTTGCATGCCATCGGGTGTTTCACCGATACATTCGCACGCTTCCACTGCCTTTTTAAGTTCTTTGCGATTTTCTGGAACTGCAATAGGGGTTTGTGTTTTGAGTGGCAGTGGCTTTTTACTGGCAAGGCGATAAAGTTGTTTGCGAATAAGCGCGACTATCTCTTTGTCTTTAAGGTTATCAATAAGATAAGACTCTGGAGGAATGCTGGCGCCTATTTCAAATTCTAGCGACTTTTGCCTTTGTTTAAACATCTCTTTGACCAATAATAAACTGGCTAAAGGCTTATAAATCATACTGGTGCCGTAAAAGAGCGGACTGTTTTTCGCTTTGATAAAAATGGGTAGAATGGGGCAATTGGCTTTTTTAGCCATTCTTAAAAAGCCAGAGTTCCATTTGCAGTCTTTAATACCGGTTGGGCTTAAGCGAGAAACTTCACCAGCTGGGAAGATAAGTAGCGCTCCCTCAGACTTTAAATGCTTGTGAATGTTTGCCAGCTCTTGTTTTTTACTGGTTCCTGAGAGGTTATCAACAGGCAGTAATAGGGGATGCATTGGTGTAACCGACATCAACATCCGGTTAGCAACAACCTTTAAGTCAGGCCGTACTTGCGCCAGCACTTTGATTAGTGCCAGTGCATCTAAAGAGCCAATAGGGTGGTTTGCGACGATCACCACTGGACCTTCGCTTGGGATATGCTCTATTTGCTTTGGTTTAAAGCGAGCGTCAAAATCTAACTCATCGAGCACTTGTTCAACAAACTCGAGTCCTTGCAAATGAGGGTAGGTGTCAGCAAACGCGACAAACTCTTGCTCATGCAAGAGATAACCAAGCCCTTTTTTTACTAAACCTTTTACCTTTGGGGAGTTTTCAAGTTGTGGAAGATTTGCTTCAATGACTTTATCTACACTGATCATTTTTCATCACCTGTTGGCGCTTTTTTGCAAGAGTAAAAACTATTAATGACAAGCATGTTGCATTGGTATGTCATTTATTTTGCAGTGATAGCGTGTCGAGAGAATAAAGGAACAATATGGCTTTACTTATTTGTGTTACTGGTCGTAATAATGACAAGCTAGTTGCTAAGCTAGCAGCTCTGTTGCCGCAGCAAAGCTTGCTTGAATGGCCCGTTGATGATGTTAGCTTATTAAAGGAGGTCGAGTTTGTGCTGGCATGGAATGCGCCAGAGACGCTATGGTCAAAGCTTCCTAATTTAAAAGTAGTGCATTCCTACGGTGCCGGTGTTGATAGCATTCCGATGCAGCTGTTACCACCAGATGTAGAAGTTGCGCGTATCGTTGACCCAAATTTAGCGGATGATATGGCTGAATATGTATTAGGCCAACTATTAAGTCATAAGCTTAGAGTAAGAGAGTACGGCCACAATCAATCTCAGCAAATATGGAAGCCTAGGCGCGCAAGAGCTGGTCGCACTGTTGGTATTATGGGGATGGGGCAACTTGGCCTTGCGGTCGCGCATAAGCTACACGTAAATGGATTTAACATCAAAGGGTGGTCCGGCTCTGCAAAACAACTGGACAATATCGAGCACTTCAGTGGGCAAGATGAGCTAGCAGCTTTTCTTTCAGACATTGATTATCTTGTGTGCCTTCTACCATTGACTGAACATACCAAAGGGATATTGAACGCCCAGCTGTTTGCACTCGCGCCAGATCATTGCGTACTCATTAATGTCGCAAGAGGTGGCCATCTGAACGAGGCGGATTTACTCAATGCGGTAGCGGCTGAGACGTTTGGCGGGGCTATTTTAGACGTATTTGATACAGAGCCACTCCCTGCATCACATGCCTTTTGGCAGCAGCCAAACATTAGTATTACTCCACATGTTGCCGCATTAACCAGTTTGAATACGGCAGCTCAGCAAATTGCTAACAACTATTTAGCTATGCAGGAGGGCAAAGCACTTGTTCATTTAGTTCAGAAAAAGCAGGGTTACTAATTGATTAAATAGTTGTAATTAGCCACAGAGTAGGGTGTAAAGAGAATAGTGTAAACTACTGTATAAAAAAACATCTTGAGTGTTTATGAATGATGCATTAATTTAACAAAAAAACAATAATAAAAAGGTCTAACCCATGAAGCAAAGTCAAGGTGGCGCGAAATTATCACTTGTTGTGGTTTCGGTTATTTTGTTAGGTGTATCAGCTTGGTTTAATCAAGCGAGTGCAAGTGAACTTCAGGGGACGACACCCACCGCAAATAGCAAATAAGCCGAGTTTTACTCGGCTTTTTGTTTTTTAGCGTTTAGCGTGACGCTCTCTATTTTCTTGTTTTTTCTCATCACTCTTTCTTAGTAGTACGTAAGTAGAGCCGCTACCACCATGGCATTTTAATGCAGAGTGAAATGCCAACACTTGTGGCATTTCTTGCAGCCATTTATTTGTATAGCTTTTCAGTACAGCGGGAAAGGGTTTACTGTTTAAACCGATACCATGCCTTAATAACAACACTCGGATGCTTTTTGCATGGCAATCTGTAACAAAGTCAAACAAGGCTTTGCGGGCATCATGAAATGGTTTGCCATGTAAGTCTAAGGTAGCATCAACTTGGTATTTACCTAATCTGAGATTTTTGTATACACCATCTTGGACGCCGCTTTTTTTATAGGCGAGTAGATCGTGCGGATCTAATAGATCAACGTATTCTGTGGATAAGTAATTAGGATCAAACTCAAGTTCTTGTTCGGCAGCCTCGCGTTTTGCGAGTTGCGAAATAGTTGGTTCGTTTTTGTGACGGCGTAATTCTGCTTTTTTGTCTTGAGCGAGAGGAGTGACGTCGCCCATTGAAGCTAAAAATAGTTCTTCATCAGTCATGGCCATACTGCTTCTCCATTAACAAGCAATGATGGCCATGATTTTAGCGCACCGAAGTGAAATAGGGAACTAGTCGCTAGGAACTAGTCGCTAGGAACTAGTTACTGCAAAGAACTAGTGAACTTCCAGCTGACCAAAGGTATAGACTTTGAATAGATAAAAAGTATTTATCAAAATCAAGCTAAGGTTAGAAATTACACTGGTGTTCATCAGATCAAGGCTAAACGAGATAAAAAGTACGCCACATGCGCACACAGCAGCTACTCTTAGTAGCGTTTTATGGTTAATAAAAAAGGCACCAAAACCTAAAGTAAGTAATATTAAGTTAAGTAGCCAGTCGAGCTCGTTTGCCATTGTCTGTTTGGTTCTCCAAATGCGTTTAAAGGATCGCCATTATGGTGATCATTTATGCTTCATTCAACTGATAAATTTTATGATTTTCACATTAGAAATTTTAATGGATTAATGGTGGCTGAATACTTATGTAGCAGCGCTTGCATAAGTCGTTACAAATACCCAGACGCACTTTTTATTTCTTTGTGAATAGTCTCAGCTATAGTTAAGTATCTTCATGATTATCATAAACAAGTTGATGAATCAGCGCAGATTAAGAAATGCATACCTATACTTAGTTACATATGTACAAACCTAAGAGAGTTCCGCATAAGGCGATAATAAAAAGCCGTAGGCGACAAAAATAATTAAGGAAAGGCAATGAAAATGCTCAAGTACTACCTGTTTGCAAGTCTCTGTTTAGCCACACTCACGATCCACAGTATTGGATCTTGGCTAATGTTGCCGCTTGCGTGGTTTACCGTCTCTATTTCTTTAGTTACTTTTGCTTATGCAACTAACTATCCGCACATATTTAGAAAGCACGGTACAGGCAAAATTCCTTGGTATATAACCTGGCTATTTTGGCCTTACTTAGGCTGTGTACATTTATACAATGCAATTGAAAGAGGTAGAGATGTTGTTGATGCATTTCAGCCGCTTACAGATAATTTATTTGTTGCTTGTCGGTTATTTCCAAGCGATGTGGATATGCTTAAGGCGGAAGGGATTGAAGCCATTTTAGACGTAACTGCTGAGTTCGATGGGTTAAACTGGTCAGCAGAACAGCAAGGCTTACACTACCTCAATATTCCAGTGTTAGATCATCAAGCGCCTACCTCTGAACAGTTAGCGCATGGCATGGCATGGATAGCAGCGCAGCACGAACTAAAACGGAAGGTTGTAGTGCATTGTGCGTTAGGTCGAGGACGCTCAGTGTTCTTTTGTACTGCTTATTTACTCGCAACCAACCCTGATTATACCGTCCGTGAAGCACTCGAAAAAATTCAAAACCGCCGTGAAACGGCAAGGTTAAACAAGCATCAGCTAAAAGGGCTGACAAAGCTACATCACAGTCAAAACTTTACTCATAGTGAGCAGGCGGCGTTAGTCATAAACCCTGTATCAGGATCGGGTAAATGGTTTACCTATGAAAATGACATTGTGGGTATGCTGACGGAAAAATATAACTTATCGATTCACTTTACAGAGAAAGAGACAGATGTCGCGGCTTTGGCTAAACAAATCATGTCTGATAAACAGCCAAATATCATCATAGCAGGGGGCGGTGATGGCACATTAGCAAGCGTCGCCCATGGTGTTCATCAAAACGATGTACTGTTTGGTATATTGCCTTTAGGTACTGCAAATTCCTTAGCGACCGTGTTACTCGGTTCACTGTCCAAGATAGATCCTATCAACCGCGCTTGTGAAGCAATTTTAGCGGGTAAAACTAAGCCTATTGATATAATGAACTGTAATGGCCGCACCGCGCTTTTAGCGGCGGCCGTTGGCTTTGGTCAGGAAATGATAGAAAAGGCTGGGCGTGAAGAAAAAAATAACTCGGGGCAATTAGCCTATATTCGAGGCCTTTGGCAGGCGGTAAGTGAGAATAAGCCCCTTAATTTTAGAGTGAGCTTTGATGGTGCTGAGCAATCTCAGTTAGAATGTGTTAGTCTGGTTGTAGCGAATGCAGCACCAAAAACCACAATTCTTGCTCAAGGTCATGGAGAGCCAATCTATGACGATGGCAAACTAGATATTACGATTTTACCGGTTGAACCGGATGGTGCGCAGAATCTTACGGTAGCTGAACTTATTTTACCTAAATTGGACGGCAAACCTTCTAATATTCGCACCGAGCAGTGCGAAAAGATAAACATAGAATTTGAACAAGAACAACACTTTGCACTAGATGGTGAAGTGCTTAGTGCAAAAAGTATTGAAATAGTGATCCAGAAACACGCGCTGAACGTAATGGTTCCGAATTAGGTATTTTGCGGCCATTCATTAGTGTGCGAGATAAAAATCAAAAGTGGAAACACTATTGGAGCATTGAGAGAGGGACTCAATTGAAAACCGTTTTATTAGTAGATGATGATCATGATTTTGCAGAGCTGGCTTGCCGTATAGTTGAATATCTGGGCCATGACGCGTGCTTAGCGAATGACTTGGCATCGGCCAGACAATGGCTAGAAACGCAAAGTTTTGATCATATCTTTCTTGATTTTATGCTGCCAGATGGCAGTGGTTTACATCTAGTTGATGAAATTAGAGCCGCAGGGATCCGTACACCAATAACTATGGTTACGGGACATCCATCAGTAAAGTCAGCATTGTCGCAGCTTTGTCATGATGGATTGAATTATCTCACTAAGCCCGTTGACGCAGATGATTTTAGAAATGCGTTAAGCCTTTCCAAGAACAAACCCAAGCGAACCGAAAGTCAAGCGCATTTTGGTGTGTTGCTGGGCGAGTCTGCCAAAATGAAACACCTATATAAGATGATAGAGCGCGTGGCAGGTACCGACGCTAATGTGATGTTGATGGGGGAAAGCGGTGTAGGTAAAGAAATGTTTGCCCGCGCAATTCACAATGCTAGCACAGTGACAGGGGATTTGGTTAACGTAAACTGTGGTGCAATCCCGAAAGACTTGATCGGTAGCGAACTATTTGGTCATGAAAAAGGCGCGTTTACGGGAGCAAATGCTCAAAAAGTTGGAGTATTTGAACAAGCAGAGAATGGCACTTTGTTTTTGGATGAATTAACCGAAATGCCAATCGAGCAACAGCCAAACTTACTACGTGTACTTGAAACACACACGGTGACACGAGTCGGTGGCACAAAGCCGATAAAAGTAAATTGCCGGGTAATATCGGCGACTAACCGTAGTGTCGAGGATATCGCTACCAATGACGTACTGCGAGAAGACATTTATTTCCGTTTAGCGGTATTTCCAATCCACATTCCACCGCTCAGAGAGAGAAAAGAAGACATTCCATTACTTGCCGAGCATTTTCTCCAGGGTTTGAATAAAAAAGGTAATAGTCAGTATGTGATTAAGGCGGCAGATATGAGCCGCTTGGTTGACTATGACTGGCCCGGGAATGTGCGTGAACTCAAGCACACAATTCATCGTGCCTATATTATGGCAGATCACGATGACCATAGCTTAGTATTTGATGCGAACTTCGCTTCACCATTCGCGCAGGCGAAACGCATGGTGGAGCATGCGCAGTTAAATCGCGCTTCAATTCCACCACAGGTGGGCACTTCAAGCAGAGCAAATGCGATTCAAGTACCAACGCCTGAAATGAAGCCCGGTAAAACGATTGAAGAAGTAGAAAGAGAATTGATCTATCAAACGTTAGAATCAGTAGAAGGAAATAAGACGCTGGCCGCGCGAATGCTTGGGATCAGTACAAAAACGCTCTACAACCGTTTAAACGCCTATGAGGGAGAAACACAGTCATAATTTCGGGGAGGAACAATGACACAACATGATCAAGGTACGCTCGCGAAGTTAGTGCATGACGCACGCAAGCCTTTGAATCAAATTTCAATGAATTCAGAGTTGATCAAACTTATCGCTGAACAACCTGATTCTCAACAACAGATAATCGAGATAGCAAATACGATTATTAAAGCAACCAAAGAGTGTAGCGAGCTGTTACAGACGCTGGTGGAGCAAGGAAATGATGAGTGAACAATGAGTCCAAGTTTAGTTATTTTATGAACTTAAGTAATAAACTTAACTTTATCTGGTTTGCGGTTGTTGTGAGTGTTGGCCTTGTAGCGTCCAATGCCCTAATCGGTTTTAACAATGTTAAAGAATTAAACCAAGTTCAAGAGAGTATCCGAAACACCAGCGAAGTAATGATGTCTCTGGATCAGCTGCATATTGCGATGTTAAATGCGGAGGCAGGACAACGGGCATTTTTAATCTCAAATAAAGAAAGCGATTTAGCACCTTTTATAAAAGCATTGCAAAATCTTGATGAGAGCATAGCTAAAGTTGGTCAGAATCACTCTGAAAGCGATGTACAGCAGCAAAAAATTAATCGTTATATCGAAGGGGTAAAAGCGCGATTTAAAACTTTGCAAAGTACGGTGATTGTTGCACGTAATACAGATATGGGTAACGAAACTCAACTACTCGACCGAGCTGCAGAATCAGGTGGGGATCTACGAGATGAGTTCACTCAAATCATGGCCGCAGAAGTGGACATCCGGACCATTCAGCTGAATCAGTTAAAACGTGTCCGCAAAGAAGCGCAAGTTAATATCGTTGTATTTACTTTGCTGAGCGCCGTGATGATTTTTGCTATTTTGCTACTTTTGGTCGTCAATCTACGCAGCGCAAAGAAAGCAAAGAGCGAGTTAGAAAAAGCGAACGATCATTTAGAAGAAAAGGTGCAAGCGCGTACCGAAGCGTTAGAACATTATGCTGAAGAGCTAAACCGTAGTAACCGGGAGCTCGAAGACTTTGCGTTTGTTGCCTCTCACGACCTGCAAGAACCACTAAGAAAGATCCGCGCTTTTGGCGATCGCATCGAAAAAAATTATGGTGAGCACCTTGATGACAAGGGCAAGGATTATTTGGCTCGAATGACGAGTGCCGCACAGCGGATGTCAACGCTTATCACTGACTTGCTTGAGTTATCCCGAGTTACCACCAGAGCAAAGCCTTTTGAAGAACAGGATCTCAACCAAGTTTTACAGTTTGTGTTGGACGATTTAGAAATTGCAGTAAATGACAGCAGTGCGAGCGTAAACTCGGACGTGTTACCAACAATAAAATGTGATGCTAGTCAAATACACCAGCTGTTTTTAAATCTACTTTCCAATGCTATTAAATTCAGAGTAGAAGGGCGCGATCCGATTATTACAATCGCGGTTGAAAACACTCAATTGATGAGTCAAGATGCTTACACTTTTGTGGTAGAAGATAATGGCGTTGGCTTTGATGCTGAATATGCTGAGAAAATATTCTCGCCTTTTCAACGACTACATGACAGAAAAAAATATGCTGGTACTGGCATTGGTTTAACCGTGTGTAGACGCATTGTTGAGCGACACGGCGGAACGATTTCAGCGACCAGTGAAGACGGTAAGGGTGCTAAATTCACGATCACACTACTCGCTGAACCAGCACCAATTATTCAGGAACTGAAGAATGAACTATAAAAAAACTCAGCCGATCCATATTTTGATGGCGGATGACGACGAAGATGATCGCTTGTTGGCTCAAGACGCTTTAGAAGAAAGCCGAGTACTCAATGCATTTCAGTTTGTTAAGGACGGGGTTGAGCTTTTGGAATATTTGAGAAATGAGGGGGAGTTTACTGATAAACAACGATACCCAAGACCAAACCTCATTTTACTTGACCTGAATATGCCAAGAATGGATGGTAGAGAAGCGTTACAAGAAATCAAAAAAGATCCAATACTACGTTCTATACCCGTGGTTATCTTAACTACTTCCAAAGAGGAAGAAGACAAACTGAGAGGGTATGATTCAGGCGCTGCATCTTATATTACTAAGCCCGTGGATTTTGATGGTTTAGTTGATTTGATGAAACATTTAGGCAAGTACTGGATTGAAATAGTAGAGCTGCCAAATTAATCCCATAGCGCTTGTGCAAACAAGCGCTACCTCACCGCAAGTCGTCCTATACTTGTTTCAACATAACGTGACGACCCAAACGAATTAATATCACTTCATTTGTGGAGGCTAGTATGACAAAGGAGTCGGTCAGTGAAGTCAATGTGCTGCTCATTGAAGATGACGAAGACGATTATATTTTAACCTTAGATTATTTACAGTCTATTCCTAACTTTAAATTTAATCTCGTTTGGCAAAGCCAATACCATCAAGCGCTACAAGCACTGGAGAGTAATGGCTTCGATCTCTGCTTATTGGATTATCAATTAGGCCCACAAACCGGTTTGAGCGTGTTAAAAGAAGCCAGAGCGAGACAGGTTCATACGCCGATAATCATGCTGACGGGGCAATCAGATGAAGTGTTAGATAACGAAGCCCTAAAAGCGGGTGCTGAAGACTTCGTGCTTAAGTCAGAAATAAGCAGCGCTCGATTTATTCGTTCCATTCGCTATGCTTTGGCACGCAAAGAACTTGAACGTGAACGCCTGGAGCGACTGCGAGTCGAGTCTGATAGTCGAGCAAAAGACCGCTTTTTGGCACATTTAAGCCATGAGTTGAGAACGCCGTTAACATCTATTTTAGGTTATACCAATCTCCTCTTATCTCGGGAAGAGTTGCAGAATGTTAAGCCTGAGCTTTCCATAATCAATAACAATAGCGAGCACTTACTTAACTTATTAAATGATGTACTCGACCTATCCAAGTTAAATGAAAATCGGTTACAGCTAAATAAGCAAAGCACGTGTTTGAATGGCTTTCTAAGTGATTTATATAGCCTGTTTAAAATGGCCGCGGCCAAGAAAGGCTTGAGTTTTAGTATTGAAGCTAAAACGCCACTTCCTCAAGATGTAAAGATTGATAAAACACGACTGAAGCAGGTACTTATCAACATTATTTATAATGCGATTAAGTTCACAAGTTCCGGTTTCGTGAAGGTTGAGATCACGTTACAGGCTGATGCAAAACTTGAGTTCAAGGTGATTGATACTGGTATTGGTATTCCTTGCGAGAAGCTTAAACGTATATTTAAACCTTTTGAACAAGTACAAAACGTCACAACGCGCACGGATGAAGGTGCTGGTCTTGGTTTAGCTATTAGCTCTGCACTCATTAAATTGATGGGAGGCGAGCTTGCGGTTGAGTCGACTTTGGGAGAGGGGAGTGAGTTTGGTTTTAGTATTGATCTTGATACTATCGATGGAATGACTCTGGCGCCATTGATGCTAGATAAAACCCAAAATGCGACCGATAACTCGCTCCCATCTGATTTGCAAGGGCATATCCTTATCGTTGAAGACATTAGTGAGATCCAGATGTTGTTGCGCACCCTGATAGGTCAAACCGGTGCAACCGCTGAAATTGCGGGCGATGGCATCGAAGCGCTTGCGATGCTTAAGGATAATCCTGATAAGTATGACTTAGTCTTTATGGACTTGCACATGCCAAGAATGGATGGCCGAGACACTATTGTTGCACTCAGAGAGCGTGGTATTGACTTACCTGTTGTCGCACTAACGGCGGCCGCTCAAAAAGGCACAAAAGAAGAGTTAGTGGCGCTTGGCTTTAGCGATATGATGAGTAAGCCTGTTAATGTCTCTGAGTTAGGTGAATATTTAGCACACTACTTGAGTGATGAATTGGCAACATCTAGCGATGATATGGCGCAAACTACCGGTACTTTGCGGTTTTTAGTGGTAGAAGACGACGCAGATACACGCAACCTGCTTAAGCTGTTACTTAATTCACTGCAAGTGAATGTGGTTACGGCTGAGTGCGCGCAAACTTGTTGGCAGCACTTTGTTGGTTCTGAGCGCTTTGACACGATTTTACTGGATATAGGCCTGCCCGATAAGTCCGGGCTTACGCTTGCGCGAGAGATTAAAGCACAAGATCCTAATCAGCATATCGTGATTGCAAGTGGTTTTGATCCAGAGCCGGAAAAATTGGCCGAGTCACAAGTAGATGACGTGTTGTTAAAGCCTATAACACTGGTGGATCTGAAAGAAATTAAAGAAAAGCTGGTTTAGATAAGAACCAAAGAATAGCGCAAGGAATTAAATGATACCTTGCGCTATTCTTTGTAGAAGTACGATTTTTCTTAGTGCACCAAACTTGCCATATTTAGCGCTGAGTGCGCCAAACATAAACATGAAGCCTAACCCTTGAGGTGAGCTAATCGCGCCGGTAAATACTTTTTTGGCTTTCACTTGGGTAAGGTGATTAAAATGTCTAGCGGTAATGAGCTTTTTCTTCTCTATCACCACTTCTTGGTGCAACTTATCAGTGATGAATTCAGCGAGCTTCGTCATTACTTGCCTCCTGCTTCGCAACTGGAGTATAAAACCCAGACGTCAGGTCGTTTATGCTGTTATTAAAGAGTTTTAGCCCTGTGATGATCAAGTAATAAATCATTGCGATATTGATAGTAAGTACAATACCCGCCGAAATAAACCAGCTTAGGCCTGCATAGGTTAAGGCGTAAGCAAATAACACGTGCAAGCTGCCCCATACCATCGCCGTTAAAATTAAAGAAAACAGAATTAACCCGAGCGCGATACATAAAGTTTTTAAATTAGCTCTGAACTTGGCACCTAATAGGTTAATTTGTGCTTCCGCGATTTGCTGATAACTGTCGAATAATAGAGACACAGAATCTTTAAGCTCAGCGAGCGCTGGCGTGCGCTCGTGAGCTGCTGCTTGACGGTCTCTTAGTTGAGCTTGGTCTTGCATGATTACTTATTCCTTAACAGCATAGTTGCCAACATACCGAGTGAAAATGCGATACCAGCCGTTTTTACTGGGTTTTCCGTTGCATACTTTTTCACACCAGATGTATTCCACGCACGTTCCCACTCTTTACGCTTGGCACCAATGGCTTCGCCTGAGTTATGGCCTTTTTCGCGCAGCGAGGTTTCAGTGCGAGACGCTGAAGCGTGCAGTGAATCTACTGACGCATGTAATGTATCTGCAATTTGATCCGTAACTGGGTGACTAGAATCATGGCCATTTGACTGTGGTTTTGCTGTGTTACTTGTCTGTGTTTGGTTTGCTTGATTACTCATAAACTACTCCTTATTCGTTTAGTTCACTGTATTTGTTGCAAACCCTTTGCCAACTTAAAACTTTATAAATATCAGCTTGTTATCTATTTTTTATATTTTGTGTCGGTAGATGCGATACGAAGGGTGTAAATGTTACATAGCAGAACCTACAGGGTGTAGAGTTTAAAAATGCGACAGATTTCATTTCTAGCTGTGACTGGTAAATATTACATCTAGAGATTGTTTATCTTTAAACTCTATTTTCTACAAATAAAGGAATAGCGAGAAAGCAATCATATTATTCAATATAGAAGCCGTACATTGAAAACAAAAAAGGCGCTACCAAGAGGTAGCGCCAAAACCAGACTCTTGTGGAAGAGCCAGGACTGAGTCAAAGGGGAAATAATTGGGAGGCTATAAATTAGCCATCAGTACTGCTTAAAATTGATACTCAATAGAGACTGCTGCTACGTCCATATCTGGATCAATATCGTCTTCAAGTTCGTAGCGCGTATATTCTAAACGCATGTTAATGTTTTCGTTTAGGTGGAACTCTACACCGGCACCATAAAGCCAGTCGCCACCTTCAAGGTTAGATGAAACACGACCCACAGCTGGAATATCAGCATAGATATCTGCATCCCATTCAAGCCAACCACCTTTTGCGTAAACTGAAAAGTATTCGTTTAATGGGGCTGAGAGACGTGTAGATAAAGAAATACCGTCGATTTCAGCAGAGTTGTCAATGTCACTTGCTTCGTCGAAGTTTTCATAGGCAAGTTCAAAGCTCCAATATGGATTGATTTTTGTACCCACATACGCTTTTAACATAGACGAGTCATCATCGAACGAGGTGTCGTTCTCACGATCTTCCCACTGAAAAGAGTATTGGCCATAACCGATACCTGTATAAATTTTATAATCTTCTAGTCCAAAATCAGACTCCGCGTGAGCAGCGGTAGATGCAAGACCTAGAGAAGCTAGTAGCGCAGCGGCAATAGTTAATTGTTTCATCTTTACTCCTTAAATCAATATAAATATGGGAGGGGGGAGTACCCCCTCAAATCAAAATTGCTTATGATTTTTTAGTAACGCGAAGGTTATCTTTTACATCTTTAACGTCATTGGCGTTTTTTGCGATTTGCACAGCAAGTTTACGCTCCGCTTCGCTGCCAACATGACCGTTTAGTGTTACGACTAAACCTTCCACATCAACATCGATGTCAGTACCATCTACATCTGTGTCAAACAGGTAGCGAGACTTAATTACTGTTGCGATTTTTGCGTCAGTAAAGCCGCTATCGCTTTCGTAGTTACGCTCTTTTTTGCGTTCATCGGACATATCCACGATAGTCAGGTCGTTTTTCACTTCTTTTACGCCGTCGATACCTAGTACCAGTTCTTCAGCTAGCTTTTTGTCTACTGAGTGTTCAACTTTACCAGTTAGCACTACAACGCCATTTTTTACATCTGTGTTAATGTCAAAGTTGTTCAGCTCACCGTTGAAAAGTAGCGTCGCTTCTGCTTTACCGTCTATCCAAGCATCGCTTGCTTCTTTTTCCCAAGAATTATCAGCAGCGAACGCTGAAGCAGTAGTAAGTGAAGATACAAGTACAGTTGCAATTAATGTCTTTTTCATAATTAAACTCCTTTAATTTCGTAGTCGAATTACCTATTGCAGCTGTTGTGCCATGTTGTAAATTATTGAATTTTATGTGTTTTTATTTTGTTGGTAAGTTTTAAGGAAGAATTTACCGAGAAAATGTGTACATTACTTTGTAATAATTACCTTTTTCATGAACGGCTAATTAATATCAGTAGGAATGATTACTGCATTCTATCTTTGTCGCGTACTTATATAGGAATGAGTAATTATGAATTTAGAAAAATTTTGGACGTTAATTAATGATAAGTTAATCTCTTGGCTTGAATCCGGTGTGCAGTTACTACCGAATATGATCCTAGCCTTAATGATACTAATATTCTTTACAGTGCTGGCTAAAATATCAACAATCTGGTTTTCTAAAGCGATTAAAAAAGCAATAAAGACAGAACAAGTTGCTTCTCTTATTAGTTCCATATTTAAAGTCTCTATTATTACCATTGGGATTTTCTTCGCTTTAGATATAGTAAAACTATCAGGTGCCGTAATGTCACTGTTGGCTGGGGCGGGGATCATTGGCCTTGCTATTGGCTTTGCATTCCAAGATATGACCGAGAACCTCATCGCTGGATTTGTGATGGGAGTCAGAAAGCCCTTTATGGTCGGTGACATTATCAGAACCAAGGATTGCTTTGGCACGGTAAGTAAAATCAATTTGAGAAATACCTTAGTAGAAAACTTTTACGGCCAGCTGTCTTATATTCCCAACAAAATTCTCTTTAAGAATGAGTTACAAAACTACACTAAGCTTGGTAAGCGAAGAATAGAAGTACCAGTTGGTATCTCTTATGCGGATGACCCAGAACAAGCCCGAGAGGTGATTGTTGAGGCAATTAACAAGCTTGATTTCGTAGTAAACCAAAAAGAAACGGATGTCTATGCTGAGTCTTTTGGTGATAGTTCTATCAATCTACTCGTGTGGTTTTGGATAGACTACCCAGCTGATCCCGGCTTTATGGTGGTCAGGCACCAAGCAATTTGTACAATTAACCGTGTTTTAGCCGATAACGATATCTTAATTCCTTTCCCTATTAGGACGATGGACTTCAATGCCAAAGGCAGCACGACCTTAAGTGCGCAATTATCACAGGAATAATTTACATCTAGTTTGTAATATTTTCACCGGTCTGAAAGTGCTTATATTAAAAACCCTTGTAAAATAAAGGTTTATAATTTGGCATTTAATCTGCATTGACGAAAGGGACAGAAAATAATATTTGCAAAATGCACTTATTAAATATTGCAACGAAAGGAGTTATTTATGGCAGATTCAAATTACGACATGGAGCCGGTAAAAGAGCTCATTAAAGTATTAAATGGTGGTGTTGATTTTTACACCGAAGCTAAAAAGAAGCTAGATAATATCGAATTAAACCGCGTATTTGACCAAATGATTGTAGATAAAGCGCAAGCAATCTCGGATCTACAACCATTTGTTCTTATTGACGAGGGTGAAATCGAGACTGATTCAGCGCTTAGCATCGATATTCGTGAATCGTACACCAAGTTGGTTGGTATGGTGAGCACCGACAAAGAGCACACCTATATTTCTCAGCTAGAAGAAGTGGAAGATAAAGTGTTGAGCAAGCTTGATAAATCGCTAAGTAAAGATCTTCCACCTAAATGCAAGAGTGTATTACTGCAAATTCAAACCAGAATGCAAGCTTGTCACGATCAAATGAAGCAGTTGCAAGAGCTAACTGCCTAAGGAGAATGTTATGTTGAGTTGGGCTGTAATGTTTTTATTCCTAGCACTTGTCGCAGCCGTGTTAGGTTTCACCGGAATCGCGGGCGCTGCGGCAGGTATGGCGAAAATTCTATTCTTTGTGTTTATCGCCTTTATGATTATTTCGTTTATTTTTGGTAAAGCACGCGCTCCCAGATAAAAGGGATTTAACGTTCTAAAACGGTTTTAGGAGATAGATTATGAAATCAGCAATTACATTAGCTAAAGCATTTGGTTTTGTTTCAATTTTAGCACTTTTTGGTTGTAGTGAAGGCCCAGCGGAAGATGCGGGTGAGCGTTTCGATGAAACGGTGCAGGAAGTGGAAAACAGTGTAGAAGATGCCTGTGAAGATGTAAAAGAGAACCTGAACGCAGAAAACGAAGAGTGTTAAGCAAAAACAATTTCGACGTGGAATGTAAGAGGAGAAGCCGATAAAGCTTCTCCTCTTTTTTGTAATAAGTTTAAAATCAATACCCTAAAAAGGGGGGACACAGTAAATAAATATGATGCACATCAAAATCACGCTGCTTAATCTGCAATTAATATTGTAATCTACGAACTTTGAGTAATACTTTATTTCTATGTTTACTCAATAAAAATCAGATTATGCTAAATAGGGTTTCAGTTAAAAGCAGATTGTTGTCGCTTTCAGGCATACCTGCTGTGTTTTTTATTCTTGCAACCATCTTCACAATCGGAACATTATCAAACCTTATCAATTACATTGACCGTATTTATGACGACAGAGTTGTACCGCTTAGACAAATAAAAGTGGTGTCAGATAACTACGCGGTGGTTATTGTGGATACGTTTCACAAGTTACGAGGCCATCAACTATCCAATGGTGCTGCGTTAAAGCAAATCGAAGAAGCTAAGAATATCGCTGAAAAAGAGTGGAATAGCTATTTGTCCACGGACCTTACGAGCGAAGAGCGAAGCTTAGTAAAGCAAGTTGAAAAAGCAGAATTAAGTGTCAAACAACTGCTGTCTAATTATATTAACCGAGTTAACGCAAATACCTTTGAAGAAATTCCTTACGATAAATTTGTACATGACCTCTATGCGGCCTTCGATCCGCTTAGCGAAAGCTACAGTGCCCTAATTGAATTGCAGCTTACTGAAGCGAGTGCGCTTCGGAACGTCGGTCGCTCAGAAGCCAGTGCGACAAAAGCGGCGATGATTATCTCTTCCGTTGTTATTGTGGTAGTAATGGTGCTAATTGGCATGTTGATATTTAGGTCAATTAATGAACCACTTAGCCGCTTACGTATGCGTATTGGTAATATTGCAAGAGATGCAGATTTAACACAACGAGTGGTAGTTGAGGGGCAAGATGAGTTAAGCCAGATAGGGAATGACTTCAATACCATGGTGTCTAGCTTACATGAGCTAGTTACCAATCTAGTCACAATCGTGAATAGCCTTTCTACGACCTCGAACGAGTTGAATGGTATCAGTCAGTCGATTGCGGGCACTTCGCAAGAGCAAGAGCAGCAAACAGTGATGATTGCAACCGCAGCAACAGAAATGAGTAGTGCGATACAAGAAGTGGCGCATAATGCGATGAATACCGCGAACAAAGCTGAGATGTCCGGCAAGCTTGCGAAACAAGGGATGGATGTTATTTCGCAAAATATTCAGGCCATTGAGCGCCTTGCTAGTGAAGTAGGAGATAATGCGCAGTTAATTAAAGCGTTGAACGATCAGTCTAATGAAATCAACCAGGTTGTTTTAATGATCCAAGGTGTGGCTGAACAAACAAATCTTCTGGCATTAAACGCTGCAATAGAAGCGGCGAGAGCAGGGGAATCGGGCCGAGGTTTTGCGGTTGTTGCCGACGAAGTCAGGCAATTGGCACATAATACGCAAAAAGCCACAGAATCTATCCGCGATATGATCAGCAAGTTACAAGGCATGGCACAAAACGCAGTATCGTCGATGGAGAATGCGCAATCAAGTGCTGCTGCGGGGGTAGATAGGGCCAATGAGTCAGCTCAAATAATGACCGATATTGATAAGGCGGTGGATGAAATCGTTGGTATGAATATTCAGGTTTCAACGGCGACAGAAGAACAAACAACGGTGGTTGCGGAAATCAGCGAAAATATTAATGATTTCAGTAGCAGTATTTCTGAAATTACCCGAAATGCACAGAGTAATGCCGATGTAAGTAATGACTTAGAAGCGTTGGCTGAGCAGCTAAACAGTCAAGTGCTAGTGTTTAAAGTTTAATTATATTAGGGCCGGGTCTGTTTAAATCAAACGGCAAAGATCAACAGGCCCTAGAATTAAAGAAATAAAAAAACCTCGTCATTGCGAGGTTTTTTTACTTATGGAGCTGTTGTTACACCAACGGATATTACACAACACCACGAGGTAAGCGGCAGTCGTGATCTTTTGCTGCTAGTTCAGCAATCCACTGTTCTTCCGCTTTGAAGCCTTCTTCGTTTTCTGTAACGATAGTAAAGCTCGCTGACTTTACAGCTGCAGCCTTAGGCGCTTTCTTAGTCGTTTTCGCTTTTTTGGCAGGCGCCTGCGTTTTCTCACTTGCTACAGCTGACCCTGAAGTTAGCTCTTCTGTTAATTCAGCTACCTCAGCAAGACGCATGTTTTTGCCACCATCGATGCTATACCAACCTGGCTTTGCAGTGATCTCAGGCTTTTTGCCATGTGCAGCTTCGTACGCAGCTTCGAAAGCGCTTAGTACTTCAGTTTTATCTAGTTTACTCATCGTAGATCCTAGTCGTGTTGTACGCGGATACGCGGGTTAAGATTAAACTCTATTTATACCCATATTTGCGCAAATTTTCAATTTTTTACGTTTTTCAGCGCGAATTTATCGAACTTTAGCCTGATTTTGGTGTCTTTTTCGGCGCTTAAAGTGCCTCAGGGTCAATAACACGACGGATCGTGATCCATATACTTCCAAGCTGTTCATGCCAAATCCGAGTGACTACTTCTAAGGCCTTATGGTTCGGAATAAATTGTCTGCTCGGTGGGTATTGCTTGAAGTTATAAAACTCCGTCGGTGCAGCGAACACTTCTATGCCTTGTGCTTCAAATAGGTTTTTTGCTCGCTGTATGTGCGAAGCCGATGTGACCAATGCGACGTCATAATCGACTAGTAAAGGTGCTAGCATTTTTGCTTCGTCCGCGGTGTCTTTGGCATTGGGGTTTTGCTTAATACGTGTAGCGGAAATACCCAGGCTCTGTGCGGTTCTTGCCATGAGTCCCGCGCTTGTTGCATGGCCATAGCCGTAACCAGAGACATACAGCTGGGCCTTTGGGTAAATATTAGCAAGTCTTACGCCTTCAACTAATCTGGCTAGGCCGCAGCTGCCAAGTTGGGCGTTGCTGGGGAGAGATTTATCTGGATATAAATCACAGCCAAGTACCACGATTTTATCTATGTTGTTGTGCTTGCTTGGATTGAATGCGGCGAGAGTGCCTGTATCCCATTCAATAATATGTTGTGCGACATAAGGAGTCGATAACGCCCATGTGGTCAGTAAGACGAGCCAGCTTGCGATGTAAGGTCCTTTACGCGTTTTGGCAATAAAAAGCATAAGCCCCATAAGCACCACTAAAGATAATGGTAACGGCATCATAAGTTGACCGATAACCTTTTTGACTTCAAACATTTAAACATGCCTTAGATTTAGATAAGCCTGACGCAATGCTAGCATGAGATGGGAGTAGTAGAAATGTATAACAGTTAGGGCTCAAAAAGAGCCCTGTCATCTATCTTGCAGTGGTTTTACGGCAAGTATTGAGGAAATGACGATAAACAGGGTTATCTTTCATGCTTTTCTTCATTGCTAAATACATTGGACGATTTAGCCCAAGTGCGCCTAGAGGAATCGATTTAATTAGCCCTTGGCTCTCATAAGGTGTCACTAACCAGTCCGGTAGTGCTGCAACCCCCATGCCTGCACTTACCAGTTGGAAGATTAATAAACCTTGATCGACGGTTTTTAGCGTACCATCAAAGCGTGCATTTTGAATAAAGTGCTTAAATATATCCTGGCGCTCGCGAGGAATAGGGTAAGAAATGATGGTTTCATCTTTTAGGTCGAGTGCTGTGACATAGGCCTTCTTGGCCAATTCGTGATCTGGTGCAACGATTAACTTTAATTTAAAGTCGAAAAGGTGCGCGTATTCCAATTGTTCTGGTTCTCGAATGTCTGAGGTAAGCACTAAGTCCAGCTCATCTTCAATAAGGTCAGGAATAGCGTCGTAGCTAAAACCACGTTCGTAATCGACTTTAATGTCAGGCCAAAAGGTATTGAATTCTTTAATTGTTGGCAGCAACCAGTGAAAACAAGCATGGCATTCCACGCTTAACCTGAGTTGCGAGATAGGTTGATTAAGGCTTTCCTTCAAACGACACTTGGTTGCTTCAACTTTAGGTAAAACATCGTTGGCAAGTTCCAATAATAACATCCCTTGAGGGGTAAAGCGTACTGGTTGCGTTTTGCGCTCAAAAAGCTGGCAGTCGAGTTTGCTCTCAAGATCTTTGATCTGATGTGATAAAGCAGATTGAGTCAGGAATAGCTCTCGTGCTGTATTCACGAGAGAACCAGTTTCTTTCAAGGTGGAGATAGTCTTTAGGTGCTTTATATCAATCATTATCAACAATTCTCATATTTTAAGTGAGCAAATCTCAGCATTACTCAATATTACGATTCTATTTAGTTATTATCAATGTCTAGACGTCTAAATACCTGCGGTGAGTTGTTCAAAAATTCACAAATCCACTATAACACTAAAAATGACAGCGTTGTCACTACTTGTGTAAAAATTTTTTAAAAAATTACAATTTAATTTTATTCATATGAAATCTGAGAAAGCATCAATTGTTGTTTTTGATTATGAGAATTATATTTTTAGACATCCATACATCTAGACGGAATTAAAATCATGGCATTAACACATAACTTGGGTTTTCCACGCGTAGGCAAAAAACGTGAACTTAAATTTGCAGTAGAACGCTATTGGTCGGGCGACTTAACGCAAGACGACTTAATCGCGGAAGGAAAGCGCATTCGTGCAGAAAATTGGGCATTGCAAGCTGAGGCTGGTGTTGACCTTCTCCCTGTAGGCGATTTTGCTTGGTATGATCACGTGTTGAATACTTCATTACTTGTCGGCGCGATCCCTAGTCGTCACAAAAATGATGAGTCGGTAAATCTTGATACTTTGTTTCGGATTGGCAGGGGACGAGCACCTAGCGGCTGTGCGTGTGCTGCAAGTGAAATGACGAAATGGTTCAACACCAATTATCATTACATCGTCCCTGAGTTAACTCAAACGCAGGAATTTTCCCTAACTTGGACGGAGTTATTTACTCAAGTAGAGGAAGCACAATTACTTGGCTACCAAGCAAAACCCGTATTGGTCGGCCCGGTAACCTACCTCTACTTAGCTAAATGCGTTGGTCAAGAGTTTGACAAATTGGCTTTATTAGATAAGTTATTGATTGTATATCAGCAGGTACTTACCAAGCTTGCTGAGCAAGGTGTTGAGTGGGTACAAATTGATGAACCTATTTTAGCTCTGGAAATCGACGATGCTTATCGTAACGCGCTGCGCCGGAGTTTTGATGCGTTGAGCGGGCAAGGAGTAAAAGTGTTGTTGGCCAGTTATTTTGACTCCGTACAAGCGCATGTTGAAGATATCCAGTCTTATCCCGTAGAAGGCGTACATTTTGACTGCGTAACGGCAAACTACGACTTGGCTGCGTTAGAGGAAGTAGTTGGGCAAGATAGCGTGCTGTCTCTAGGGGTTGTGAACGGTCGTAACATTTGGCGCTCGGATCTTGAAGGTGTATATCAGCAACTTGCTCTGGTTCATGAACGTCGAGGTGATAATCTCTGGCTTGCTCCTTCATGCTCATTATTACATACGCCAGTCGACTTAGATCAAGAGCAAAAACTTGATAGTGAGTTAAAGTCTTGGCTCGCATTTGCCAAACAAAAAGGACAAGAGCTGGCATTATTGAAAAATGCATTGGAGCAGCGTGATATTACCCAGTTGGTCGAATATTCTAAGCCTGTAAAAGCGCGTTTGACCTCTACTCGCGTGAATAATAATGAGGTGCAGCAGCGTGTTTCAGCGCTTACAGCAAAAGATGGCCAACGCAATAGTGAATTCGCAACCAGAATTAAAAAACAAGCACAGTCGCTAAATTTACCCTTATTGCCAACCACAACGATAGGCTCTTTCCCACAAACCCAGGCTATTCGTAAGGCGCGACGTGATTATAAAGCGGGTACGTTGAGTGCTGATGCTTATCAAAGCCAGATGGAAGCAGAGATCCGTTATGCCGTTGAAGAACAAGAAGCGCTTAACTTAGATGTGCTGGTTCATGGCGAAGCAGAGCGCAATGATATGGTTGAGTACTTTGGTGAATTACTCGAAGGTTTTGCCTTTACTCAGTTTGGTTGGGTGCAAAGTTATGGTTCGCGCTGTGTTAAGCCCCCAGTGATCTGGGGAGATGTCTCGCGTGCGGCACCAATGACTGTTAATTGGACGAGTTATGCACAGAGCTTAACCAAAAAACCGATGAAGGGCATGCTAACAGGGCCTGTGACTATTTTATTTTGGTCGTTTGTCAGAGATGACTTAGACAAGCCGAGCATCGCGAATCAAATCGCATTAGCACTGAGAGATGAAGTGGTGGATTTGCAAAACGCAGGGATTAAGGTGATCCAAATCGATGAACCTGCATTTAGAGAGGGGATGCCACTCAAAGCCAGTCAGTGGCAAGCCTACTTAGCGTGGGCGGCGTATGCGTTTAGGGTATCTGCAAGTGGTGTGAATGACGAAACACAGATCCATACGCATATGTGTTACTCGGAGTTTAACGATATTATCGCCGCTATTGCAGATATGGATGCGGACGTGATCACAATTGAAACGTCACGTTCAAATATGACCTTACTCGACGCCTTTGAAGATTTTGACTACCCCAATGACATCGGGCCTGGCGTTTATGATATTCACACACCAAACGTCCCTGAGGTGGCATGGATAAAAGACTTAATTCACAAAGCAGCGAAGAAAATCCCGGTAGAAAGATTATGGGTGAATCCAGATTGTGGGCTAAAAACCCGAGCATGGACAGAAACCCGAGCTGCACTTGAGAATATGGTGACAGCAACCAAGGAGCTTAGAAGCGAATTAGGGGAAAGTTAATCTAAACCAGTCCACATACCTCATTGTTTACAAACAATGAGGTATGTGGCGAGTGTGTCTAGTTTCTACTCAGTAAAAATGCCATCGCTTGATCTGCGGCTAATGGTTTAGAAACAATATAGCCTTGACCAAATTGACAGCCTTTTTGCTTTAATAGCTGCCACTGGGTTTCGAGCTCGATACCTTCAGCGACAACGGTTAGGTTAAGTGATTGTGCAAGTTTCAAAATCGCATCAACTAGCGGGTTTTCTCTTTCAGTTAGTTGGTCAATAAAGCTCTTATCAATTTTAAGCACATGAATGGGGAGCTGGTGCAAATAACCTAAAGCAGAGTAACCAGTGCCAAAGTCGTCAAGGTAAAGCTTCACTCCAAGGGATTCTAATCCTTGAATAATTTTGGTTGCGAGGGCGAGGTTTGCTATCAATCCAGATTCTGTGATTTCCAAACATAAAGAGCCTGGTGTAAGCTCATAATGATGATAAAGTTGCTGAATTGTATCAACGAACTCTAAGCTTGCGAAATGTCGCGATGAAACATTTACCGTAACACGAGTCTTCGGCAGCTTTTGTGCTTTCCAGCGTTTGAGTTGTTTGGCTGCCAACTCCAACAAATGTAAGTCAAGTTCAATGATCTGTCCGGTTTGTTCTGCAATTGGAATAAAAGCATCCGGAGAAACGAGACCATTTTTGGGGTGAAACCAACGGACGAGGGCTTCAAAGCTTACAATAGCGCCAGTCGTTAGAGAAAATATCGGCTGATAATACAGCGCAAATTCATTGTTTTTTATGCCATGTTGCAGATCATTTTCAATATCGGCTTGCTGTTTTAAGCGCTTGCGCATGGCATTATTAAAATAGCAGACTTGACCCCGACCCGAAGATTTTGCTTCGTACATGGCGGCATCTGCTTGCTGCAGTAAATTAATTGCGCTATCGGACTCGTTATCAGTGAACGCAACGCCAATACTGCCTGAAGCTTGCAGAACATGGCCATCTATATGAAGGGGCTTGGTTATAGCCGTGGTGATCCTATCAAGCAGCAGAGTGACCTGTTGCCTGTCTTGGACATTTTCCATAAAAATCGCAAACTCATCACCCCCGAGCCGCGCAAAGGTGTCGGTTTTGCGAATACAGCCATTTATCATCTCGACAATAGCAATCAAGAAATGGTCGCCAACATCGTGTCCAAGTGAGTCATTAATGCTTTTAAATCTGTCCAAATCGAGATAGATCAAGCAGTGCAAATTAGAGGACTCCACTCGCGCTAGCCTCAAAATGGCATGTTTGATCCGTTCTAACAATAAATAGCGATTGGCAAGACCCGTTAAATCGTCGTGTAAAGCTCTATGTTCTAGCGCCTGCCTTGAAAGCTGCCGGTCTATGGCCATGCTGACTTGACGACTTATATAAGTCAAAATAGATAAATCATGATTCACGAAAGCTTGGTCGTTATTGTAGCTTTGCAGCACAATCACGCCCTGATATTGATCATTAACCAAAAATGGTACGCCTAACCAAGAGCGTGGCGAGCGACCCACCATTTTAAAATCACCCCGCGTGATATGCATTCTAAATTGATCGTTATCACACAGCAGTGGTCGTTGGTTCTTCAGAATATAGTAAGATGCAGTATGCTTTATCTGATCTTTTGATACCTTTTGGTGAGCATTGCATTTTTCGCCTCCCTCAATCAAATAATCGATTTCTAAAATATCCTGTTGAGTATCATAAAGACCGATAAAGAAGTTCTCGGCGCAAAGCTGAGAGGCAATGATTTTATATAAGTCATCATAAAAAGCCTCAAGGTTCTCAAAGCGGTAAGTGATGTTCGCAATTTTAAGCAGGGACTTTTCTAAATTTTGTGCTTGGTGTAACTGGGCAATCGTGGTTTGGAGATTTTCTAAGGTGCGTAACTGATGGATTTTGGCACTGAGTAGATGTGCGACCGTCGATAATATTTGTAAATGCGCGGAGGTAAAATAATCAGCCTCTGGATGCTCACAGTCAATAACACCGATTAAGTGGTCGTCATACTCAAGTGGTACACAAAGCTCTGACATCGCTGGTCGTAAGTCAGCAATATACATGGGGTGAGAGGCGACGTTTCCAGAAATAAAGGGCTCTCTCGTCGTTGCGACTTGCCCGGTAATACCTGAACCAATCTTTATCTTGGTTTGTTCAACACGATAATCCCCATTAGCATGGGAAACGCCCATACTTGCAGCGACTTCTAGATACTCTTGATAAGGATCAGCGAGATAGATAACACAATCTACAAACCCCAGTCGATTAACGACCTGTGTTGTAACGTATTCAAATAATTCGTCAAGTTTGGTTAGATGCAGCAGCGACGAAGAAAACTGGTTGATGATGCTAAGCTGCTCAGTTTTTGATTCTAATTTTTGGTTCTCAGATAGCATACATATTTCTCATGAAAAGATGCTACTAAGTTAACTTAAAATGTACATATTTACCAATATTGTGAAAAATGAAAACGAGCTAAAAGTAAACTTACAAAATGAAATAATCTGCGGTTGGCCTGAAAAACTTTACTAACACCCATGTGCAGCCTATGATCGGGCAAATTCAGCAGTGGAAGAGAGCAATGACGAGCAAACAAACGTTAACGATTACACGACCAGATGATTGGCATGTGCACCTACGTGATGGTGATGTCTTGGTCGACACGGTAAGAGATATTAGTCGCTACATGGGCCGCGCGATTATCATGCCAAACCTTGTACCACCAGCAACTTGCACAGAGACTGCTTTGGCTTATCGTGACCGCATCATGGCCGCTAATCCTCAAGGTAACTTTCAGCCTCTAATGGTGTTATATCTTACGGATAACACGACTCCTGAAGAAATCAAAAAAGCGAAAGCAACTGGCCATATTGTTGCTGCTAAATTATATCCAGCCGGCGCAACGACAAACTCAGCATCGGGTGTAACGGATATTGAAAATGTATATCCAGCGCTCGAAGCGATGCAAGAAGTTGGCATGTTGCTACTCGTGCACGGTGAAGTGACGGACTCTTCTATTGATATCTTTGATAGAGAAAAAGTATTCCTTGAGACAAAACTGTCCAAAGTCGTTGATAACTTCCCAACGTTAAAAATTGTACTCGAACATATCACAACAAAAGACGCAGTTGATTTTGTTAATCAAGCGCCTGACAACGTTGCTGCAACTATCACAGCTCATCATTTGCTTTATAACCGCAATCATATGTTGGCTGGTGGCATTCGTCCTCACTATTATTGCTTACCTATCTTAAAGCGTAATACGCATCAACAGGCGTTAATTGAAGCGGCGACAAGCGGAAGTAAAAAGTTCTTCTTGGGCACAGACTCAGCCCCTCATGCGAAAGATAAAAAAGAAGCCGCATGTGGCTGTGCCGGTGCGTACACTGCACATGCCGCAATTGAGCTTTACGCAGAGGCATTTGAAGATGCAAATGCGCTGGATAAGTTAGAAGGTTTTGCGAGTCACTTTGGTCCGGACTTTTATGACTTACCACGCAATACGGATACCATTACGCTGACTAAGTCTCCTTGGCAAGTGCCTGATACATACAAATTAGGTGAAGGAACGGTTGTGCCAATTAAAGCTGGGTCGACAATTGATTGGAAAGTTGAATAAGATTTAAACAAAATGTAATTAAATCTTCTTAATTCTAACTAAAAGGCGCCATTATGGCGCTTTTTTCGTAACAAAATTAAAATTCATAGAATACAATTTGTTTTTTATTAATTTTAATATAGTATTCAATATAAATATTAAAACTAAGCTTAATTGAGAGAGTATCAATGCGTGAGATCAAGTCTTTTATTAAAAATGCAAGCTACGGTGATTTGGAAAAAGCGTTAGAGCTTATTCAAAAAGCACTGGACGAGCAAAAGGAACAACAGCAGGCTAAAGAAGAAGTATTGGCTATGCTGAAAGAAAAAGGACTTACGCTTGATGATTTAGTAGGCACTACGCCAGCTGACCGTCGTTCTAAAGTAAAAGCAAAATACCGAATTGAAAAAGACGGTGAAGTAATTGAGTGGACTGGCCGTGGTAAAACACCTAAAGTATTCCAAGGTGTTAACCTAGATGATTATCTAATCTAACAATACTTTATTATGAAGGTTGTTCGGTATTGAACAGCTTTTTAAAATAGCATAAATAAAAGGCGTATCTTATGGATACGCCTTTTTTGACTTAATTATTTATATCCTGAGGTGCTTATTTACGTTTTAAGACCTTACCAACAAGAAGCGGTACAAAATACGCTGAATCACTTTCGCAAATCAAGCGAGTCAGCCGTTATTGTATTACCTACAGGGGCCGGAAAGAGTCTAGTGATTGCGGAGCTTGCACGGCTTGCGAAACACAAAATATTAGTATTGACTCATGTTAAGGAGCTCGTAGAGCAAAATGCACAAAAATATAAAAGCTATGGATTACAAGCGAGTATATTTTCTGCTGGATTAAAAGAAAAGTCGTTACAGCACCAGGTGACTTTTGCCAGTGTGCAGTCATTGTCTCGAAACTTATCACAACTCAATCAATTTTATTCATTAGTTATCATTGACGAATGTCACCGAGTGAGTGGGGAAGATAATAGTCAGTATCAGCAAATTTTAAACCAACTGGCTCAGTTTAATCCTGAACTAAAGTTACTGGGCTTAACAGCAACGCCTTATCGATTGGGTATGGGGTGGATATATCATAAGCATTATCACGGTTTTGTTAGAGGAAAAGCTGAATCACCATTTAAGCAGTGTATTTACGAATTACCACTTAGATATATGATAAAAAATTCGTATCTGACGCCGCCTAATAAAATTGATCCTGCCGTTGAGAATTATGATTTTTCTAGTTTAGGTACAGATTCGTTTGGGCGTTATTCAGAATCTGATATGAATACATTATTACAAGCACAAACTCGTGCAACAAAGAGCATTATCACTCATTTACTGGCGCTCAGTGAAAATAGGGCGGGAGTAATGATTTTTGCCGCGACGGTTATGCATGCAAAAGAAATTCTCGGCTATTTACCCACGCAATATAGTGCGCTTATCACGGGTGAAACCAAATCTGCCGAGAGAGATGCACTTATCATCCAGTTCAAAAATAGAGAAATTAAGTATTTAGTGAATGTTTCTGTGCTGACTACTGGGTTTGACGCGCCCCATGTTGATGTTATCGCTATTTTGAGACCCACGGAGTCCGTGAGCCTCTATCAGCAGATTGTAGGCAGAGGACTTAGGTTAGACGAAAACAAAGAAGATTGCTTTGTCATTGATTATGCAGGCAACGACTTTGATTTATTTGCACCTGAAGTGGGCAGTAAAAAGCCAAACTCAGACAATGAGCCCGTACAGGTGTTATGTCCAGGTTGTGGCTTTGCCAATATTTTCTGGGGCAAGGTAGACGAGCAAGGCAAGCTAATAGAGCATTTTGGCAGGCGCTGTCAAGGATTGCTTGAAGACGATGAAGGTCACTCGCAGCAATGTGATTATCGTTTTAAGTTTAAAGAGTGTGAGCAATGCGGTGCAGAAAATGATATTGCTGCAAGGCAATGCCATCAGTGCGGCGCAATAATGGCAGACCCAGATGATAAGTTGCGTGCAGCACTGAATTTAAAACATGCAATGGTGCTACGCTGCAGCGGACTATGTGGCGAAGTGCTCAGTGGCAATAAATTAAAAATTACTTACTTTGATGAGGATGGGGCAAGTTGTAGTGAAGTCTATGACTTTTCTAATCAAAAGAGTCTATTTATATTCCACCAGCAATTTGCAAAGCGGCGAAAATCTACGTCGGCACCTGCAAAATGGCAGTCAGCTGAAGAAGTAATAGACATTGACTTGATTGCTCCGGATTTCGTGATTGCTAAATTACACAAGAAGTTTGGTTGGCAGGTTTCTGAAAAGTTGTTTGATTATCAAGGTAGCTACAGAAAGGCTGACAAAAGTTAGCCTTTCTGTATAAAAATTGGATTTTCTGTGGCAGTTTATTCTTCCGAGGCCATTAAGCCCCAGCCGTCACCATATCCTTCATAACCATTGGCTATGCTTTCAAGGTATTGCTCCGTCTGACTCAGTAGCTCGTGCATTGGGACCATAGTCACCGTGGTGATCACTTCCCAAACACCAGTGTCAGGACATTGTTGTAACTGGGTTTTCGGTGCTAATTCGTCTTTCTCAATCGCACCAATGAAGCGCTTAGCATCATCAGCTTGCTCGAAAAGAATATAAAAATCGATATTCTGCATTTGCGTCAGATCAACGCCAGCAGCGGCAATCTCAGCTAGAAGCTCACCGTTATCATCATTTGGGAATTGCATAATTTCACTCTGCAGGTTCAATTGCTGCTATTGTCCGTCATCTGCAAGAAAATAAAAAGGATGAATGTAAATAAATGTGCGATAAAACCCACTGCGTTACAACAAAATACACCCTATGTTCAGCTTAAGCTCAGTAAAATTGCACTTTCTCTGAAAAGTCGTTTTACAGTATCCATTTTCACAAGCACAATGGCATTATCGATGCCCATAAGTCGCGATATTTAGGTCGTTTTATTTTAATGAAGCCGTATTTCTCTTGTTTAACATTAGCGCTTTTTTTGTGCTGCTTTTTCTCGTTTAACGCAGGTGCTGAGTCTCGTCCTGCATCAGTAAAAATCTCCAACATTGAAGTCAAAGTCGAAAACGGCGACGTAGAAGACAACATCACTGGTTTTTTAAAATCTTACAAAGGTAAGCCAAAAGTCCCTCGGGTGATGAAAGAGGTGCGTGCGGACATACGTCGCGCTCTGCACGCTTTAGGTTATTATCATTTTGATATTCAACTCAGTGGAGAAGGGCAAAACGTCATAGCCGAAGTCAAACTTGAAGCACCACTGAAATGGAAAGATATTAATATTGAGCTTGTGGGTGCGGGTAGGGACAATGCGGATTTAGTTTCGCTTATCAAAGATGTACCGATCCAAGTTGGCAAGCAAGTCAATCATAGTGATTATCAGGCAACGAAAAGCCGCTTTGAAAGCGGGCTACTAGAACTTGGATATTTTGATTATCAATGGCAAGAGTCCAAATTGCTTGTTCACAAAGCGAATCGCTATGCTGGCGTGCGGCTGCTTCTCAACACTGGTAAACGATATCAATTTGGTGACCTTGCTATTGAGGGAAACACCAAAGCGGCTAACTATATACGTTCGCTAAGCCCATTTTCGAAAGGGCAGCCGTTTGAAGCGAGCCTCTTGTCTGACTTTAATCTGTCTTTAAATGCCACCCCTTATTTTAGTGCGATAAAGGTTTATCCACTGTTAAAGGACCGGACGAGCGATCAGATCCCAGTTCGAGTGAGTGTTGAAGACAAACCCGCAAATAGCTTTGAAGTGGGTGCTGGTTACAGTGATGATGTGGGTGCAAAAACCCGTTTTAAGTGGACTAAACCTTGGATCACCGAGGATGGTCATTCCTTTGAGTCCAATCTGAGGTTGTCGCAAAAGCAACAAGATATCACTGGCAGTTATACCATTCCAGTAGACAATCCTAACGACGATTTATGGCGTGTGTTAGGCGGCTATAAAGTGCAGGATGAAGTAACGGAAGGGATCAACAGTCGGATTTGGAACGTTCAGGTACAGCGACAATGGCTAACGGATGACGAGTGGGTGAGAACGGCGTTTTTGAAACGTGAACATGAAACCACAGAACAGTTAGGCGAAAAACAACGCACGGAAATGTTGATCCCAGGCATTAGCTACTTAAAGAAAGAAAGTAAAGGTGGCGCGCTACCTTACTGGGGTAATGAGCGCCTGATCTCCATTGAAGCTGCAGCAGATTCGGTACTATCGTCTGCAAATATGTTGAAAGTGAGATGGAACAATGAATGGCTAAGAAGCTTTGAAACCAAGCACTTGTTTTTTGGTCGCTTAGACTTAGGGGCGATCGTGACAAAGGATATTGACCAAATTCCGTTTACCCATCGTTTCCTTGCAGGGGGAGATCAAAGTATCCGTGGTTTTGCCTATGAATCTATCGGTCCTCGCGATGACGAAGGGCGCATACTTGGCGGCAGATATTTAGCCACAGGCACAGTGGAATATAACTATCAATTCCACCCAAGTTGGCGAGCCGCTTTGTTTGTTGATGCGGGTACTGCAACGAACGATTTCTCAGACGCTTGGGAAGTTGGAGCCGGGTTTGGTTTTCGTTATTTGACCCCCGTTGGTCCAATCCGACTCGATCATGCTTGGGGGCTGACCAAAGAAAGTAAAAGCACCCGTCTCAGTATTGTTATAGGACCTGAAATCTAATGCAGTTCAGAAGCTTAAGAATCAAAATCATTACTGCCATTATTAGCCTATTTTTACTGTTGGTTTGTTTATGTTTTACCTTGCCGGGGCAACAGTTGCTGGTTTGGGTAGCGAATAAAACGGTTTCAGGGTTAGCAATCGATAGCTTAGACAAGCGCTTATTATCTGGCGCCAATCTTACGTTGCGTTATCACAATGACGATATCGATATTCGCCTTAGAGACACCAAAGTTACTGTTGAGTGGTTGACTTGTGCCAGCGTTTGCATTGCGCTAGACGCAAAAGAGATAGCGATTGTACAAAAGCAGAAAAGTGTCAGCGAAGCGGAAACTACTGAAAGTAGCCAAGTTGAGTTACCACTGCCAATTGCAATAAAACGTGCGCAAGTTCAGCAATTTTCGTTGGAAACGCCGGGGATTACTGTGCGATTGCAAGGCTTAGACACGCAGCTTTCAGGTTCTGGCTCACATTTTAATGTCCCTTTTTTGCTGTTAGACAGTGTAAAGTTGACCACAAAGGCAACCGATCAGCCCGTGCCTGCAAAATCGCCAGCACCACTTAATACATTAGCGCCACTCCAAATACCTAAGATAGACCTGCCGCTAACCGCTGAGCTCGGCGAGTTAAAGATTAACAACCTCGCGATAGATGAGCAGACGCTTGAGAATATCAAGCTTTCTCAAGTTGTAGTGGCTGAAAATGTGGACGTGGAGCAGGTTCAGCTTAACTATCAAGAATGGTTTATATCAGCAGCGGCAGAAGTCTTGCTTAACGACTGGACTATTGATCTTAGGTCAACCTTGAGTGCGCCACAGGGGTTAGCCAGTTTAACACTGGCGGGTCGCCCTCACGATCTCACGCTTACTTTGAATAGTGAGGGAATGGCGTTTGCAAAACTGCAAGCCCATGCGGATTTGACAACGACAAACTGGCCTTTTGAGTTACAGGGTCAAATAGATAAGTTAGTCCTTCCGTCAGGGTCCACAACTTTAAAAGGTGCGACACTCGGCTTGAGCGGAGATGCCTCAAAATACAATTTATCAGGCTCAATCGCTGTTAATACTGTGCAGTTTGGTGATGTCACCGCGACACTTGAAGGGCAAGGTGGACTACAAGCGTTTACACTTGCTAAAGCAAAGCTTCAGCTTGAAAAAGCACAAGCGCAAATAGCAGGACAAGTGGACTGGTCGCAAGGGGTGAAGGGCAAAGTTAACGGGGACTTTTCTCAGCTACCAATCGATAGACTGCTAGGGCTAGTGCAATACGATGCAGGCCTGACGGAAAACGATATGCTGGCAGGGCAGTTCGCGCTTGATTTTGTGAGCCAAGGTGAACAGTGGCAAGTTAATGTTGAGCGCTTTAAGCTCGATGGTAAAGTAGCGGGTACACCACTTAATGCGGACGTTAAAGTCGTTGTGGATGAGAGCCTGCTAGGTGAGTTTAGCCATGCACGCCTGAATTATGGCAAAAATAGCCTGACGGTAAGCGGTGAGCTTGGTCAGCAGTTAGATCTCGATATTGACTTTCAGTTTGAGCAGGCGGCAAATACGCTTATTCCAGCTGACTTGAAGGGCAGTGGTGAAATCTTTATTCAGGGTGACCACCTCAAGCCGAGTATTCAGACCGATATTAAGTTTGACTCTGTGCGCTATCAAAATATAGCACTACATGGCTTAACGACGAAAGGCTCGGTTGATATTGCCAATGAAGTGACTGGGCAAATTAAACTGGCACTAGACCGTTTGATTGTTGACTCTGAAATGGTTGAAGACATTCGTTTAGTTGTGAAAGGCAACCAGCAGCAACATAACGCGACATTGGATATTCGTGATAAGCGAGTGGTCGCAAGTTTTGAAGTCAATGGCAAGATGCAGCAGTCAACTTGGCAGGGAGAATTGTCGTCTGGAGAGGTAACTTCTCAAGGGCAAACAATTGCATTGCAAAGTCCTGCCGCAATCGTGATCAGTGATGTCAGACAGCGCATTGCAAAGCAGTGTTGGCAGATGGATGATACTGATTTGTGTTTTGCAGCCGAGCAAAAGGGCACACAAGGGCAAGCCGATGTTAAATTGGAGAAGTTGGCACTGGCTAAACTACAAACTTGGTTGCCAGCAGAGCTAAAAATAACAGGTGAAACTCAGGCCGTGGCTAAACTTGCGTGGCAAAATGGCCAAGTAACGCGAGCCGATGGCGAGCTGAACATTGTTGATGCCGGCATTACGACTCATGGGCAAACATTTTCAATTTCTGAATTTAAAGCGCTATTAAAAACCAATAACAAGCAAATCCACGCTGATTGGCGCATGACCTCCGATACCTTAGGTAAGTTCAGTGGTGATACACGTGTGCCGCTAGATAAACAATCCCCTCAATTAGCTGGTAACGTAAAAATAGAGTCAATTGAGCTAGCTAAATTGTCAGCGCTACTAAACCGAGTAACGGAACAAAGCTTTGACCTGCAAGGGGAAGTGTTAGGAGATATAAATATCTCAGGTAGCCTCGCAGCCCCAGAAGTGAACGGTAAACTAACCGCTCAGCGCTTATTTATGTCTTCGGACTCTTTGCCTGTGGAAATCGATAAAGGTCACATCAATCTTGATTTTAATACCACTTCTGCTCAACTTGAAGCTGAGTTAACTGCAGCAAAAGGCGGCAAGGTGGCACTCACTGGCGAAGCCTATTGGTCGCCCGAGCTCTCTGCCGAAGTCAAAATAAAGGGCGAGAATATTTATGTGCAACCAGACTCACAGATTGAACTAACCGCAAGCCCAGATTTAACACTTGCCTATAAAGATAAGATTGCGCGAGTACTTGGAGAAATTGTGGTGCCGTTTGGCCGAGTAAACATTGAATCTCTGCCTGAGGGAGTCACCTCGCCAAGCGATGATGAAGTCATTGTTGATGCTAAGGTGCAAAAGCAGATGTCGGTGCCAGTTCAACATGAAATAGATTTAAAACTGACCGTTAAAGATAATTTTAGGGTGAAAGCGCTTGGGCTAGATAGCTTTGTTACCGGTGCAATCGAAATTGATAAGCAAGTTGAGTCGCCAATGCTGGCAACGGGAGAGTTGCAATTGCGAGAGGGGAAATACCGTGCATTTGGCCAAGACTTGTTGATCCGCACAGGACAAATTGGCTTCAATGGTGCATTAGATAAACCATATTTGAATATTCGAGCTATTCGAAATCCAGCGACAACCGCCAATGATGTGATAGCCGGTGTTGAGCTCACGGGCAATATTGCTAAGCCGCGTTTGACTGTGTTTTCAGAGCCAGCAATGGACCAAGCCAAGGCACTGTCATACCTACTTAACGGGCAGCCTTTAGGGGAGTCAGAAACCTCTAACAATGCGCTACTCACGCAGTTTTTACTCTCACAGGGAATTGACCGCAGTGAAGGATTCTTTAGTAAGGCGGGGGAATCGCTTGGACTTTCGGATGTTAACCTATCAGCAAAAGGCAGTGGTGACGATACACAAGTTGAGGTGTCAGGTTACATCACCCCCAATGTTCAGGTCAGTTATCGGGTTGGGGTATTTGAGTCTATTAATGAAATTGCGCTGCGCTATCGTGTTTTTTCGAAGTTTTATGTTGAAGCCACGAGCGGTTTGTACAACAGTATAGACTTCTTATACAAATTTGATTGGGATGACAAATGAAACTGCTCTGGCTCGCTCTAGGTTTTGTGATATTTCCTCTCAAAGCACAAGAAACAACGGAAATTAGAATCAGCGCTGGTGCCGATCCGTACATTATAGAGTTGCTTACTTTGAGTTTGTCATACCAGATAGAGTCAGCGAGGCTCGTATCAGTGAGAAGTATTCCTTCTCAAGACAGAGCGGTGCGCCTACTTGGAGAAAAAGGGGGGCTGGATGTCAGTTGGTTAGTGACTAACTCACAGCGCGAAAAGGCCGCGAGCGCAATTCGCATTCCCCTAGTGAAAGGGATTTTGGGTTATCGCATTCCTTTAGTGCACAAACATAATCAAGCCTTACTGAGTGGAGTGCGCTACATTGGCGACTTGCGCAGAGTTACTTTTGGTTTACGCAGAGATTGGCCTGACCATCAGATTTTTGAGCGTAATGGCCTCAGTGTGACTTCTTTCTCACAAGAAGACAGTGGCTACGACATGTTGTTGAAAAAACGTTTTGATGTGCTACCAAGCGATTTAGTGAGTATTGAAGCTGCCCTGAGTGACACGGACTTGGTTGCAGATCAGCATGTGGTGTTTTACTACCCTTCGGCGGTATACTTTTTTGTTTCTCACGACAACCCGTTGCTCCATAGCCAAATTGAGAAAGGCCTCAAAAGCGCACTACAAGATGGCCGATTTGAGGCGTTATTCTTAAAACACTTTTCCGCTCGTCTTGAAAAGCTAGATCTTAAAAACAAAACAGTCATAGAATTAGACAATCCAAACCTGCCACCCAGTGCGCCGTTGGAGGTGCCATTTTATTGGTATAAACAAGGAAAATAAGAATGAAAAAAACCTTACTACTTATTGCGCTTGCCATAAGTACATCCCCTGTCTTAGCAAAACCTGATACAAAGTCACCATCGGAAGTCGTTGCTGAGGCCAAAAGCAGCGACTGGCAGCAGTTGGACCCTGAAAATATTCTTAAAATAGAACTACAAACAGGGCCGGTCTATATCGCGCTTAACCCTGAACTTGCGCCCAATCATGTGGCAAATATTAAAGCGTTAGCGCGAGAAGGATTTTACACTAATTTGAGTATGTATCGGTTTGTGGAAAACTTTGTGGCCCAAGGCGGCGATATGTCGGACAAGAAAATGCCACAAAAAGGAAAAAAAGCGATTGCCGCCGAGTTTTTTCATAGCACAGAATCAACCTTGAAGATCACACCGCTAGATGCTGTGGACGGCTACGCGCCACGTACCGGGTTTTTAAATGGTTTTGCCGTAGGACAAAATGAAGCTGGAACCAAAACTTGGATGACGCACTGCGTTGGTTCGTTTGCCATGGCTAGAACTAACGATACTAACAGTGGTGGTACTGAGTTTTACATCACGTTGACGCCGCAGCGATATCTAGACAAAAACACTACCGTGTTTGGACAGTTGTTATCGGGAATGGAGCATGTTCAGCACCTAGATCGCAAACCTGTTGCTGGACAAGCGTTCAATGTTATCAAAGGGGTCACGGTACTTGCTGATGTAAAAGGTGCGCCTTCGTTTAAAAGACTGAAGACAAATACGCCGATTTTTGAGTCGCTAATTGCTGCGCGTAAAAATAGAGCGGGAGATTGGTTTATTGATACACCAAATCACACCGACATATGTTCGGTCCCCGTCCCAGTTGAAATGGAAGACGTGACAGGGGAATAAATAACCTGAGCTGCGGATAATTAATGCCTTTCTAGCAGCTAGTTTTAGCGCTAACTGCGTTGAATTCACTTCCAATAGCCAGCTATTGGTGCGTAAATTCGCCTTGTTTTCCCTAAAACTCTCTGGCTAGACAAGGAAAAAACTAAGTTTTGCTTTAGCAACAATGAGTTGGAACATTCCTTATCCAAACCTCAGGTTAAATAGCAATACTTAGATGTGATAAAAAGCCATGTGAGAACATGGCTTTTTTACGTTTTACTGTCGGTTAGTTCTTACCGTATACGGAGTTTGATCTTGTTCACTCGAACGATATGGATTGATATCTAACCCGCCGCGGCGAGTATAGCGCGCATAAACCGATAATTTTTCAGGGTTAAAGGTGCGCCAAAGCTCACAGTAAATGCGTTCCACACATTGCTCATGGAACTCGTTGTGATCACGGAATGAGATCAGGTACTTAAGCAGCGCTTCTCGGTCGATTTGCTTACCACGGTAACTTATCACCACGCTTGCCCAGTCTGGCTGTGAGGTGATCAAGCAATTTGACTTGAGTAAGTGGCTGTGAAGCGTCTCATCAACCACATCCTCAGAGGCAAGTTGTAGTAAGTCACTATTTGGTGTGTAGCTATCAACTTCAATATCCAGCTCGTCGATACATTCACCAGGGAGGCGCGAGAAAGGAATACAATCGAATTCGTCTGCGCCAAATAATGTCACGCTAACTTGGCTATTTGATGCCGTGGAAAGATCCGCAGCTAGCGTTTGGCGCACGGTTTCCATCGTATCAAAGCGACTTTGGTTAAAGCTATTCAAGTAAAGTTTGAACGATTTTGACTCAATGATATGTGAGCTTTGGCAAGGAAACACAAAAGTGGCAACCGCAACTTGAGGTTTACCTTTGTTATTGAGCCAAGACAATTCGTAGCCTGTCCAGGTATCTTCACCTTTAAATGGTAAAGCGGACTCATCAACATTGATTTGGTCACGATTAAGTTTACGTGCAATGGGGTGCAGCAGGCTTGGAGTATAAACACTGGCGTATTCTGTGGTTTTACCAAGCACAGAAGATTGCAGCTCTGGCGAGTTACTGTAGTCTGTCATGTTAATTCAAATCTCGTTACAATGCGGTCATTATAACGAATGTTCACCTCGGGATTAATAGCAATTTGCTTAATTGCACGAAACAAGTATTCAGCCCGCAGTGAGAAAAATAAAGAGAGCTTTATATATGACTCAGCCCGTAAATATGGCGCGCTTGCATCAAGCCTATGTAGATTATCATCAACAGACCTTTAAAGGTTTACCGAGCACCGAGCATGATGAAAGTTGGCCAAGCCCATGTGAGCAGGGTGAACCGAACAAGCTTAACGAGATAAAATGGCTAGCGGTAGAGCGCTCACCAGCGGGACATTTAAATGATTTAGCCAAAGCGTTGGAAACGCAATTTCCTGAGGGATTGAACGGACTGTATGGTGACTTCTTCGCTGGTAATATCGTGGCATTCATTGAGGGTAAGCAAATTGAGCTACTGCAAGTATGGAACGAAGATGACTTCGAGCGCTTGCAGCAAAATATCACCGGCCATATTTTAATGAAGCGCAGGCTCAAACAACCTGAAACCGTGTTTATTGGCTTAACAGAAGCAGACGACTTATTGGTGTCGGTCGATGTCGCTACGGGTCAAGTTGGGTTAGAGTTTGTCGGTAAGAAACAGCATCATGTTTTGGCTGATTCTATCGCGGAGTTTGTGGAAAAACTGACAGTCAACTATCCAATATAGCTAGTTGGTATCAAGGAGCTTGCGCTCCTTATTGAAAGTCCCACGAAATATTCGAGACCAATTGGCAAGTTTCGCAGCGAAAGTCGAAAAGGCCGAACCAAGGCTCCTCGAGTAACCAGTCTCCCTGACAGCTTGGGCATTTTCTTGCTTTTTCTGCGGCGAGGTTTTCGCCGCCAACACGATACAGATAATAGTAAACCGGTTTTTTTGTGAGATAGCGAATACGTTTGCTCAAATCCATGCCACGTCTAAACAAATCGCTACCCGTGCTGGAAATTTCTTCCAATGCAGCAAATTCGCAGCGAGTTGCGCCATTGATCTGTATTTGATCGCAGGCTTGCCAATCTTCTTTCCATTTGATCAGTGCTTTGTAATCACCGTTGGCAATAGCTGGGATTTTATATAAAGGTACTGGTAAAAAGTCGTCGCCACAATACAGTGGACTACAAGTGTGTACGTATGTGGTGTAGAGAATGTAGCTTGACGGTTCATGACAGGCATCAGCGCTGTTGGCATGTATATCTTGCCCAAAAACTTTGACCTTAGGTGCAAGCAAGCCTGATTGCTGTAGCTGGTCAATTGCAAACTTCACAAAAGGACTATGGTTTAATGGATGCAAAGCGTCTTCTTCTGGACACATCACACGAGTAACGAAATAGCCATCTTTAAGTACAGTTGGGAATTCGTCACCAATGATTTGACCATTAAAGCGAAGCGCATTGACCACACGGTTAATGGCCTGCTCGGCAGCATCTAAGGTGGTTTCCTCATAGCAATCAAAAGTTAAGTCGACAACAAACACTACGACTTCTCCAATAAGGCAATGAGCTTATCAAGCTTAGCTTCAATTCTATCTAATTGGCTTTGTGAACTTGCTTTGACGACCTCTTCAACCTCTTGAAAGTGATCAATACAGGTAGGGTCTTGTTTGTACGCAGCAATGCCTGAGATGACGTCTGGCATTGCGACGCTTTGAGTTAATTTGCTTTTTGTTAGCGCGACGGTTGGAGTCTTTCCACTATCGACTAATTTTTTGATAGCTCTGGCAACAGCAGGGTGCATAGAGGTTCCTAAACGCCTAAATCATAGGAGTGGATCATAGCACCAAGTTACGCAAGGAGCGATTGCTTTAGCTATCTTAACATCGCATCTAGTTCGTCAATGATTTCACTCCAATCGGCGTCCTCTTTCAGTGATTCTTCAATAAAGTGACGCTGTCCTTCATTCCAAAATGGTGCTTGGCTTAACAGCATATCGTCAGGAAGGCGGTGTTGTTTGACAAACCCTTCAATCGCCTTGGGATTGTTGTCGAGCCCAAGTTGGGCAAATAAAGTACTCATAGTGTGGCGACTAGTATCCATTTCGTTCTCCCTCGTTTGCTTGAATTTTACTCACTAACTATAGTAAAGGTGGTTGTAAAACCTTTAGCAAGTCATCATCGATAAAAACCATAATGACTAATGCGATGATAAATATACCTGTCCACGACTGAATAAATTGTGACTTGTATCAATATCTATCACTAGCGAGTAGCCGTACATTATTAAAGTACACAGAAAAATTCTGAGGTTTTGATATTAAGTAGTATTTCGGCATGATTATCAGAAGCTTGGGGCAATAACAATAAGGAACCGTGATGTCAGTAGAAACTTCTCAACATGAATTAATCGTTAGATATTTAAATCCAGAAGATATCAATGTAGCCGCGAGTGTGTTGTATCAGGCTTACCACGATGATCCGCTACTCAAGCAGGTATTGGAGGCAAAACAAGAAGCAATTTTTGAAAAAAAACTCAGAGCCTTAATACGAGAAGAGTTGTCGGCATTTGGCCAAACGGGTCAGCCTATGGTGGGGTTATATCATCAAGATAGATTGGTCGCGGTAGCATGCGTTATTGCGAATGGCGATGAATTGGACGCAAATCGGCAGTGGCATTGGCGATTACGACTCATGATGAGTGCGGGATATTTGCAAACGCAGCAGCTTATTGATAAAGAAAAGTCGATTAGACAAGCGTTGCAAACGCAGGAGCCGTGTCACTTTTTATCCCTAATTGCCGTTGACCCACATGTTCAAGGGCTTGGCTATGGTCACTATTTACTCACCGCGCTGGATGATTTAATTGCACAAAGTGAAGAAACGAAAGGGATGGCAGTATTTATTACTAAGCCAGAACACGCGCAGTTTTTTGCGGGTCACGGTTACCAAATTTTACAAAAGATGGCGTTTAGCTCAGTAGAAGGCACATTGTTATTTAAGAGCAAATAGCAACAATGGAAATTACCCTGTGAGATATCTCCTACGAGAATGTGGGTTAAGGCGCTTTGTAGTACCGAATTTGCAGTGTTATTTTTGCTTATCTTTTTGTTTTTAAATGAATTCTTTTGCTTTTCTTTTAAATGACAGCAAAAAGATTGTTCCTAGCTATCTAACAAAAATACTCAATCCCCGTAAACTTAACAATGTAAGGAAACACAAGAGCAGGAGCTCAGCGTCAAAGGATAAGGAATTTGACAACAAGAGAAGGATGTATTGCATAAGGCAAGGAAGATCAGGAACTCGAGGAAGCGAGTGTGAAGCGGAGCTTCACTAGGGATAAGGAGACACATGGAGTGTCAAGGAGCGCGGGAAGCGTAGTGGAGCAAGGAAGAGTAAATAGGGATGAGCAAGGCTCTAGGATGAAGGAGCGCAATCTGGATGATTGCGAAGTGGATGGGTTACACTGGACGTAACAATGTATAGGGAGCACATAGGGAATATGTGAAGCGGAGCCAAGATGGCATAGGAGCGCGGGAAGCGAAGTGGAGGCCAAGGGGGCTAAAATGGAGATGCACTGGAAGTGCTAATGGATGACACAAGGATGGGATTCGGGTAGGTCGGAGTACATACCCGTTCAGGGGAAGAAGAATTGGCGGATTGCTTTTGGGTTGTAAAGCAGAGGGATTGGATACCTCTTGGGATAATCGTCAGGATTGAGGCGCAGCAGACAGGCTAGCGCCTTAGTTTTTTGTGGCGTTTGTAAATTTGATATTTATTTTCCTAGTAACTTAGTTGAAGTTTTCAAAACTTTCCGCTTGCAGTTTCATTGTTACCTTTCGATCTCATTGCTAGATTATTTCACTCTCATTTTAGTCTTATTTTTTAGTGCACGGTGTTGGCGTAATAGCTAAGGAAAAAGAAATGGAATGGTATTTAACAGTATTAAAAAGATATTCCGATTTTAGTGGACGTTCAAGACGCAAAGAATACTGGATGTTTATCTTGATAAATGCGTTGATAGGCTTTGCAATTGGGATTGTCGATGGGCTTTTCGGAACCCTTATTTTGACAGGTATCTATTATTTGACAGTTCTAGTACCGACGGTTGCCGTATCTATTCGTCGTCTTCACGATACTGGACGCTCGGGCTGGTGGCTGCTTGTGAGCTTTGTGCCTATTGTCGGTTTATTAGTGATGATATATTTCACCACCATGGATAGTGAGGTTGGTGAAAACGACTACGGACCAAGCGTCAAAGGATATGTTTAAAATAGTCGTACTATAAATTCAGAGCAGGCACTTGTATTCATATGAATTTAAGTGCCTACTTTCGCACTTACCGAATTAACTTGCGATTTTATAAGCAGGCAACTCTTTTTTGACTAATCGTTCATTTTCTAAGTAAAGCTTACCTTGATAGGCTGACTCGCCATCTGAACTAAACTCAAACATAAATTGGCTTTTTATCCCAAGCTTACCATCTTTTAATACTCCAAAACGGCGCTTAATACAGGCAACACTTAACAGTTGCACTTGCAAACTTTCAGCTTGATGCTGTGCATGCCTATTTGCTGCTTCTGCGATCTGGCGACTATACCAAAATAGCGCGATACCAGATGATACGATGATAAAAAGCCAAAGCGTTGTCATTTAAGAAAATAACCTTCCAATTGCACGAGACAGAGTTTCACTGCGATTTTCTGCTCTAATAATCCCTAAAACATGTGGGCGTAACATAGGTATTGCAACTAAGTCTGCGAAAATACTGCTGAAAAGTCCATCGATTTGATTATTTTCAGCGGCTTTTTCCATATAGGAAAAGAGTCTTTGCTGGTCAGTTAGAGTCTCCCAAGCACGCCCTGCAATAGTGAGTAAGCAATCTGCATCTGATCCCAATTCGGATGCTAAAATGGTGTCTACTGCTTGTGCGATGAGACCAAGCGCGTGACTTCCCGACATCGCACGCAAGTTGGTGACTGCGGCGTCCTTATCTTGCTGTTGGCATGCATGGGTTAAAGCGGCTAAAAAGTCTTCGGTTTGTGATGTTGAGATGGTAACGTGCTCAAGCATTGCGGCTAATGGGGTCTTAACTTCAGCTGGCAAAACTGACCACGCCTGTTGCAGGTTGTTCGCGTTATGACCGTGGTCTAGACGAAGGGCAAAGTCAGCAATACCTTGTAGCGCTATTTCTTGCCAGCGTTCGAATCCAAGTTTGCCAGAAAAGTAGAGTTCGGCGTGCTCGTAATATTGAGAAGCTGGGCGATTAAGCTCACGCTTTAATAGCGCATTGAATGCAGCGAGTTTGTTTGCATTTGGCGTGAAGACATAAGGGTTGTTATCAAGTTTCCCTTGAGCGGCTTCACCTGTGAGTTGTGTACCTAATGCTTCGAGTACCATGGAGGCAAAGTGGTCTCGACTGGCGATCATGAGCTTGCTTTGCTCATCCAGTGGAAACTTTAAAAACCAAACATAAGGATCAACTGTCGCCTCATTATCCCAAAATTGAATTGCCATGATGGCATGACCACCAAGTGGATACGGATAAGGGACTTGAGTATTCTCAATTTGCGCAAACTGCTTCTTATCTATTTTTGTGATACGTCGACCCAGATCATAGACTCGCCACTGCGTACCGGCGTTTGTTAGTAATTCACCTAAAGTTGAAATTTGCGCTGTCATGAATGCTCTATATGTTACTTATATTTTCAATAGCGGCAATTATAGCTACTTTTAGGTGCGCTGATAAGCCTAGGAAAAAGGTGTACTTGAGAGAATTGGCTAGCTCCTAAATAATGCAAATTGCTATAATGTAAAAAATTGAGAAAGAGACAGAACCGATGAATTCGGAATTATTGATTCAATTAGATGAACTTGAGACTTGTTTAAAAGCAACTGGTCTTTGGCAAGACGAGCCAATTTCGGCTAAGGCACTTACCTCTACGGAGCCATTTTGCTGCGATACGATGACCTTCGCGCAGTGGTTGCAATTTGTATTCTTGGGCAAAATGCGAACAATGGTAGAAAGTGGTGAAGCATTACCGGAAAATATGGCGATTGCGCCAATGGCTGAAATGGTGCTGAGTGAGCACCTTTATTTTAATGCGGTTCATCAGTGCTTAAAAAACCTTGATAATACAATTGCAAAGAGCGCGTAATGCTTGAGATCTTATATCAAGATGCGCATTATGTTGCGATAAATAAGCCGTCAGGGTTATTGGTTCATCGCTCATTTTTGGATAAGCGAGAAACACAATTTGCGATGCAAATGCTGCGTGATCAACTCGGTCAACATGTTTTCCCCGTTCACCGTTTAGATAGACCGACGTCAGGCGTGCTGCTGTTTGCGCTAAGCTCTGAGGCCGCGCGAGACATGAATGAAGTCTTTATTAGCGGTAATATTCAAAAACGCTATTTAGCGCTTGTTCGCGGATTTGCTCCGGAATCTAGATTCATCGACAGACCACTCAAAGAAGAACTTGATAAAATTGCTGATAAGTTTGCCTGTCAGGATAAAGCTCCGCAGGAAGCGCAAACACAGATAAATTGTTTATTGCAGGGTAGCTTGCCAATTCCTTTTGGTAAGTATCCAAGTATTCGCTACTCATTGGTGGAGTGTTTTCCTAAAACGGGTAGAAAACACCAAATCAGGCGCCACCTTAACTATTTAGCACATCCGATTATTGGTGATGTCAATCACGGTGATAATAAACACAACCACTTTTTTGTCGATCATTTTGGCTTACGTCGGTTGATGTTATTTGCAACTAAATTGGAATTTGTACATCCTTATACCAACACTACGATTTCAATTACTGCGGATTTGGGAGAAGAAGCATTGGCTGTCTTTGCTCAGCTCGGCTGGTCAGACAACGAGAAGGATTATAAATAATGGCAAAAGTTTCCATTTTTGTGGGAAGCATGTACGGCAACGCTGAAAACTTGGCTAACGACAGTGCTGAGTTTTTGAATAAATCGGGTCATGAGGCAAGTGTTATTGAACCAGCTTCCATCGCTGATGTAACGCAAGCTGAAAACATTTTATTTATTTCCTCTACCACCGGCTCTGGTGATATTCCAGATAACTTGTTGCCTTTATTTTTGCAAATGCAAAGCGAATTTCCAATGCTAACGGGCAAAAAAGTAGCAGTCATCGCATTGGGAGATTCTAGTTATGGCGATACTTATTGTGGTGCTGGAAAGCAAATTGATGCCCTGATTGAAGAGCTGAACGCCACTCGAGCACAACCGCGCTTAGACATCGATGCCTGTGAATATTTTGAGCCTTGGGAGCCTGCTGAGCCTTGGCTTCAAGCATTGGCAAAAAACCTATAGGTTTTATCTTCTGTTCAAGTATTACCTTCCATTTTACGCGGCTTAATAGGTCGCGTTTTTTATGCAAAGAAAGGTGTGGGTTATCATTTTTTTAACATCTTGTATGTATGTTTACATTTCCATTTCATTGTGTGACAGTAGTGTTGGTTGTGTAAAAATTAATCACACGTAGAATTCATAAATAATGAAAAGGAAAAAATAATGATTAAACCAATTCTATTTGCTGTTTCTGCAATCTTTGCCACCGCTATGTCTGCCGACGCAACTGCATACGAGGAAATTTACCTTGAATGTTACAAAAATGGTGAGTTGTTATGGGCTGACTCGTTTACTGATTATCGGGATGCGGATAACGCATCGAGAATTTGCAGGAGGATTGGTGGTACTCCAATAATGTATTAACGATATCAGTTCTTTATGAAATTTTCTTTAATCAGTATTGAAGTCTAACCAAATTTTTGGGTTTAAATCAGCTGTAAGTAACATTGAAAAACTGTGTATTTAAACGATAGATAGTACTGTCATAATTTTTAAGGAAAAGTGAGTCAAAAGTGCTGCTTTAATATGTAAAAATCCAATATCATCACAGATATTGGATTTTTATTTTTAAACCCTATTTCTTAGTGCTAAACACGTTTAGTTTGAACTTTCAGCTTTAACTTTTGACCTGGCTGCAGGTACTTCTGTCCAGTCAGGTTATTCCATTTGACGATTTCATTCACGCTAACGTTAAATTTAGTGGCGATACGTGCCAGTGAGTCGCCTTTACGCACTTTATAAGTGATTGTGCGCTCAGTGTTGACGAGTACGGTTTGAGCCGCTGCTTTTTCATCTTTAAAGACAGTAAGTTTTTGTCCAAGGCGCAAAACGGCATTGGTTTTTAACTTATTCCAGCTAGCTAATTGCTTAACGGTAACATCATATTCGCGGCTGATATCCCACAATGTATCGCCTGACTTTACCGTGTGGCTGAGCTTTTTCTTGGTTACTTTGTTGGCGGCAAGGCGCACTTCTGGTGGTAAATGCTCACTTTGCAATTCGCCATCACTTAGTGGCACCAATAGCTTCTGGCCAACACGGATCATATTGCCATCGATGCTATTAAGTGAGCGAATGGCGCCGATACTAGTATTAAATTTAGTCGCAACGACCGACAGGCTGTCTCCTTTTTGCACCGTATAATATTGCCAACGAAGCCTATCTTTTACTTCGGTTTTAGCTAATTTTTCTTGAAAAGCATCAACCTTTTCCATGGGTAATAATAGCTGGTGTGGGCCATCTGGATCGGTGGCCCAACGATTAAAGCCTGGATTTAGGCGATAGAGTTCAGTTAAAGATATATCAGCCATTTCAGCGGCAAGTGCTAAATCAATTTGTGACCCTACCTCAACTATATCAACAACTTGGGCATTGATGATAGGTTGCCACGCGACCTTAAACTCATCTGAGCGTTTTAAGAGGTCGGATAAGGCAAGTAATTTAGGCACATACGCGGTGGTTTCACGAGGTAAATCGAGAGACCAAAAATCGGTAGGCAAATGCTTTTTACGATTTTTCCGGATTGCATTGAGCAATCGGCCTTCACCTGAGTTGTAAGCGGCAATTGCGTTTAACCAATCGCCCTCCAGCGTTTTATGGAGATAGGTGAGATAATCAAGTGCCGCTTGCGTTGATGCGATAATATCGCGACGACCGTCATACCACCAATTTTGTTTAAGGTTAAAGCGCTCACCAGTTTGTGGCATAAACTGCCAAATACCGGAAGCGGTGCGGTGTGAATAGCCAAATGGATCGAATGCGCTTTCCACAATAGGTAACAACGCGATTTCTACCGGCATATTGCGCTTTTCTACTTCTTCAACAATATAGTAGAGGTAAGGTTCTGCACGTTTTGCGATACGGTCTAAATAGGCTTGATGACGTTGATAGTAATTACGTTCGGCGACAACCGGTCTATTTTGTGGCACTTCGATAGATAACTGATAACGGATCCGCTCCCATACATCATCAAATACAGGCACAGCATCTTCATCTTCGTCTTGCCATGAGGTACTGAGTGTTTGAGAGATATCATAAGGGCTCGCGTGATCTAAGTTGGCCTGCTTCACTTGTTCAGTTGCAGTTTCCAATGGGGTTTCTTGTGTGATTTCACAACCACTTAATATTGCTGTTGATGCAATAATAAAGGCGAGCTTTTTCATAAATGCGTTCTTTTGCTTGGGGGTTCGGACAAAAACTCGGCAATATTACCGAGTTTGTACCAGCATTTAAAGCTTCTTTATTATTTTATTTCGACTTCCTAAAAATCGTTAGATATGCTTATTCTTGGCGGTATTGCAAAGAAAATGGATAATTTATTCAATACTTCCCATGTAAGTGCGCCAAAAAAGCGTCATTTTGGCGTTACATTAGGTCACTATTGAATATTTTAGAAGTTATCCTTCCATTTTCTCAGCGCACTAAAGCGAGCTTCTGGTGTATTTTCTGACGCGATAAATTGCGGTGGAACATGGGTGAGAATGGCTTCATTTGCGGCACGTACAAAAGGATTGATTGCTTTTTGCTGTTCAATTGTTGTCGGCACTGTACGCTCGTTATTGGCTCGTAATGACTTTGCTTGTTGGTGATACTGGGTTAGTGCTTGGTTAGTAGGCTCAACAGCCTCAGCAAAAGCAAGGTTCGCGAGCGTGTACTCGTGCGCGCAATACACTTTACATGTGTCAGGTAGGGTGAGTAGCTTTTCAAAGGAGTGCCACATTTGGCTTGGTGTTCCCTCAAAAAGTCTGCCGCAACCTGCGTTGAATAAGGTATCACCGGTAAAGGCCAGCTCATCATTTACATAACAGATATGGTCTAACGTATGTCCAGGGGTGGCAATAATGTTCAGCGTGGTATCAAAAAGTGTGATCTTATCGTGTTCACTAAGGCTATGAGTAATGCCTTTATATTTACCATTTTTAGGTCCGTACACTGTTAAGCTGGGAAAATGTGATAAAAGCGGGGCAATGCCATCAGTGTGATCCCAATGGTGATGGGTGACTAATATGCCTTGGAGTGTTAAATCAAACTTGGCGAGGTAATCTAAAACAGGTTGTTCGTCACCGGGGTCAACCACCCAACAGTTTGAACTTAGAGGGTCTTTTATCACCCAGATATAATTGTCATCAAATGCTTTGATTGCATCGACTTGCACCATAACGCAATGCTCTATAAAGTGATTAATAACACAAGTATAACGAGCTTAGTAAATGAAACCAGCGTTAAGTTTTTTACAAGGACCCAAACCCGATGAGTGGCAAGACTTTCCTCACGGTGAATATTTAAAAGTAGGGATCCAAAAACGACTGGATGAATGGCTACCAAGAATGTTTGGTTACCACATGCTAAAACTCGGCTGTTTGAGCGGCCAAATGAATACCTCTGCCAGCCCGATTAAGCATCAAGTTTGTGTTGCCCCACAGGGTAAACATGTTGGGGTATTTGCTGAAATTGACGAGCTACCTTTTTACGAAAACTCAGTCGATGCTTGTATTTTAAGCCAGTGCTTAGAATATCATTCTGATCCGCATCATATTCTACGCGAAGCCCATCGCACGCTTATTCCCGGTGGTTATATTGTGATCTCAGGTTTTAATCCGTTTAGTTTATGTGGTGTGGCGCAAATGCTTCCCTTTAGTAAAGAAAAATTACCTTGGTCAGGGCGCTTCTTTACTCCATCTCGGGTGAAGGATTGGCTAGATTTACTCGGGTTTGAGATTGTTGGTGACGAGCGCTTTATTTATGCGTCTTTAGCGCGAGGCTCGAGGCTTTCTCGTTTTGCGCCATGGCGCCGCTTTTGTCGTCATTACTTAAAGCCGATGGGAAGCGTGTATATGTTGGTGGCAAGAAAGCGGGTGATGCCGCTTACTCCGATCAAGCCCAAGTGGCATGTAAAGCCTAAGTGGACACCCGCTGTGAAAGGGGCTGGACTCAGGCAAACCTGCCAAGATAAAGAATAACGAGTATTATTACTTAAGATAAATCTTAAGGGAGCTGTTATTTGTTATTGAATGATCCCTTAGTTAGACGCTGGCTTCGTAGCCTTCATCTATAAGTAGGTTTGAACCTGAAGCCGCTTCACGCGCTAAATCATCAACAAGCTCATTGTATTTATTTCCAGCGTGGCCTTTTACCCAGCGCCATTGGATCGTGTGTCGGCTGGTGGCAGCGTCCAGTCTTTGCCATAAATCGACATTTTTTACCGGTTGTTTGGCTGCGGTTTTCCAATTGCGCTTTTTCCAATTTTCAAGCCAAGACTCAATGCCTTGCTTAACATATTGGCTGTCGGTATAGAGAATGATATCGCAGGGGCGCTTTAATGTTTCGAGTGCAACAATGGCTGCAAGCATTTCCATTCTATTATTGGTTGTGAGTTTATACCCTGCACTCATTTCTTTTTCATGTCCTTGATAGGAAAGGTAAACACCATAACCACCTGGACCTGGGTTGCCTAAACACGAGCCATCGGTATAAATCTCTACGGTTTTTTGCACTGAATTGCCTATTTTTATGTAAAATGTGCGAATAGGGCAAAATAATAGCAAAGTTAAGCGGGCAACGATATGCACACACGGCAAATAGTACTGGATACAGAAACCACAGGTATTGATCCTAAAGCAGGGCACAGGATCATTGAAATTGGTTGTGTTGAGCTGGTCAATCGCAGACTAACGGGGAATAACTTCCACGTATATATTAACCCTCAGCGCGACATTGAAGAAGAAGCCATTGATGTTCATGGTATCACCAACGAATTTTTACGTGATAAACCTTTTTTCCATCAAATTGCGCAAGAGTTTTTTGACTATATTAAAGGAGCTGAGCTTGTCATTCATAATGCGCCGTTTGACGTCGGCTTTATGGATCACGAGTTTGCTAAGTTAAACCAAGGCTTTCCTGCTACACATGACTATTGCCAAGTGCTAGATACTTTGGTGATGGCAAGGGATCTTCATCCGGGCCAGAAGAACAGCCTAGATGCGCTTTGCCGTCGCTACGATATCGATAACTCAAAGCGTACGCTGCACGGCGCTTTACTGGATTCCGAGATCCTTGCTGATGTTTACTTGTCGATGACGGGAGGCCAAAAAAAGCTGAATTTGGCGAATCAAAATAAAGGTGATCAGGCTAACTCAGCCGGTGGCATTATTCGTTTAGACAGCAATCGCCCTGCACTTAAAGTTTTACGTGCTTCTGCCGATGAAGAACAAGCACATACAGAACGTTTAGAGCTTGTAAACAAAGCTTGTGGACAAAGTCTGTGGCAACAATAATGAATATAATCGGTATCGTTGGGGTGGAGTAGACGCTTAATTAGGGACTTTATCCCAAAAAAGATCACTCAGGCCATCAACGCAATGTAAGGTTAATGCATGAATCTAAAACAGCTTATCTTGGGGTTTGTACTGCTAGTAAGTACGGTTGTTGGCGCTCAAACACCACAGATAACGATGTTGCAGCGGGACGGTAAGGTAAATGAAATCCCTCTTTTAGATAACCGTTTTCGCATTGATTATAATATTGAAGAGATCACTTTACTGTTTTTTCGTGCACCTGGCGCTCCCGCCGTGGTACTTGTGAAGCCTGATGGTAGTAAATATTATGCGACCAGTTCGCTAGATAATGATGCACTGCAATGGTACGACGAAGTCAGTTATGACTTGATCATTCTAAAGAACCCAACGCCAGGCCCTTGGCAAGTCATCGGACAGATCCAAAAAAGCAGCCGCATAATGGTGCTTGGTGACATTGAGCTCGAAGTTGAGGCTTTGCCCCCGCTATTATTCCGTGGTGAAGTGCTGAAGGTAACAGGGCGTGTGACTAATGATGGCAAACAGATAGATGTGGGTTACTTCAGGGATGTCGTGACTTTGTATGTGGAGTTTTCTAGTACCAATAACGATGAATATGCCAACTTTGGTGCAGGTACGCAAAGCGTGACCGACTTTAAAGATGATGGCCGAGAGTTTGATGAAAGACCCTTGGATGGAATTTTTACTGGTGAGTTTAAGTTAAACTTTCCAGCGGGAGAGTGGCAGCCTGAATTCTTCATTGAAACGCCCATTTTAAAAAGAAGAGTGATCAAATCACCTATTGTTATCGCTGAGCCGCCATTCAACTTTGAATTGATGCTAGCGGGTGAAAACGAGCTTGAACATGGCCTTACTATTACGATAGACGACACGGTTGTGAAACCTGAGACCATATTGCTACAGGGTAAAATTTTCTACCCCAATGGTGAAGAGCAGATGTTTACCTTAGATGCAGAAGAGCGGCTTTATCGTCAGCTGCCAATCAAGAATTATGATTGGGGGCGTTATAGTGTAGAAATCTCCGCATTTGGTGAAAATATCAATGGCCGTGAGTTTATGGCAACACTGCCAAATTACAATTTTGAAATTGAAAGACCCATTGAAAAAGTGCCTGAATTGGAAGCCGCTGCGTTACCGGCAGTGGAACAACCTGAGCCAGAACCAGAGCCGACTATAAGTACAGCGCTATTGGTCAGTATTATTGTTGCTGGTAACTTAGTTGTATTATTGCTCGGTTGGTTAGCCATTCGTATTTTGGTGCAAAAAAAGCCAATTAGACTAAAAATACCAATGCCAAAGAATCCATTTAAGAAAACCGAAGAAGTCATTGATCTTGATGATTTAGGACCATCTGAAAATAACGCAGCAGGGAATGGTTCAAAAAATGACAAATCAGGTGATATTTTGAACCTTTCAATGAAAGATAACTAAAAAACACGGTTTTTTTTCAAAAAACGGTTGACTCATGAGGGGGTCATTCGTATTATTCACGCCGCTGTCAGGGAGCACACCTTACAGCAAACACTGCAAGAATATGACGCGGAGTGGTAGTTCAGTTGGTTAGAATACCGGCCTGTCACGCCGGGGGTCGCGGGTTCGAGTCCCGTCCACTCCGC
>NZ_JANHZS010000008.1:0-178042 GCF_041414765.1 Pseudoalteromonas sp. DY56-GL79 | reverse complement strand
CAGCCTGCTGTAGTATTCAATGAATTACGTAAAGCAGCTTAATTTAGCGAGTGGTGCACTTCGGAGTTGAATTCGCGCATAAATTTTCTTAAATAATTTTTGCGCTAGTATAGCGGATTTTAAGCCTAGGAATGAGATAAAAATTTACAGAATGCTATTGTAAAAGAAATGTGGTGTAGAAAGAATAAACCAGAAACAAAACACAGCCTCGCAATGAGACTGTGTTTATTTGAGTAACTTAATGCTTAGCGTTAATATTAATTACAGCTAGTCGAAATATGCCAAATATTGGGTAACGACTCTTGTAGTTTGCTTACTTGAGCACAGTCGATATTTGGGTTTCCATATAAACTTAAATATTCCAGATTGGTCAAATCGAATAGCGGTGACAGATCTGAAATGTTGCTATAGTTCAACTCTAAACGGGTAAGTTCGGCGTAATTTTTAATTGCACCATAGTTTTTCAGCTTGGTTCTATCCAAGTCCAAATAAATTAAGGTAGTAGGCAAGCCAAAAAGCGCGAAGTCATATACGGTTTGGCTATTTGTATTTAACTCAAAGGAGGTCAATGATTGAGGAAGTGTAGCTTTAGCCGTTAGTTCACCTGTGAGTCTATAGATGTCTAGATTCTGTAAGGTGTGGAGCTGAGCTAAGCTAGGATCTCGTAACAACGAACTGTTAACTGAGCCATCCAGTGTTAAAGTCTTAATTGCTTCAAACTGTGTAATTCCATTTAATGATTCAATTGCTGAGGCATCGCAAGAGAGTGAGGTATTACGCACAGCATCTTGGTATCTTCGATTTTCAATACATTGCTTAAATGCTTCATCGGTAATTAAGCTCAAATCGACCGGCTTCTTAATACAGTTAGAGTTAGAAAGATTTGTTGTTACACCATCGAGAGATTTTAATAGCTCCTGATCATCACAATAAATGGCACTACTTTGTATTTCAAGTCTTTCCAGATTGTTTAAACTGGCAAGCATGTCTGCTCTAAAAAACGTAGAAAAGTTGCTTAATGTTAATGACTTCAATTTGTTTAATGATGCGATGTCAGAGATGTCAGCCGCTAGAGAGTAGTTAATAAACAGAGTTTCTAAGTTTTCAAATTGAGATATCTGAGTGATATCTTCTAGCTCTTTAAAGCCGCTGAGCTTGATCGATTTCAGGCTCGAGTTTGAACCTAGAGAATCGAGAGTTGTGATTTTCTCTTCATTATCATAATAGTGACCTTTTGATAACTCAACTGATTCGAGCGCGGGGAAGTTAGTCAAGTTCACTATGTTTGAATAGCTGCTGCCCTTCACGTTTAGTGTTTTTAAGCTTGGAAATGTTGTTTCACTTGAAGCTTCAAATAAACTAACTTCTAGGTTAAGTGTTTCTAATGCTTGCATTTTACTTAACGTATCTAGTGCAAAGTTTGAGTAATCGCTGTCGACGGTGAGGTCGCGCATATTTTTAAGCTCAGACAATGCGCTAAAATCCGCGTTATTATCCAATTCACGAATGTACAATTCGGTTAGGTTTGGTGTGAAACTTAGCCAACCTAAATCATTAATGTTATACAGGCTATTAAGCTTTAATGATGTTAGCTGCGGCATCGATTGCAAAAAGCTCAGAGAAGAAAGGTTTAATTCCTCCAAAGACAAAGATTGCAGCTCCGTAAAGGTTGATAGCTCACTGACATTATCAACACTTAAATTGTTTAATGACAGAGAGGTTAGCTTCGCATTACTACTGATGTCCGCAATATCAAACTCAACATTGCTATAATAAGTACTAAGACCTAGTTTTTCCAACTCACTAAATTTTTCTAAGAATGAGAAATCTTCAATCCGTGTTCTGCTGAGTACGAGTGTTGTCAGATTTGTTTTGGCTTCTATTGCTGTTGAATCAGCGGCTTCGATATTATTAAGTGTTAATGCTGTGAGGTTAGGTATGGCGCTTAAAAATGACAGCGAGTCCAGATCTTGTATGTATGTCAAAGATAAACTCTGCAAGTTACTAAAGCGTTTTAGGGTACTTTTATCATCAATGCTTAGAGAACGTAGGGTCAAACGGGTGAGCTTATCACTTGGAAGTTCACTGATCTGCATAGTTTCATATTGACTACTATAGTTTTCTATTTCAAGCGTCTGAAGCTGCGTAAAGCCTGATAGATCTAGCATCTGGAACGCTAGGCGTTTGCCTGAACTATCTTCTTTGTTTTCAATAATAGACAAAGACTCAAGTTTGTTGAGCTTATTAATTTGTTCTAAACGTGCATCATTATTCGAGCTGTTCTGAGCTGCGGCAAATGCGTTATCGAGCTTTAACACGGTGAGCGGAGAAATTTGAGCTAACTCGTCGAGATTATTCAATTCTGCGTTTTTAATAGACACGGTTGATAAGCCGCTAATACCTGATAGCCCCTCTAACGTTGCGACTGGGTAGTCTGTACAATCAACAACTGAAATACCCACATCTTGATGTGTATCGGATAAACATTGCGCGAGCGCCGCGTCTGAAATCGTTAAGCTTGAGAGTGGAGCGTACGCACTTAGATTGACAGTTAACTCTTGTGAGCTTGAGGCCCCTTTGTCGTCTGTCGCGGTTAGCTTAAATGTTAGCGTGGTCGCTTCATTGATGTCAGGCGCACGAAATTCGAGCGTTTCGCTAGTGTTGTTTGTTAGCTCAACAGTTGTACCTGCTGTCTGCTCCCAAAGCAAAGTTTCAATCGGACCATCTTCATCTGTTACGGTCGCAACGGCTGTGATTGAGTCTCTTTCCATCGCAGTAATTGGTGCTATGGTCGCAATTACTGGTGCTTTATTTGTTGATGCGACGGGGGTATCGCTTTTGTCACTGCCACTACCGCCGCAAGCTGCTAGAGTGGAGGTGAGTAATGAGGCTACGATTCCCTTGTATATAGCGTTTTTAATCATCTTGATATCTTATTTTGTTTTATTGAATAATCAGTGGGCGTGGGAGTGTACTTTATTTGGAAACTAGTTTCCAATAATTGCACTAACAAATAAGTTGACCTTTTTTGATTATCTTGTGGATGTTTTTTAACATGTTGTTTATTAAATAGATATAGTACTAAAACATGTGAAATTTTGCGTTGGCTGAATTTTTATCGCTACCAGTTGGCATTCCTGAAGATGTGCGAAAAAGTTGTCGACCCCCAATGAGAATAGTGCTTATTATTTTTGAATCGGCAGACTTTTTCTCTCGATAGGCCCATGTCAAAGTGTCATGAAGCGCACTGACTGAAGGCTATAAAATTAGGATGGGTATATGGATAAGCTAAAAGCAATTACAGTATTTAGGCGCGTTGTCGAGCTTGGAAGCTTTAGCGCGGCGGCCGATGATTTGTCGTTATCAAAGGCCGCGATAAGTAAAAATATCAATGAACTTGAGGCGTATTTAAAAAGCCCCCTTATTCATAGAACCACGCGTAAGATGCATGTAACTGAGAGCGGACAGCAATACTATGACCACGTCAGGACTATTTTGGATGAATGGGCTAGTGCTGATCTTTCTATCATAGAGTCTTCGCAGCAACTTTCAGGGCTTTTAAGGGTCAATATTCCAATGTCTGTAAGCATATTAATGTTAAATCCAGCCATTTGTGAATTTATGAAACAGTACCCCGAAATATCGGTAGAAGTTGTCATGAACGACCAGTATATCGACTTGGTCGAACAAGGGATTGATATTGCAATACGTGGAGGAGAAACATTAACAGATTCCACGCTTAGGTCCAGAAAACTAACCACTATGGATCGCATCCTTTGCGCTTCTCCATCGTACTTAACACAATATGGTACACCTACAAGTCCTCAACAACTGATATTGCATAATTGCTTGGTTTATAGTCTATCTTCTTCAGCAACTAGGTGGACATTTTCGCGTGAGGACGACACTCAGGTTGTCAACATTCAGAAGAGCAATTACTCTGTTAATAACGGTTTGGCTTTAAAACAAGCAGCATTAGCTGGGCTTGGAATCATGATCCTTCCAAAAGTGTTTGTTGCAAAAGAAATAAACTCTAGTGAATTACTACCATTGTTACCGGATTGGAAAATTAGTCCCCATGCGCTCCATGCGGTTTATCCCTATCATAAAGCGCAGTCACAAAAAGTGCGTGTATTCATTGATTTCTTAACTTCCTACTTAAAATATGAATGACTCAGAGAATAGTCTAAACGCGACATAGTATGCGCGTACACTGCTGTTTTATTGTTTACTCTCAGTGTTTAATTTGTTTACTGAAACTATGTTTTTCTACTCATAATTAATACTTAGACTTGGAAAATAGGCTCGACAGTGATGGTTTTGCCTTACTTGTCTAATTGTTTGAGGAGAAATTAATATGAAGAAGTTTTCTAATTTAGTGCTTGTTGCGCTTGTTTCGGTATTGCCCCTATCAAGCTGTATCGCCAATGCTACGCAGAGCGAGGGGCAGCTTATACTGTCGTATAGTGATGGCAGAGCTGAGTCAAAGGGGATTGCGCAGGTAAATAAAGTATTACGTCGTGTCGGAGTGAGGGTGAGCACCGTGAATATTCCAGAAGAGGCTCGGCCTATTCTGGAGGTATCCAAGAAAAGGGCGATTAACGAACAAGAAAGCATGCAGTTACTGTCGTTATTTTCTTTACACCGAGGTGAGCTACTAAACGAAATCAAGCAAGCAGGGCGTCAACCGGAAATGCATCGTGGCGGATTTCTATCTACTTCAGAGATAGGCGTTGCACCTTATCCTAAGATATACGACATGAAAGCGATGAGCAGCGAAGTTAAGTCATATCTACAAGAAAAGTTTGGGAAACTACATGTCAACAGCGCTGAAAATGGCGTCGGCATCGATGAAGTGATGACGATTGTATCAGGTGGCCCATGGACGTGGTTCTTTTTACTACCAGATAACGTGATCGGTAAGCTAACGTTAGGACAGGTAAGTAATCACAGTAATGCATGGCGTATTAGCTACCCAGGACTTGTTCCACACGGAGGCTTTTTGGACTCTGAATATGGCTTAGTAGTGGCCTACGCGCACGGGCCAAAAAATTTCGTCATGCGATATGAAGATCCGAGTGTGGTGGGTGCTGAACTCTTAGGCACTAATGCATGGATTGATTTTACGTCGGAGACGCCAACATTATTAGATTAAGAATACCTCAGCGGTTCCACAGCGCTTTTTGAGGTGACGCTTAATTGCGCCATAAAAGAAGCGAGGCTATATAGCCTCATTGGTTGGAGAATAGAGTGGTAAGGACAACGGGTTAAGGGCGTGTGCTAGCGCGCTCCTTTTCCTGAAGTCGCCTAGTCAACGTTTGCGATTGCGGATTCTATACGATTTTCACAAAGGGTAGTACCGGGCAGTGTCGCACAGTATTCGCCAGCTTGCTCGAGTCCGATGCGCTGCGTATTACGGGCGGAAATACGAGCTGTAAGCTGTTCGATTTCAAGCGGGTCTTCAGACACAGCTTTAAATGCACTCAACCTTTCTATTTCGTCATAAACTAAATCTTGATAACTTCTGAGTCTGGCAGACAGTGCAATATAGCGGTTAGATAGTGCGGTGTGACCAGCATAGGCGAGGTCATAATGGCCAGAGTCTTCATAGCTTTCGACTTCGTACTTTAAAACGTTTAAATGTTCGTCTTTAAGGTCGTCGACATACTCTCCACCGTCTAGTAAATAGCTAAATAAATTGTCGGCGTATGTAATACAGGGAGTTAGATTATCGGTTTTGCAGTGCATGGTGCCATTTTTACTGAGTCTAGCGAGTTCTGGCGTCATACCCCCATCGGTATTCACCTGAATCGTATAGACGGCATCTTTGGTTGCCTCTTGAAATACTTTGGTTTTAGTAAAAGTTTTACTGAAAAAAAGAAATTTCACTTTGATTTTGGTCTGAAACCATTCGTATTTTGTGCGATCTTTAAAATGGAGTTTGGCGGTAACATAGATACGAGAACCAAGTTTGATATTGTGGATGAAGCTGTCACCACAGCGGTTTCTTACCTGAGTCGGATCTGTACTGAGCAGCTCGACAAAAGCGGGTTTGGTGGTTCGATTTTCAAAGTTATAACTTCCTTTTTCATAGGTTAACTCGACCGCCGAGGCAGCTGAATTTCTATTTTTGGTTACTTTCCTGCGCATGGAAAATTTGGCTGAACCACCAAAAATAACTAAATTGATACCAGCCTTTACACTACCTGTAATGGTATTGATCATGGTGTCGGAGTCAAAATCGCCACGATAAGCCAAGTCGCCCATGCTACCACCCTGAAATTGCCACTGACCATCGAGGCACGATTCAAGCGGTATGCCTAATTCCTGTTCAAATCCCTGCCCGAGTTGTTCATGCTCAGTATTTAAAGAGTAATAGGTATGTGCATTTGCATAAAAGCTTAACAGGCCACAGAGCACTATTAATATGGTTCTTAAGTGCATACATAAATTCCTGTAGATGGTTTACTGTGGGAGAGGCGAAGAAGTAATAATTCAATGTGCGACTGTTTATTACTTGCCACGCCTCAATTGGACTAATTGAGTCTTAGCGTTTTTACTACTCACTAATTTTCAAAAGCGGTTCCATAGGTTGGTAGGGCTGATTTACATGGTAGCCAAACCATCACGCCCGCAGCTGGGTCATTTGCATCAACAAAGGAAGGCGCCCAGCCCAACTGTCTAAACCCAAGTGATACATGATTTTCTTCAACACCAAAGTTTGCTGTTGCTTCTCGGGCATTTTCACATTTGAAGTATTGCGTCATGTTATCAGCTGGTATATTCAGATCGGCAAGCGTGTAGTTTTGTATGCAGCCGACACCACTACCACTACAGGTATTTAGATAATCGTTCCACGCATCTGTACAAGCTGTACCATAAGGATTATCGCGACAAACTCGAGCATATTGCTCATAAATCCATGCATTGTTGTAAGCGGCTTCTTGTACGCCTTCTGCTTTTTGACGTTGTACATCCGTCATCCAACTAGCGTATTGCGCAAGTACACCACGCGCACGGTGTTCATGATTAACCGACTTTTTGAATTGATCTTCAAGCCATAAAGTACGGTAAGTGGTTTCAAAGCGAATATCTTTATTACCTGAATCTAAACGACGTACATCTTGTGAGCTGATCTCGTAAGGCGTTGCCTTGTAACGCACTACGTTGTAATCAGATAGCGCATTAAACTGATTACCAAAGTCGTTTTTCGCATAGTTCACCGCTTGCTCAAATAAAGTAAAGCAAGGCTCGTAGTTATCGAGTGAACAGGTGATAATATTGTTAGGGATTATGCTGAGAAGCTGTTTAGGATCACCGCCTTTTTGTAAAGCTCTGACGGTAATGCGCACACTTTTCTTAAGGTCTTCGTCGATATAATTAAGCTTACCATCGACGCTAATGCCAATATTACCAGCACCGTAACTTACCCCTAAGTAACCGCCAATTTCACTTTTGTGCTGCTCACTTAAGTATTCAATTTTCATGTTAATGAGTAGCTGTGCACCGTATTCAATCTCACTGATAAATCCATCGCCTGCCATGCTCATTAGTTTACTTTGATATTCATTCGCTAACGTATTACCTGACGGGGTCAAGGTGTAACCAATGTTGGCATCTGCTGGCATAAGTACACGCTTTTTCGGTGTTAATGATGCTTGGAAAGTATAAGTATTAGAAAACTCAGTCGAGGACATTTCTTTGGCTAAGTGGCCGCCAGCTTTGACACGAATGACCGGAAAGCCAACATCAACATCAACATTACCGTTGAGTTGACGGAGCACTTCGTCATAGCTGCCATTGTTTACTAGTTCAAATTGCACACGGGTATTGCCGAGAGTCTCAACAGTTTCCCCTGCGACAGTTTGAACATTCAAAAAGCGCTTTTGGTCGCTGTTATAAGCCGTACCTAGCACAATGTGGTCGTTCATCAATCCGGGAATTTCGCTTTGAAAGGTATTCACATTTTGTGCTTTTTGCATTAATTCCGCTTCGTTCACAAAATTGGAATCTGCGAATGCGAAAGGTGTAGTGCCGGCAATAAGTGCCGCGATAGTCTGTTTGTATAAGTTCATGTTGCCACCTATTACTTCACGTAAAGGAGGTAATCTTCTACCTCTCCAGAGTCTACTTCTTTACATGCGTCATTGCTGCCACCCAAGTAATCCATGGTAACGCGCATTTTCGTCATGCCCTTTTTGGCGCCCGTTGGCGGTGTAATTTCTACCTGAACTGCTTGTTCTGAGACACCTGCAAATAAGGTTTCTTTTGTATCGTTAAAATCACCATCTTGGTTCCAGTCAATAAACACATGCCAAGTTTCCGGATATGTTTCTGCACTACTAAATCCTGGGGTTAACGTTAACTGGTAGCTTCTATCGGCATATATTTTCGCAGTATCACCAACATAGTTACTGTAAAAGGTGTTGCTACTGGTGTTTTCAAGATTAGAAAACTTGACTGATTGGATAAACTCATAGGCACGTTCACGAGACTTAGTGGCGCAGTAGTTCGGCATTGCAGGTGTAACCATCACCGCGCTTATGCGATAATCTGATGGGATCTGCAAACAAGAAGTCGTTGGTGATTTACCCGCAAACCAGTTCTTTGGATTCGCATTGTCTTCATCTCCAAAGGTAAGGTATTTTGCATCAGTCCTGAGGGTACTATTTTTGTATAGCATTACTTTTTTAAGATTTGCTATTTTCTCATCATTTGGAATGGGAGTTGTGGGATCAAAGATATTATCAGAGACTTCAACCAACAACCCTGGGTAGCACTTTTCCAACCATTGAAAGCGTCCTAACGCTTGCTGTGGCGTAAGTACATCTCGAGATTCAAATAAAGTCGTATTTGCCTGCGCTGATGGTGCTACTGTCGCAGCGAATGAGGCAATTAATGTGCTGGTTAGCATGACTTTTAACATAGTCTTATTCCTTATAATTCTAGCCATTTACGGTCATACTGATGAACGCGGCCACGAGTCTGTAGCTCTCTATCGCGACAGTAATTACCAATTGGATTACGCTTACAATAATCAACGGCGTCTGCCAGAATAAATGAGTTAAAGAGCGCATTATCGCGAATGGTTTCTAATGCAGTTCGATGTGAGTTATTCAGCTCACTGGCGTAGTAATTGAGTAGGTTATCGGCACGACGATTGTCGAGAATTGCCTGTACCCAATCATCACTCATGTTTTTCAAAGCCAACTTAGTCAAGATGCTCTTGGCAGGATAGACATCATCAGGTACTAAGGGAGATAGGCTTGGTCCAGAGTCGGTATAACTTTGTGTTAAGACTCGACCAACGTTGTATTTATCTAATGTATCAAACTGAGTAACGTAGTTAGTTTTGATGTAATCGATACTGTTTTTAAACACATCAAAGCATGGTGTTGGGTTTTCCATCGTACAGTTGACGAGCTGATTGGGGATCACCTTCAATAGTTCAGTTGGATCACCACCAAGCTGTAGCGCAGAAACGGTAATTTTGATGTTACGCTTCACATTTTCGTCTACTTTTTGCAGTTTACCACTGACACTGACTTTACCCGCCCAGTCCACACCAAGCTGACCCCCCCATTTGACTTTGTCTTCGTCATTTTTATATTGGAACTTGAGGTTGATCATAACTTGAGAGCCGTACTCAATCGCTGATACAAACTCATTACCAATATTATTGAATTTATCTCCAGGGTTAGCATTGACCAAATCAAGCGCAGCTTGTGTAGGTTTAAACCCGGTTTGAGGATCCGCAACTAACAGCCGTTTTTTTGGTTTTAAGGAGAGAAATAGGGTGTAAGTGCCAGTGTAGTTATCTGCGGCGTTTTGTTTTGCGTAGCTTGCGCCAACGCCAACTTTTATGACTGGAACATCAAGTGCAGCGCCTAAATTACCATCTAGCATACTAGATAGTTGGCTATAGCTCATATCTACACCGACGACAAAATCCATTTCGGTATTGCCATAGGTTTCATCAACTCGGCCAAGCACACTTTGCAGTGCATAAAAACCTTCTTTTTCACTATGGTAAGCAGTACCGAGTGTCACTGAGTCTAAATCAGAGTTATTTGCTTGGGTAGTGAACTCTGGATTAGCAATTTGATCAGCAGTAGCTGAAAAACTGCAGGCAAAAAGTCCCATTACCCCCATGGCACGTGCCAATGGAGAATATATAAATTTCATGTTGAATTCCTTACTGAGAAGTATGGCCCCTCAATAGGAGAGGCCAGATGCAGCGATTAGTTCAGGCTGTTGATGTAGTCTGTTTTCCACTTTTCAGGAAGACGTTGGAGGATCTCTTCTTCTGACATGCGTACGTCCTGATCTTTGTAGTTAAACTCATCTTGTGTAGCAAGATCGCCTACCGCCATACCATTGGCAAACATGGCAAAGTTACGTGACTCAGCTAGTTTAGAATCTGCTGTTGGAGCAAGTTTTAGGTTATAAATCTTGTCGCGATACTTCTCTTTAGTCACGCTTGTTACCAGCACCGATCCATTCTCAGTTAAGATACGATCGCCAACTTTTAGCTCTTTCGCCCAAATAATTCCTTTATTTGAGGTCGAAATTGGGTGAGTCTCGGTAGTTAAGATATCAGAGCCATCTGCGCCTTTTACACGATACATCTTGATAGCTTCAATCCCAACCGACACATCAATAACTTGCATTGGTTCTTTAACTTGGGTATTCGAAGCAAGTGCGCCTAATACCAAATCGCCTTTCGCAATGTCTTCAATAGCAAGTTGTTTGCCATCGGCCATGGTGATCATTGTGCCTGTAGCTAGACAGCTATAACCTAACTTCATCATAGGTAATACTTCACTATAGAAGTTACCAAAACGCGTTGATGTTTCTGACGTTAGTGAAACTTGGAATGCAACGGCACCACCACGTCCTTTCTTAAAGTACGGATAACCTTTAACAGCAAAGGTCATATACCAGTTTGCTTCAGCGATGTTTGAGAACAGTTTGGCATTACCAAAACGGCCCTCTGAACGTGGAATATTCCAACGGATAATCGACTCTTGGTTTACTGTATCAACTTCAAACTCCAAGTAATCGGAAAATTGCTTAACCGCGTTTTCGAGCCCTTTATAGCTTTGCTTTGTCGCGCCGCCATAGATACCTTCTTGTAGATAGATATTCGTTGGTTCATCTATACCGTTTGGCAAATCGCCTACAGTTGGATAGATTTCAGTGATTTCGTGAGGAACACGTAACTCGCCGTTGAATGGGATATTTACATCGGTAATTTCATTCGGTTCACGGTATTGATCTGCTGCGTAATCACAGTCAGTGTGACTACGGTTTAAACAGATTTTAATAACCGCGTCGTTGTTTTTATCGATAGGCGCAGTCGCATTATATTTCGGACGTGTATCCAAAGATGAGCTGATCCCTACGTTAAGTGCAGAATCCTCACCTTTTGCAGCTGGTGCAGCAGAGCCATACAGCGCTTCAAAGTGCTCCCATGAGAATGGGTATTCAGTGTACTTCATCGTCGTACTGATAGTGCCATCTTCTTGCTCTAGTTCAACGTATGAACTTGCGTAAATGGTATCTAGGTTGGGAAAGTTTGCTTTCAATGACTTCAGGGAAATAGTCGAAGTTGCAAGTGTGTCTTTACCATCTAAGACATTAAATGTAGAGCCTAAAGGCGCAAGCTGATTACCATTTGCATCTTCTAACAACAAGTCGATGTAGGTCGCTTTTGTACCACCAAAGCGTGAGCTTTTTGCACGTACAATGAGATAAGGCTCGTTTGTATCAGACGAAATAGCTAAGTTCATATCCAAGAAGAAATGTGCTTCTTTAATGATATCCACTTCAGTTTCACTAACTGGCGGCACTTCAGAGGTGGTCATTTTCATCTTGGCTGATAAGTGCTGCCCTTTTGCTACATCTAGCGTTTTGTGTAGCTGTGGGAACTCGCTCTCAATACGGTTTGCTTTGATTAAGCGTGACTTAGCCAATTGATAGTGCTGCGGATTGGACATATCGAGTTTACGGATCCCGAATTGGTCTGGCTGAGTTACTGCGATCCCCTGGGTTGCAGCAGGTCCAGACTTCTGTTTCGACGCCGTGGTAGTTGGTTGTTCATTAACACTGTTGCTAGCAGCTACCGCATTGCTGACTGCTAACGCGATTGCAAGCGGCATGAGCACCTTTTTGTTTAGTTTTTTCATTTTATTTTCCTTAATTCTTATAGATTTCTACAAGGTAGTCTTCAATTTCTCCGCTCCCCGAGGTCGCGGCACTGCTATAGTCAGAGCAAGGATCGATACTATTCACTCTGCTAAATCCGTAATACTGTAAAATTCTCATTCGAGTCGTTGTGACAGGTTGTGACAGCTTATTGCTTGGAATGCTAAATTCACCCTCAACATAGCCTTTACCGTAGTCTTGGTTAGTTTGGTCAAAATCCATAACCAGCAACTCTGATTTGTTGTTTCTCCAATCACCATCGCCAAATTGACCGTCGCCGTTTAAATCTATCCAGATGTGGTAGTTTTCAGCGAAGGCTTCATTGCCTGCATAACCTGCCTCAATACGATAAGTATTATTCTGTGTGGTATAGAGCTTAATTGGATTGTTAGGATTAACGACACCAAGTTGCTGTGCATTGCTAAATGGACCATCTTGATTGAAAGTCACGTTACTGATGTGTTCATAATCGGTCAGACCTACAGCCGTGCAATATTCAACAGGTTGTGTTGATTTAAGCTCTAGCAGCATATTTTTGGTACCTGTAACTCGGCTTCCCCAATCATCCCAAATAGGTTTGTTGTAACTAATAGTTAGGCTTGCGCTAAAGTTACCTGCGGCTTGATAGGTGTGTTCGGTGTCTTGGCCAAAATTACCAGTTTGCGTAAGTGTTGAGCCATCTCCAAAGTTCCATTCCAATGTTACATCTGGGTATCTTGCAGCATTATCAGGTTTTGTGGTGGTATTACTAAAGCTGACCTTAAACGTACCGTCTGCTTGTTCGCTTACCGTGTAGCTCACTTCAGGAGTAAAGCTCGTTTCGCCAATTTTCACTGTTTCAGTGGTAGATTGTGTACCATCAGCATGATTAATTGTGAGTGTGATCGTGTACTCGCCATCGGCTTGATAGGTGTGCTGAGTGTCTCTTACTGAAGACGTGACACCATCTCCAAATTGCCACTGTATCGTGCTACCTTTAGGGGTAACACTCTGATTTGTATCTACATATACTGTGCTACCGGATTTACGAGGTGTGAATCTTGCCGTGATAGTGGTGTTAAACTGAACTTGTTTGTTCCAGCTTCCAATTACCTTGTTGAATCTGTCATATGCTTTTAGCTCAACCGCATAGTTGCCAGATTGCGCATATTGGTGAATAGGCGACTTTTCACTACTGGTTGTGCCATCGCCAAATTTCCAATGCCAACGTTTAACACGTGCATCGACAGTATTGTTTTCAAAGCTAATCTGATTGACACCTTGGCTTGTGCTGATCCTTAAATCAACAGGATCTGTGTTTTCAATGAGCTTCACTGTGTAGTCTTCAACTTCGCCCCAAGACATGTCGCCACACGCGGATTTCACTAGACCAAATGACACCATAGTTCGAAGGCGGTAGCTTTGGTTTAGCTCACCACTCAATGAGATCTCGCCAGTCAATTGCGTTTTACTGCTGCCAAAAAGTACGAGTTCTTCCGTCTTATGGAATAAGCCATCATTATCTTTGTCTAACCAGACATAAAAGTTCTTTGTCTTGTCTTGAGTATCTGGATGGGGTGCTGCGGTTAGCGTTACATTGAGTGCTTTACCATCCTTAACTTCGACTACATCATATGAGTAGTCGCTATAATTACTTGATGTAGAATCGTTTTTGTAGCTGTTCAACGAAACTGATGATAAGTAGTACTTGCTATGATTGATGCCTTGCGCGGGGCAATAGTCTTCAAAAACTTCAATAGGCAGCATAAAAGTATCAGACTGGCCAGAGGGGGCGATGGCGGTCAGTTCAACATTGTATTCGCCCGCAGTAGTATAGTTATGTGTGGGCTCAAAGGCGCTACTTTGTGCACTTCCATCACCAAAATTCCACTGCCATTGCCAGCCTTCGCTGCTACTAGCCGAAACTTGCTGGCCGTCACGACGGGTTAAGTTCTTAAAATCAAAAGCTAAGAATTGACGATCAAAGCCAAGTTCGCTCTCGAGTCCACGGTCTACCTTCAAACCTATACCGACTTGTGCAAATGCCTTACGTACGTGGTTTTGTAATTCAGTAGCTTGCCAGTGGCTACCATCTTGCTTTTTAACCCCATCTTGAGTCAGTTGATCAGTTACCGTGTGAGTTTGTCTCATTACACAATCAGCACCAGTAAGATAAGTACTATTGCTGGTCCAGCAGTTTTTATTTGCGTTAGCAAACAAGATAAAGGCGTACTTTGTATTCCACGGTGAGGTTTCGTTGTCTAGATCAGCAGTAGTGAGGTAATAAAAAGCTTTGTTAAATACGCCTGCGCCATGGTGAGAAGTGACTGAGTCGTCATAGTCCTCAACATGATCAATTGAATTTCCATCTAGCGTAGGAGTTTTGAAATAACGTAGTGCATCATCAAGGCGGAACGTTTCGTGATTACTTTTCCAATCATTCGTGCCAGAGTAGAAGAATTCAGCTGCTTCACCCGCCATATCAGAAAAGGCTTCATTGATGGCACGAGCTTGGCCTGTCAGCATTGATTTTGGCGTATTTGAGCCATACTCTTCGGTAAAACCGTGAGCGATTTCATGGGCAACTACATCCAAGGAAACCATAGGGTAGAAGAGGTAGTCACCATCACCAAAATAGACCTCGCCATTTTCATAAAATGCCTGATCCATGTTTAGTCCGTAATGGACATTTTGAATTATCTTTTTATTAAAGTAGGGTTTATGTCCAAGATACGCCTCGAACATCAAGCTTGCTGTTTGTCCATGATGATGAGCATCATTTAAGGCAGAGCGAGCGCCGTGATATTCTTTATAGTCATTGCGAGTTGAATCTGAGCAGTTATAGCTATAAGGCGTATTAACTTGGGCTGTACCGTGATTGTAGTTTCTGGTCTCAACGTTTTTTGCATCAAATAAGCAGTTGGTTTGCTGAGCATCAGTTTCCATGGCGACAACAAAGGTCTTTGGTGGGTAAGAAACATAATCAGCTTGTTGATAATCTGGACGTGAAACCTTGTCATTACCAGATGGTCCACTTCCGCCTTCATAAACAACGCGCTGCAATACATCAGATTGGCTGATAAGCTCGTTTGTTGTTAAATCTACAAAAGCAAGGATCCTTTGTGGCTTAAAAGGACCAGACTTAAAGTCGGTGAAAAAAGCAAGCTTGGCAGCATGTCGGGCTTTGCCCTGAGCATCTATATAAATTACTTCTTCTACTGATGAACGTCTAAAAATTCTAGGGCGTTCACTGTTAAACTGAGAAATGACTGAGTCTAAAGCTGCGCTAAGTTGTGCTTCAGAAACAGGAGTGAGCGTGGGTATATCTTTAGCGACGTTAACAATGAGATCACCATAAACTTGCTCAACAGTTCCGTTCTCGTCTGTCAGCACAACAAGGTCATGATTCCAGATTGGAATATTCTGGTATTTTTGAGTTATGGTATGGCTTTGCTTCGTTTGACCTACTTGGCTTTTATGAAACGTAAGCGTGTGACCTGCGTATTGCGCTGCAAATGTTTTCAGCGTGAGTAGATAGTTTTGATTAGAATCATCACCAAATGTGGATTGTTTTTGTTGTAAAGTTGGCGCAATTTTCTGCGTGTCATTGAATAAAGAGACGCGTTCAGCGCCGTGACAATACATACTTATCGCTGATGCTAAAACGCACAGAGACTTTAACCCTTGCATGTTAACTCCATAATTATTTTGAAGATTCCTTCCCACTAAAACGCAACTACTCAGTACATGAGATAAAAGAGCGAATGAGTGCGGCTGATTATTAGTGCTATTACTTTGAGCACAAACTCTAAGGTAATAAAGAATTTCAAATAAATAAATAACAAAAAATAAACAAAATAATAACTTTATGTTTTCGTTGGGAATTTAGGGGGAGGTTTTATTTTTGTTATTTTTATCTAACTAATTATTATTGTTGAATAAATCTAAATTTTTTTAGAGCTTATAAAAAACTAAGAGCAGCTCATACGCTAGGGGAGGTAGTCATCATTTTGTAATGTAAGGTAAATTTTAATGCTGGCAGATTTACTGTTCGTTCCTTTATTAGGAGCTTTTGCGCAATATTGATGAAATAAAATGAATAAGAAGCGTTGTTTGGGGTTGCTTGATTAAAGAGGAAATTGGTCTGGTAAAAAGTACCTAGCTGCTATACAAGTACTAGGTACTTTTTGTGATCTTTATTGAACGGTTACATTAATGTAGTTAGTAACAAAGGGCGATATCTCAATAGTTCCTGTCGCATAGACTTTTTTACCTACATCTTCACCTTTTATCTTTATATAGTATTGGCCAGCTGGAATAACAATGTCAGAGTAATGGCGTGTGCCAAAGTGAATAGTATCACCTTTGACCAACCAGCCCTCTGGTGAAACTTCGTATAGATAGCCTTCACACCTTATTTTTCCAATTCGCGGATGTTTGCATTCATTAAACTTAAGTCTGGTTTTACCACTTGGATTCTTTGCCGTTTTCACAAATGCCAATGAGCCATAGTCTCGAGCCGTTTTCGTTGCTTGATGAGGCCATACGTCTTCTTTTTCGACTGAATAATCGTTACTTGAGCCACTACCAGTTGCTGAAACGACGGTCCCTGAACTGCCAAAAATACCATTAATGGCGCCGTCTACACCGTCGTTAACTACACGATTGATATCATTACTTTTACATGCGGTAAGAGAGATAAGTGAAAGTGCGATAAGTGTTACTTTTTTCATTATTTGTCCTTGAAGTTCCATTCGCATCAGCATTTTTACTTAATGTTAGCTGCTTTCTTCAATGCTTAGTAAGTAACATATTCAAAGACTTACTAAGCTGTAAAACTAACACAAAGCAATACGAGCATTCTTTGCTCATACAATGCTTCCAGTTATTTTTGATTTAAATCGCATAAAAGTTTACCTTGTGGCGAAAAAAAGTCCAACAAAAAGCATGCTAGTTAACCTGAATTCGGGATAAGAAGTAAGTTAATCCACTAAAATCACTAAGTTCAAAAGCATAATATCACTCTAGCCAGGAGTTATTTCTTAATACAAGGCAAATTTGTGCGTCAATAGCTGGCCTATTGCAAGCAAATTTAACGCAGTAGTAAGGGATAACGGCTGCTAGAGAACAAGTTGTTATCCCGAGTTCTGGTTAGTTAATGACTCTAGTCATTGAACAGCATGCGAAAAAGTATATTAGATTTGAAATACAAAGAAGGCGTTAGTGCCTCTTTTATTGGTTAGTCACTTTGCAGCGCTTCGATTGGGTCTAGCTTTGAAGCCTTAATGGCTGGATATACCCCAAATGTTAAACCGACTAAAGCACAAATACTAAAAGATAGGAAAATAGCACTTAGAGACCAAGACACCGCCCAATTTGAGTAAAATGCAATTATCTCTGAAAGTAAAATACCAAACACCACACCGAGTAGTCCGCCTAATATCGAGATGGTAAAGCTCTCTGTAATAAACTGGACTTGAATATTTTTCCGAGTGGCGCCTATTGCGCGTAATAAGCCAATTTCTTTGGTTCGTTCAAGTACGGTTGCGAGCATGATATTCATAATACCAATACCACCAACAAGGAGCGATATACCAGCAACGCAAGACATGACCATATTAAAAATAGCCTGTGTTTGTTTTTGCTGAGCAAGCAAAGCTGCGGGAATGGTTAGCCTATAGTCATCAATATCGCTATGGCGATTGGTTAATATGTTAGTGATAGCTTGAGATGCCAAAATTGGACTCTGAGATTTGTCGATGGCAAGTTTTAGTTCGGTAACCTCTGGCTCAAGTAGTCCTTTATTAAAGCGATGGATGGCGGTTGTTAGCGGAACAAAAATACGGCTTTGTTCACCACCTAGAGCAACGCCTTGAAACTCCTTTTTGTTCAGGTGCGGTGCTTGCAAAATGCCAACAACCTCAAACCATAAATGGTTAATTTTTACTTGTTGCCCAACAGCGCTCCCGAGGGGAAAGAGGGTTTTTGCGGTATTTGCGCCGAGTAATGCAACCTGCCTATATTCCTTGCTATCTTCAGTATTTAGTAGGCGACCAGCCGCGAGTTCATAATGCGCTAGGCTAAAATAGTTTGCTGTTACGCCTGCGGCTTCGCCTTCAAAGCTGCCGAATTCGCTAAATATCTGGTAGGTATCCACCAGTCGCTCAGCCGAAAAGTCGGTCACAAATGGCAGGGCGTCGACAATCACTTGGCCGTCTAATAGATTAAGACCTTGCGAGTGTTTTCGTTGTTCTTTTAGGTCATTCTCTTCAATGTCTTTGGCGCTGACAATAACATTATTGATCCCCATAGAATCGATCATTTTGAGCGCTTCGCGTTCTGCACCTTCACCGATGTTTAACATAGCAATAACGGCACCCACACCAAAAATCATCCCGAGCAAGGTCAATAGTGTTCTGAGCTTATGTTGCTTTAATTGCACAATGGCGTCGGTAAATAAATCTAAATATTTCATTACAGTTCCTTATTCGCGACGAGTGCAATTTGTTGCTTGGGAGACAAGCCTGCCAATACTTCAGTATGGCTTAGGTTGCTTTGGCCTAATTCCACTTTTACGCGTTTAAACTGGCTACCGTCTTTAACTTGAACAAAAAATGCGTTGTTATCATTGATCACGCTATGTTTAGGCACGAGTAACGCTTGTTTATTTTCTTGGACAAATACCGTAGCGAGTACTTTGTTGCCCGGCTTGAAATGGGCTGGAGTCTCATCAAGGCTCGCAATGATCTCATAGTATTTTTGTGGATCTCCACGACGAATAGATTGTGGGTAAGGTGATACTTTTGTGATTTTACCATCAAAGCGCTCATCGCTATTGGAGAGCAGGGTAAACTCAACCTTTTGGCCAATCGCAAGGCCAAGCGCTTCTTTTTCATGAACGAAAAGCTTAGCTTGCAGGGATGAAATATCTGGTAACCCCCCGATCTTTTGCCCAGGCCATAGCGCTTGGCCTGATTTGGGTTTTTCGCCACGCCAATCGGCACTGAGGGTAAGTAAGCCATCGTGTGGCGCGATGACTTCAAGACCTTCTAAGTTTGCGTTGTACATCGCAATTTTGCTTTCATGCTGTTTTGATTGCAGTTTTAACAGTTCCATTTCTCCAAGAGCTGAAGATGAAAACTGCTCTGTCTGCCAGCCAAAATAAGCCTCTTTTGCATTGAGATACTCAACATTTTGCATCTGATCTAAAATGTCGAGTTTTGAGCGGATCCGTTCATCGTCAACTGAAAAGGTTTCGGCAAAGTGTTTCTCTTCACTGACGATAACCTTGTCGCTGTCCAAATGGGACTTTCTCGTGGTTAAATCACTATCGGTGACTGTGATATCTTGTGCGACTTTGCCTTTGTCGAATTCACTAAAGCGTTTTCGTCTTTCTAATTGGCTGCCATCGAATCGTGCAATAACATCGCCTTTTTTCACCTGAGTGTACTCAGGCATGATCCATGCGAGCGTCTGAGCCCCTCTTGCTGAGGTTGGGGCGGATATGACAGTTTCACTTGCGGCTTGTAATTCTCCCTCTGCATCCACAGTAATCGAAAATGGCTTTGACTCTACGGTATATAGGAGTTGCGCTGGCTGCTCAGGTGCTTCTTGGCAGCCAAGTAACCATAGTGAGACAATAACTGCGAGTAATGTTTTTCTCATAGCTTTACCTCCACGCCTTGACTAATTCCAGAAGAAATCACGGCAAGTGTCGGTGTGGTATAAGAGACGGTGACTTCTTTCTCTCCGCTGTTTGTGTTTACAAGCACTTTACCCGCACTTTGTTTTAAGGCGCTCAATGGCACAGTTAAAGCGTTATCAAGTTGTGCTGTCATTATTTCTACACGAGCGCTCAAGCCTGGCCGCAGCTTTTCGGGATCGACTTTGTCCAGCTCAATAATAGCATCAACAATGCGGCTTTTATCTTGATGCGACTTTTCTCTAAAAGCTTTTCCTATTTCAACGAGTGTTCCGCCGATAACATAACCGTCGGCGCTGTCTATGGTAACTTTGACCTTTTGCCCCAATGTAATCCGTCCAAAATCGGCTTCTTTAATTTGTGCTTTTACTTGCATTTGCTCAATAACTGATAGCTCAACAACAGGTTGACCAAATTGCATGGACTCGCCAACACTGGGCTTTTCACCTTCCCAGTTTGCTCGATATGCAACTAACCCATCCATTGGCGCTTTTACTTGTAAACGCTCTATATCACGTTTTAGCTCTTTTACTTCAGCATCCGTTCGTGCAACCTTGCTTCTTGCCATTTGGATACTCAGCTCTTTGTTGTTTAGGTGAAAGGCGAGTTTACTGCGGGCAAGCTCTAAATCATTGGTTGCAATGATGAAATCGATTTGCGCCTTTTTTCGGTCGTTGTCTGAGCGTGAGTTATCTATGATCTCTGCGCGGCGTTTTGCCTTATCGAAGTTCATTTGCGCTTCAGCGAGTGCGAGTTTGTATTCTTCTTCTTGCTTCTCGACTTGAGCTTGTTTATTTTCTAGCTCTTTTTGCGCTTGACTTAGCTTCGAATTATATTCCATCAAGCGATCTCTAACGGTTTGATCGTCAAATGAAACAACAATTTGGCCTTTTTGAACCGTGGTATTTTCAGGCATTAACTGTTTTATTTTGTATTGCCACATACGCTTGATTGAAGGAGGGGCTATCAACGCTCGGCTTTTTGATTCCAATTCACCATTCGCTTCTACTGTGATAGTGATTGGCTGTGCCTTAACGATATGTATATCGCTGGGGGCCTGACTGCAGCCTAGTAAATAGAGTGGAATGATGACTGCCAGTAACTTAACTTTCATTTTTCTCTCCTGGCAAAGTTATGCTTCCGCTCATGCCCGGTAGTAGTGGCAAATCGGTGTTGAATGTGAACTTAGCTCGGTAATACATGCCTTGGCCCCAGTCTTGGCGCTTTTCTGGTTGTGTTGATAGCTCAGTGAGCGTACTAGGCGTTGATGAGGAGCGAAAGGCGTCAAATTTTAAATCGGCAGTTTGACCCTCCTTAATACCAATAGCATCTACTTCATGGATCCATGCTTCTAAATACAGACCTGCTGTAGAAGGGATTTCTGCTACTTTCCAACCCGGTTGTACTGTTGCACCAGCAAACAACTTGTTGCCATTCCAAGGGTGATCCGTATACAGAATTGGGCCGCTGTTACTAGCCGTTAGACTCATTTTTTCCAGTTGTTCTTGGTTGTGCGTGAGACTCGCTTCTAACCGCCTTATCTCCAGTTGCTGTTTCCGAGTATTTGCTTTTGCTTCAGTCTCAGCCTTGCTTAAACTGATTTCAGCTTTATGGTTTTCGATAATCGCTTTTTCTAATGTCAGCTGGTGTTGCTCGTAGTCGTAGGTGCTGATATTGGCTTTTGGCACGCTTGCATCTATTTTGGCTCTTTCGACGAGCAAAATGGTTTTTTTCAACTGAAACTGAGCTTCGAGTATCTTTTGGGCGCCGTCTTGCTCAATTCGTTTGTACTCATCTTTTGCAGCATCGAGCGCCACTTTATCTTGGTCGATTGAGGTCGCGATAGAGCCGGAATCATAGACGACGACGATGTCACCCTCATTAGCAACTTCACCCTCGGGCAGCATCCATTGAATTTGAATTTTCCACGAGTCGCTCATTGGTGCATGAAAGACCTGAGTTTCACCTGCTTTAATAAGACCCGAGACGATAATTGGTTTGGCAAAAGCCTGCAAAGAGGTGAGTAGGGCGATGCTTATAATATAGCTGCGCATTGGCTATCCTCCACTTTCTCACCATCTTTCATTCTGATGATACGCTCGGCATATGCTGCAATATCGTCTTCATGCGTTACCATTACGATGGTGTGGCCTTGTTGGTGTAGCTGACATAGTAATTCCATGATCTCATGCGAGGTTTTACTATCTAAGTTACCAGTTGGTTCATCGGCAAAAATGACTTTTGGCTCATTAATGAGTGCCCGTGCAATGGCAACACGTTGGCGTTGTCCGCCAGACATTTCGAAGGGTTTGTGATGTGCTCTGCTATCAAGACCTACTTTTTTTAGCATGGCAAGTCCGCGACTTTTTGCCTCTGATGGAGAAGTCTCGGTATACCTTAGCGGTAAGATGACATTTTCCAGCGCGGTCAGGCGAGTAAGTAGGTGGAATGTTTGAAAGATAAAGCCAATTTTTTGATTTCTAATTTGTGATAAGGCCTCATCTTCAACGGCCTGAATTTCTTGATTAGCAAGATAGTAAGAGCCGGAGGTTGGAGAGTCTAAGCAGCCAAGTATATTCATTAATGTAGACTTTCCAGAGCCAGAAGACCCCATTACTGCGACAAATTCACCTTCCATTACTTCTAGAGAAACTGATTTTAGTGCATGCACTTGTGTCTCTCCGCTTCCGTATACTCGGCTTAAGTTTTCGACCCGAATCATTGTAGATTATAATCCCTTGTTTTTTATTATATTTTATTTTTGGTTTAGAGGTGTTTAACCTTGTACCTAAATTTGAGTGTAACTGTTGTGCAGGATAGAGTAAACCGAGAAGGTATTAGACGAAAAGCGAATAAGGTAAAAAGTTGTTTCTGAATACTGAGGATTACTGAAAGTGCCTAACAAAATTGGCTGCTAGGCACTTTGTTCGCAAGGTTATACCAATTTGCTTAATTAGGCTCTACCCAAAACGCTCCAACCTCTTTTTTAACCACTTTGACTTGTGTTCCTGCTGTAATAGGTTGTTTACTTTTTAGTTGCCACGCAATACCAGAATAGGTATGAAAAATACGACTATCTGCATTCAAATCCTTTTCTAGCGTAAAGGTAAGCTCAGCAAAATCACTGGTTACTTCTTTATTGTCGGTGACGTCTTGCATGCGTCTTAGTGGCTTCCATAAAAACACAGCCAGTAATGTCGTGACTAACGCATTAAACCAAAGTGCGGTCAGCCAAGTTTGGTCGAGCATACCTGCGTACATTAGGCCGCCGCTGATCACCAGCGACAAACCTAAAAAAAACAGTACAAAGGTCGCAAAACCAAGCACCGCAACCTCAACAATTAGGCAAGCAATTCCTAGTACTACTAAGGTTTGTGCTAAATGCTCAAGTAAAAAGGCCATAGGCGTTACCCTTGCTTTTTATTTAATGTATTAATAATAGACATGCCTTGTGCCACAAGCGAACTTGCATCTGTGCCATTGTCTGGTAGTAATACCACAGAAGATTCTTTGGCTATTGCTTCTTTTGCTGCAATGGCTTTTGTTGCTAAGTCAAGCTGAATAGCTTTTTGACCTTCTTCGGTATTTGCAGCTTCACCGACTTTACGAAGGGCTTCGGCTTGTGCGTCTGCAACGGCAATAATCGCTTTCGCTTCACCTTCAGCTCTTAGGATCTGCTCTGCTTTTTCGGCTTCAGCTGCAAGCACTTGTGCTTGCTTTTTACCTTCCGCGACATTGATTGCGGCTTGACGGTCACCCTCCGACTCTAATATTTGAGCTCGTTTCACACGCTCAGCCTTCATTTGTGCTTCCATTGCTTCCATTACTGAGTTTGGTGGCACAATGTCTTTAATCTCGTAGCGCAGTACTTGAATGCCCCACGGATCAGAAGCTGAGTTGATCGCAGCGACGATGTTGGTATTAAGTAAATCTCGCTCTTCAAAGGTCTTATCCAACTCCATTTTTCCCAGTTCGCTACGCATGGTGGTTTGCGCGAGCTGAGTTACCGCGAAGATATAATCGTCAACACCGTAAGTCGCTTTATACGGATCTAAAACTCTAAAATAAAGTACACCATCAACAATCAATGAAATATTGTCTTTGGTTATGGCTGACTGAGATGGCACATCAACGGCTTGCTCCTTTAAGCTTCTATCGGAGGCTACGCGGTCGATAAATGGCAGAATAAAGTTAAGGCCAGCTTCTTTAGTGGACTGATATTTACCGAAGCGTTCAATAATCCACGCACGGTTCTGCGGGACAAATTTGATACTCCCTTTTAGTACCACAATAACGAAAATCAATAAAAACGCTTGAATGGTAAAAAGGTAATCAAAAATAAGTGTGACTGGATCCATGTTAGCTCTCCTACTACATAAGAATTGTTCGCATCAAATGCATGTTCCCAATATAGATGAATGATTTGTGAATTACCATTGGTAAATTTACTTTATGCTTGAGAGTGTCGGGTTTGTATTGTTGAAGGCTGTAAGGTAAAAACTACCACCCCCCAAATCTTGGCCAAAACTCGATGTCATCATGACTTAACACATGATAGCCCGAGTGCTGAGCGGCTGTTGCACATGCATGATTTGGTAAAATACGTAGTAGGTCACCATGTTTCATGTCTGGTAAGGTAAAGCCCGGTTCACATTCAATAACGCCATGTTCTTGATTTGCTGAGGTTACTTTGAGGCCAGGCAGCAAATTACCCGCTTGGTCACAGACGAGGCCATAGCCGCAATCAAACGCTTGACTCGCGGTACCTCTGTCTCTTGAAAGCGCCATCCAGCCTGCATCTATAAAGAGCTTATTTTCACTACGTTTGATACCAGTGACACGCGTTAGCACGCTTAGTGCAATATCTTCGATGTCACATATGCCGACACCAGCCATCACAAGGTCGAAGAATGTATAGACCCCAGCTCGCACTTCAGTGATCCCATCGAGGTTTTGCGTTGACAGTGCCGTTGGGGTAGAGCCAATACTCAGCACTGTTGTGGTGATCCCAGCCTCTTCCAGCATGGATGCAGCAGTCACAACGGCTAAGCGCTCTTTCTCAGCAAACTGTATTAGTTGCTCAGCTGTGCTACACGCGTATGAGCCACCGGCATGCGTTAGTAAACCCCGATATAAACCACTGCTTTCCAGTATGGTTGCGATGGTCACGATTTCTTTGTTTTTAGGGTGCAGTCCTGCGCGATGTCCGTCGCAGTCTATTTCTATCAAGCAAGGAATCGTGCACTCATTTTCCGAGCAAAATTGAGAGACAAGCATGGCTTGTTCCATACTGTCTAGCAGTATGGTTAGATTGACACCTTGGTTGATTAGGGCAAGAACGCGTTGTAGCTTATCTTCTGTGATCCCTACCGCATAGGTGATATTGGTGTAACCTTGTGCTGCAAATGTTTCTGCCTCTTTTAGAGTGGAAACCGTACATCCCGTTTGTTTGTCGGCCAAAATATAGCTAGCGGCCGCAATGGATTTTACCGTTTTTAAATGTGGGCGAAGGGCCACATTAAAAGCATCAAGATGCTTTTCCATACGCGAAAGGTTATGTAAAAAAGCAATTTTATCAACAACTAAACATGGTGTTTGTAAAGATCCTAATGTCGTAAACATAGCTCAATCATACTCCTATGAGTTCTATTTCCTGTCGATTGCTTGGGGACCAGACGCGTTCACAAGCGTGTGTTTTGTTAAGCCAAATAAAGTCTGTATGTTCATCATCAGCAAGTACCACACTGATCCCTGACGGTACTTGGATACTAAAAACATGTTCAGTGTTTATGGTAACACCCGGCTCATACCGATGGCGCCACTGCGGTCTTATAGTGTATTGATTCGTTTTATTATGCGAGTGGATGGTGATCCCAAGCGCCGCGGCGTCAATACCGGTCTCTTCTTTTAACTCTCGATACGCGGTAGTGATTGGAGTTTCACCGAGCTCTACTCCCCCAGTGACTGATTGCCAAAAGTGTTTATCGTCTGCTCTTTGCAATAGCAAAAACTCATTATGCTCGTTGTATATTACGACCAATACCGAAACGGGTTTACGTAGTGCCGACATGGATTACATCAAATCAGGAACATGTGCTTTGAGTTTAACCAGTTGAGTTGCACTCGGCAATTGGTATAAAGCGTAGATGGCGAATTTTGGACAAAAAAAAGCAGGCCATCTGGCCTGCATAAAAACTCCAATAGCAACAAGCTGTGCCAAGGAAATCCCAATAATGCCAACATCCCAGTCGGCAAGCTCTACTTCTCGGGAGTTCAATTGTGACTTTAGGCACGCCTAGATACGCAGGTAAAAAGGTGCAGCCCCAAAGGAACGAGACTAATGCTAATGTAATGTTTAGTACTTGTAAACTAAAAATTGAAAAAAATAGTTTAAACGGATTTTTTTTGCTCACTGTGAAATATAAAGCTTCTAAAATGATGGAATTACAACCGGTGTAACTATTTGTTATTTATCTGGTTGATAAGTTTTGTACCTTTAATGGTCTGGTGGTTGTTGCAATTTTGTATCCATTCTGTATGTTAATGAGTTGTACAACATGTAACCTAGGAAAGGAAAAATGAAATTAACATCAGCAATTATCGCAACGTCATTATTGGCAACCAGTGTCGCAGTAAACGCGGCTATACCTTATAAAAATGAACAGTATCAATTTACTCAACCAAGTGGTGAGGTGATCACTCTTATTCTTAATGGTAATACGTACTTTGCACAGCAGCGTACCCCTGACGGCGATCTTGTGGTGTATGATGCCTCGCTCAAAGGCATGGCTTACGCACAGGTGTCAGTCGATGGGGAGCAGCTTATATCAACAGGTAAGCTTGTGACCAAACGCAGTAAGCGGGGCATGCAACGTCACTCAGTAGATGCTATGCAGCAAGGGTTATCCTCTACTGCTATTGCAAAAAAGGTAAAAGCAGCGCAGCAGGTAATGCTGGGTCAAAACCAAACACCAGTCGACTTGATACATACGCATCAGTTTGAGCGTAGTGATAATGCAATGGCGTTGAATGCTGAGATCAGCGGTCAAGTAAAAGGGTTAACTATCATCATTGATTTCCCTGATGAGCGCGGCACTATCACAAAAGCGCAAGTTGAGCGTTTTTTAAATGACCAAAATTACACTGAATTTGGTAACGCGCAGTCAGTAAGAGGGTATTTTTCGTCGGTCTCTGGAGGCAAGCTTGATTATACCAATACAGTAACGGCTTATTACACCGCAAAGAAAAACAAAGCGTATTATGCGGATAGCGCATTAAGCTCAACAGTACGCTCGCAAGAACTCATAAAAGAAGCGCTAAATTGGCTTGAATTTCAACAGGGATTTGATTTTAGTTCGCTTACTACAAATAGTAGTGGGCAGATCCGTGGGTTAAATATTTTTTATGCTGGCAACTCTGATAGTGCATGGTCTAAAGGTCTGTGGCCACATATGGCAAGACTCAGTCCTCGTTTTTGTGCTGACAGCGTGTGTACCGATCGCTATCAAATCACTGATATGGGAAATAGCCTTGCAATTGGCACCTTTGTACATGAGTCTGGTCACTTAATCACAAATTGGCCTGATCTTTATGATTATGACGGAAGCTCAGAGGGCTCAGTCGCAAGTTTTGGCGTTATGGGGTTTGGCGCGATTGGTGCTTCCAACCGTTTTAAGCCGACGCCACCTGTCGCACACTTCAGGGCCATAGCTGGTTGGGATACGGTAACTGAACTTAATCCAGCCGTAAATGCCAATGCCCCAACGGGAAGGCTCAGTCATATTTCGGGCGCTAATAGCTCATATAAATGGACCAACCCAAGCAATACAAATGAAGCATTTTACATTGAGGCTATTCATCAATCGGGACAAAACTCAGAGCAACTCGATTCAGGTTTGGCTATTTGGCACGTTGATTCTGCTGGCAATAACTCGAATGAATGGTATCCATATATCCAAATGGAGCATGGTGATGCCAAACGAGATCCTGAAAATGGTCGCAACCGTGGGGATAATGGCGATTTATTTGATGTGGCAGGAGAGTTTAGTGCCACACTGCCGAATGCGTTGAGTAGCAAAGGGACGAATGCCCTATGGTGGAATGGAAGCGACTCAGGTTTGTCCATCAGCAATATTTCTGATCCCGCTGCAGAGATCCAATTTACCGTAAGCGGTAGTACAACCCCACCACCAGCGGGAGATGTTTACACAGGATACTTAGCAGCCAAGCAACAAGCCATACAACCTGACGGCAGTTGGTTTCAGTACAGCGGTGGCACAATAGCACTTACTTTAGAGGGACCAGCGAACGCAGACTTCGACTTGAAACTCGAAGCTTGGCAAGGTGGTACATGGCAACAAGTTGCTATTTCGGAGACGCCAACCTCACAAGAGTCAATTAACTATACGGCAAATTCAGGTTATTACCGCATTTTGGTTTACTCATATAGCGGTGCGGGTGACTACCGTCTAACGTTACAGAAGTAGTTATCCAAAGCACTGGTTAGTCAATATAATTGATATAATGCCAAGTCGCGTTGCTTGTGTGGTAGGCGCGCGGCTTGTTTTGGTGCGTATGTTAGAACGCCAAACTCCACTTTCTTATCTATAATTCATACTTTATTACCAAAACTATGATAATAATGCAGTCATGCATATTGTTTGTTACGGAATAGCTTATGAACTTTTTTCGAAAGCCAAATCAAGAAGTTGAAAATTTGACCGCTGAACTCAACCGTGCGCGGGCATTACTTTCTGCGATTGATGAAGCGGTCGCAAAAATTGAATTTACACCCGATGGTCAAATAGCAGCAGTCAATCGACATTTTCTTGCTGTTGTGGGTTACACCGAGGCTGAAGTGATAGGACAGCACCATCGTATTTTTTGCCACAAGGACTACGTAAATTCTTCGGAATATCGAAGTTTCTGGGCAAGCCTTCAACGTGGCCAAGCTCAGTTTGGTAATTTTGAGCGCTTTACCAAAAAAGGTGACGTGGTTTGGCTTGACGCTACCTATTTTCCGGTTGAAGAAAATGGCAAAGTCACCCGTATTGTTAAAATTGCGAATGACATCACAGCAGAAAAACTCACCATAACGGCACAAGAAGCGATAGCTAACGCACTCAATAAATCCATGGCAACCATAGAGTTTACACCTGAGGGCGTTATTTTAGATGCGAATCCAAATTTCACCGCAACTGTGGGCTATAAACTCAGTGAGATTAAAGGTCAGCATCATCGAATTTTCTGTGACGATAGCTTTTATAAAGAGCAGCCACATTTTTGGCAAGAGCTGGCAAAAGGCCAGCATAAAAGTGGTCGCTTTCATCGCTTAGGTAAACATGGCGAAGATATTTGGATTGAAGCAACGTATAACCCTATTTTTGATGAACATGGCAAAGTCGTTAAAGTGATAAAGTTTGCAACAAATATCACGGCGCGGGTGCAAAAAGCGCATCGAGTCGCACAAGCTGCCGAAGTTGCGCAGGTGACATCTGAGCAAACCGAGCAAATAGCGGCCCGTGCGAGTTTGCTGTTGCAAGAGTCTGTTAGTACCTCAGGGCTTATTTCTAATCAAGTGCAAAGTGCAATGGCCGCAATAGCGCAGCTTAATGAACAGTCAAAAGGGATTTCGGCAATTGTGTCTACCATCAGCGCGATTGCGGAGCAGACCAATTTGTTAGCTCTTAATGCAGCGATAGAAGCCGCCAGAGCGGGCGAGCAAGGAAGAGGGTTTGCGGTGGTAGCCGATGAAGTAAGAAGCTTAGCAGCACGTACTTCGCAGTCGACTAACGAAATCAATGATGTGGTCAATCAGAACGAAGTGTTAACTAAAGAAGCCACCGCACTGATGAATACAGTGTCTGAAAGCACTGAGCTTGGTCTTGCACAAATCGATGAGGTGAATAAAGTGATGAATGAAATAAAGCAAGGCGCAGAAAACCTCACAAATACGGTTAAAGGATTGTCAGAATAACCTAAAGATCGCCGCGTAAAGCGGCTCCCACCAAGAGCTTGAATGTGGTGTAGGAGTGGGTTCACCCCGCGCTCTTTTCTCTACTGATCGCCGCGTAAAGCGGCTCCCACCAAGAGCTTGAATGTGGTGTAGGAGCGGGTTCACCCCGCGAGCTTTTCCCCCATAATCGCGCGTAAAGCACCCCCCACCAAGAGCTTGAATGTGGTGTAGGAGCGGGTTCACCCCGCGAGCTTTTCCCTAATAATCGGCTCGTAAAGCACCTCTCACCGAGGGCTCGAATGTGGTGTAGGAGCGGATTCACCCCGCGATCATTTCATCAAAATCGCCGCATAAAGCGGCTCCCACCCAGAGCTTGAATATGGTGTAAGAGCGGATTCACCCCGCGATCATTTCATCAAAATCGCCGCGTCAAGCACCTCCCACCAAGAGCCTGAATATGTTGTGGGAGCGGGTTCGCCCTGCGAGCTTTTCCCCAATAACCGCCGCATAAAGTGACTCCCACCAAAGGCTTGAATATGGTGTAGGAGCGGGTTCACCCCGCGATCTTTTCCCCATTAATCGCCGAGTAAAGTGGCTCACACCAAGGGCTTGAATATGGTGTAGGAGCGGGTTCACCCCGCGATCTTTTCATCAAGATCGGCGCATAGAGCGCCTCCCACAGCGACTAATGTGAATGCTTTATTTTTCAGCGATTTGCCATACCGCAACTGAACCGGAAATTTCATTACCGATCACCAATAAGGCTTCGCCAGTTGCACTTTTGTCGGCAGGAATAAATGCCATGCCCTCTGGGGCTAAGTCGCCACTGATTTCGGCATCTTCAACTAATCCGCGGTTGTAAAAATAATCTTCAAACTTAACATCGTAAGGGTTGGTGATATCGTAAACCATGATACTACCCATACGCTCTAAGCCAACGAATGCAAAAGTGCGTTCACCAATTTGACCTAGCGCTAGTGCTTCCGGCTCTGGGCCTTTTGCATCGGAGCGCGTATCGCCTTCATTGGTGTCTTCATCATTGTTAAATTGTGCGCCATGCACGGAGGCTGTGATCCGCTCGATTTGATCGCCTGAGTCGAACACCACAAGGCCGTTGCTATCCCAAATAGTGAATGAACGTGCACCATAGGTGTACAGCGCTTCATATTGACCGTCATTATTTTCATCGCCTTTCACCGTTGTAACTTTAAGGCGACCAATGTCGTCATCGTCATTATTGAGATAAGCAAAGTTGCTTGCTAAGGTAAGATCTTCGGCACGGCTCTCATCAATGTACGCTAAACAACCATCGTCTTTATCGTAATCTAGGCCACCTTTCGCGGTACAGTCGGCTTCATCCGCAGCATCAAAAAAGTATTCTCTACCATCACCTTCATTGGCAGAGACAATAAAGTTCGCGCCTTTCCACGTGTAGCTAGAGATAGTGTCTGGCTGATACATGCCGTAAAGACCGGGATACTTTTTAAAATTGATCTTTTTATCTTTATCCGAGGCATCCATGGTGTAATTAGACCAGTCTTTGAATCCCAAACCGACTAAATTAAGGCTATTGTCACTGAGATCTACGATAGCGAGTGCGTTGTTTTCTTGGATTGAAACATAGGCGAAGCGGTTGTCTTTAGAGATGGTGACATATTCCGGTTCCAAATCCATCGCAACTGTCGTATTAATAAGTTTGCCATTGATAGTGCGACCAGTTGGATTGGCGAAGACAATGCCTTGTGCTTCTAGCTCTGCTTGCTTGGTGTTAAATGCGCTAAAGTCTAATTGTGTTGCTGTATTTGCAACTACGCCATTTTTAATGTTGATAATGCTGATGCTACCTTCAGGATCAACGCTGTAGTCACCTGCGGGTTCCCCTTCATTTGCGACCACGACTTTGCTGCCATCATGAGTAAAGGTAACCATATCAGGTAGTGCACCCGCCGTTACATTTTTAACAAAGGCCGGAGTTGCACCTGAGATATCATAAAAAGCGATTTGTCCTGCATCACCCGTCGTCTTGGCAGCCATTGCAACCGCCAATAGTTGGTTGTTTTCGTCAACTGCAATACTGTTTGCGTCGCCGGGGGTATTGTCGTTTAAGTTGATTGTCATGGCTGATGTTAAATTTGTAGCGGTAATAACACCTTCATTATTTTTGACCAGAGCGGCCGTATCAAAGCTGGTTGCTGGAATAACTTCAACCACAGCGGCACTGCCTGAACTATTAATGGCATATATCCATTTTTTGGACGCTTGGTAAGCGACAATTTCAGCGGCGCCTTCAGGGCTTTCTGCATTAAGCACTGCGCGTCCTACAAGACTTATTTCAAGCATGCTATTGGCGTTAGTGCCATTGGTTCCGTCTTGTCCGTTTGCTCCATCTTGGCCGTCAGAGCCATTTGTACCATTTTCTCCATCGTTACCATCTTGTCCGGCAACGCCTTGTTGCCCTTGCGAACCCGTGGCGCCATCGTCACCATCAAGTGAACAGCCAGTGAGAAGAGAAAGCAAAGAGAGCGCGATAAGTGAGTGCTTAAACATAAAATATCCTGATTATTATTGTTAAAGCTGCTACTTAATCACAAAAAGATGACTCTTATATGGCAATGAGGTTTCACAATTATTGTGAGAAATTCATTGATATCACTGAGCTGGATGTAATGCCATTCAAGCGTTAGTACCATCGATATCAAAGGATGATTAGGCAAAAGTTGGTATTGCGGCTGGTGCAATTAGGTACAGACAAAAAATATACAATAATTTTGCAAATTTGATGAACTTTTATTCAAACCTGTTCGTAAGGGTTAGCTATGGGTGACAAAAGTCATTCTTTTTAACCGAGTCTACAGGATGAGTATAATGAAAAAGTTTATAGTAAGTGCCTGCCTCATGCTTCTTATGGCATGTAGCGATAACGACGATAACGATACGGTTACACCTCCGCCACCGCCGCCAGTCCAAGAGTTTTCAGCGACTAAGACCTTTGAATTGATGTTATCAGGAAAGCAAGAAGTACCGATGAATACGTCAATGCAAACCGCTTTTGCAACAGTTGAGCTTGATGAAAATCTGATGCAATTTAGAGCAACACTCGACTACAGCAATGTCGAAGGTTTTAGTGCTGCACATATTCACGATGGCGATTTAGGTGCGAATGGCGATGTGGCATTCGCCTTTGAAGCATCGGATGACAATAAGGTGAGTATTCCAATCACAGATCTGTCTGAGGATCTAATTGAGGATATGCTGGACGGTGATTGGTATATTAATCTACACACCGAAGCCTTTCCAAGCGGCGAGTTACGCGCTCAGATTGTGCCTGACACGGTAAGCGTGATCACGTTCAAATTAGATGGCTCACAACAGGTGCCAATGAATGAAAGTAGTGCTATGGGGTATGGTTATGCGTCATACGACAGCACCGATGGCGAGCTCTACCTTCGCGCGGTCACTATGGGCGTTGATGATGCCACTGCTGCACATATTCACACTGGCCGCATTGGCATGAACGGCGATGTACTTGTGGTGTTAGAGCAGGACGACGAAGTAATGACAGACTGGGTAACGCCTGATGACACGATGATAGACGAAGCGACGTTGAATGTTTTGCTCTCGGGCGGACACTACGTCAATGTACACACGCCAGAGATGCCAAACGGTGAGATCCGCGGCCAAATCCTGACGGACAATTACACAGTTGCGACATTTGACTTATCCGGCAAACAGGAAGTGCCAGCAGTAGCAACAATGGCGTCAGGGGACGGCTATGCATTGGTTAACACAAACGATTATGAAGTTGAACTTCGTGTAGTGACAATGGGTGTTGAGGATGCAACGGCGGCACATATTCATACTGGCCGGATCGGCATGAATGGCGATGTTTTAGTTGGCCTTGAGCAAAGCACCGATGATATGAATGTATGGATGACGCCAGACAACACCATGATCAATGCTGAGATTTTTGCAGTGCTCGCATCGGGTGGTCACTATGTTAACGTCCATACTCCTAGCAATCCCAGTGGTGAACTACGTGGCCAAATTCTTACCAGCAATTATGCGCTCGCTACATTTGCGCTATCAGGACAGCAAGAGGTTCCTGCAGTATCGACCATGGCGTCAGGGGACGGCTATGCACTGGTTAACACAAACGACTATGAAGTTGAACTTCGCATTGTGACAATGGGTGTTGAAGATGCAACGGCGGCACATATTCATACCGGTCGGATCGGCATGAATGGTGATGTTTTAGTCGGCCTTGAGCAAAGCACCGATGATATGAATGTGTGGATGACCCCAGACAACACCATGATCAATGCTGAGATTTTTGCGGTGCTCGCATCAGGTGGTCACTATGTTAACGTCCATACTCCTAGCAATCCCAGTGGTGAGCTACGTGGCCAAATTCTTACCAGCAATTATGCGCTCGCTACATTTGCGCTATCAGGACAGCAAGAGGTTCCTGCGGTATCGACCATGGCGTCAGGGGACGGCTACGCACTGGTTAACACAAACGATTATGAAGTTGAACTTCGTGTAGTGACAATGGGTGTTGAAGATGCAACGGCGGCACATATTCATACCGGCCGGATCGGCATGAATGGTGATGTTTTAGTGGGCCTTGAGCAAAGCACCGATGATATGAATGTATGGATGACGCCAGACAACACCATGATCAATGCTGAGATTTTTGCAGTGCTCGCATCGGGTGGTCACTATGTGAATGTGCATACACCAGCAAATGCGAGTGGTGAACTACGTGGCCAGATCCTCACTGACAACTACACTTTGGTAGCGTTTCCATTGAGTGGCGAGCAAGAAGTCCCAGCCGTTACAACCACAGCGACTGGTAGTGGATATGCTTTGGTAAATCGAAACGGCTTCGACCTTGAATTACAAGTCCTTACCTCAGGTGTTGCCGATGCAACGGCTGCACATATACATACTGGTATTGCTGGTGAAAACGGCCCTGTTTTACTAACGTTAATGCAAGATGGTAGTGATGCCAATCGCTGGATGGCTCCGGCCAATGCAGCATTGACAGCGGAAATATTTGCGATTCTGGCTGGCGGTGGTCACTACGTGAATGTGCATACACCAGCAAATCCAAGTGGTGAGTTAAGAGGCCAAATAGTTAATTAACCTGAGGTTTGGATAAGGAATGTTCCAACTCATTGTTTCTAAAGAACAGCTTAGTTTTTTCCTTCTCTAGCCAGAGAGTTTTAGGGAAAACACCGCTTCCGCGTCCTGCTCTCGCTAAGGTACCTACATCCTGTAGGCAAGGCGAATTTACGCACCAATAGCTGGCTATTGGAAGTGAATTCAACGCAGTTAGCGCTAAAACTGGCTGCTAGAAAGGCATTAATTATCCGCAGCTCAGGTTAATTAATCGCTTAGGTAATTATCTCGCATCTAAGAGTCTGTTAACTGCAGGCTCTTTTTCTTTATATTCAAATTACACAACCATTATCCAGTCAGGGGAGTTATATTTAGTTAAAAATATGTAACTAAAAAATCATGATTTGTTCCCGTAATCGTAATACAAAGCGTCTAGCGTAAGCCTTCTTTAAAATAATAATGGTATTACAATGAATAAGATAAGCGTTTGTTCTGCGATCGTAGCTGCATTATTACTGAGTGCATGTGATGATGATTCTGTGGAGGTTGTGCAGGTTGAAAAGCCGGTGATCACAACGGAGACTGAAATAAAAGTCGTTGAAGTTCCGGTAATTGTGGAAGTGCCAGCAGGTAGCGCAAGTGCCATGCAAGTGGGCACACGGCCTGATTTCTTGATTCAAGATATGGAAGACAGTGCACTCAAAACTAAGCTTGAGCAGTGTGCTAACGGACCTTTTTATAAAACAGACTTTTCAATTGGACACCGTGGTGCGCCAATGCAGTTTCCTGAACACACCAAAGAATCTTATATTGCGGCAGCTAAAATGGGTGCTGGGATTTTAGAGTGTGACGTCGCTTTTACCAAAGACAAAGAGCTGGTTTGTCGCCATTCACAATGTGATTTACACACTACAACAAATATTTTAGCAACGGATTTAGGCCAAAAATGTACAACACCATTTGTGCCAGGCGATCCTGAAAATGGAATTGCAGCCCAAGCTATGTGTTGTACCAGCGACATTACTTTGGCTGAGTTTAAGACATTAAAAGGTAAAATGGATGCCGCGAACTCAATGGCTACAACTGTAGCGGAATATATGGATGGCACGGCAAATTGGCGCACCGATTTATATTCGAGCCGTGGCACTTTAATGACCCATGCCCAGAGTATTGAGTTATTTAAAAGTTTAGGCGTGAAAATGACGCCAGAGCTGAAGACTCCCTCTGTCGCCATGCCTTTTGACGGTTTTACACAAGAAGCCTACGCACAAAAAATGATCGACGAATATAAAGCCGCAAATGTAGATCCAAAAAATGTCTGGGCGCAGTCATTTAATCGTGACGATGTCGTCTATTGGATAAAAGAAAATCCAGAGTTTGGTGCACAGGCAGTGTATTTGGACGACAGGTACGAAGCGCAAGTAGCTGACAATGAAACCATGGTATCAGCAGAGCAAATCGTGCATAACCCTGAGTTAATGTCGCCAACAATGGAGGAGCTTGCAGCGGATGGTGTTAACATTATCGCACCGCCTCTTTGGATGTTATTAACCGAAGAAGGGGGGGAAATCGTACCTTCACCTTATGCCAAAGCTGCAAAAGCAGCAGGGCTTGGGATCATCACTTGGACATTAGAGCGCTCTGGTCACTTAGCCAGCGGTGGTGGTTGGTACTATCAAAGCATCAACGGCAGTCTGTCTGGTGCGGCGATGATAGATAATGATGGCGATACCTTTAAAGTGCTAGATGTATTGGCCAAAGAGGTTGGCGTAATCGGCGTATTCTCTGATTGGCCAGCAACGACCACTTACTATGCAAGCTGCATGGGTATGCCTGCCAGTATTTAAGCGGTGTTAATTGTGGTAGGAGCGGATTTACTCCGCGATCTTGTCTTTAATGATCGCCGCATAAAGCGGCTCCTACCACGAGTTTGAGTATATGGTAGGAGCGGGTTCACCCCGCGATCTTTTGATTTGGTTTTCACTGTTATTATGTCAACTCCGTTTGTTCCTAATTCTATGCTAGAAGAATCTCACCCTCTGCACTAGTCTTTATTGTGAACGCTTTAATAAAGGCTAGAATCATGAAGTTAAACTCTATCCGTATCCTCATGACCACTATCTTTGGTGGCATTATTGTTTTTGTCGTCATCGTTACATTATTGGTTGTTAACATGTACAACGCTTTGCTTGATTTTGAACAAATGGCGGACAACCGTTATAAGGCCTATCAACTGGCCGATGAATTAAGACAAAGCTCCGATGATTTAACGCGATTGGGAAGAACCTATGCGGTAACTGGGAACGATAAATACGAAAAGATGTATATGGATGTATTAGCAATTCGTAATGGTGAAAAGCCAAGACCTGAAGGTTACCATAAAATTTATTGGGATCTGGTGCTTAACTATGGTGAGAAACCTAAACCAGACGGTCAGCGAGAAGTATTACTCGATGCCATGAAAGCGGCGGGCTTTAGCCAAAAGGAGCTCAACTATTTAAGTGAGGCGCAAGCCAATTCCGATGGCCTCGTCGCATTAGAAGTCGAAGCCATGAATGCCGTAAAAGGTAAGTTTAAAGATAGTTCAGGTAATTACACCATCCAAGGCGAGCCTGATTTGAACAAAGCGGTTAAGCTTACTCACAGTGATGATTATCATCGCTATAAAGCCAACATCATGAAACCAGTTGAATCGTTTTTTACGGAACTTGAAAGTCGTACCAAACAAAATGTTGTGCAAGCTCACAGTGCTGTAGAGTCTTATGTTTTGTGGGCGATGGTGATGTTAGTCATAACCGTATGTTTTAGTTTATTCGGTGTGTATTTAGTTCGTCGTCGTATCGTGAAACCGATAGAGTTACTTGGTAGAACTTTTGAAGAGATAGGCAGTTCAAACGATCTTAGAAAAACGGTAGACGAAAGCGGCGCAACTGAGATTAAAGCGGTGGCCAATATCGTAAACCGTATGCTCAATAGCTTTAAAAATACAGTCACGAATATCGGCTCAGCGGGTGGCGCGATGTCACAATCTTCCAAAGAAGTGGCGCACTTTATTCGCAGTAATAAGGAGATAAGCGAAGAACAAAATGCCCGTCTTGAAACCATCGCTACGGCTGCGGAAGAAATGACCGCAACACTCAATGAGGTCACGTCCAGTACCGTGAGTACCGCAGATTATGCAAATCAGGTTGAACTTGAAGCACAGCGGGGGATGGAAGTGATGTCGCAAACCAGCCAGCAATTTAGTGATTTGTCAGTGCGCTTTGACGAAACCGCGAATATTATCTCTGAATTGACTGAGCAAAGTGATCAAGTGTCAAATGTAGTGAGCGTGATCCAGGCGATTGCAGAGCAAACTAATCTGCTTGCATTAAATGCTGCCATCGAAGCGGCAAGGGCTGGAGAGCAAGGCCGCGGTTTTGCTGTTGTTGCAGATGAAGTAAGGACCCTTGCACAAAGAACCCAAAAATCCACCGAAGAAATTCGCGATATCATCAACCAGCTGCAAACCAAAGCGGGGAGTGCGAATACCGCCATTCAGCAAAGTCAGCACCAAGTGCAAGCGACGGAAGAGCAGGTGATGGTATCTTCCGAAGTGCTTGATAGCATCTTTGAAGCGGTGAGCAAAATCAAAGACTTGACTCAAGGTGTTGCCACCGCTTCACAGGAGCAGTTATCGGTGACAGAAGACATTAACACCAATATCAATGGCCTGAGTGATATCTCTAAAGAAGCGATTAAGCGGATGAATGAGTTTATGGCCATTGTTGAGCAGTTAGAGCAAACCAGTCATCGCCTCAACGACAATGCAAGGGAGTTTACTGTTTAGCTTGTAGCAAGCGCTTTACGCGGTGGTCTCTTCTTTACTGATCGCCGCGTAAAGCGGCTCCTACTAAGGGGTAGAGTATGTTGTAGGAGCGGATTTACTCCGCGATCTTATCTCAAATGATCGCCGCATAAAGCAGCTCCTACCAAGGGGGGATTTGGTAGGTGTGGGTTTACCCGCACTTCTATCTCTAATGACCGCCGCTTTACGCGGCGATCTCTCCATGAGTAGAACCAAGAAAAATCAATAAATCTACAACTTCCCTTAAATATCACTTAGATCAAAATACAAATGAGATTAATTATCAATATTTTTGACTTTTGTTCAGTTTCCATTTAGAGTACGCGCCAAAATTTACTTTAATGCAATAAATTTTGGGATATTAACAATGACAAACACGCCTTTTAAACGTGGTGTACTTTCTGCTTTGGTGCTTTCTGCCCTTAGTCCAGTTGCTTTTGCTGACTCGGTAAAAGCGCAGCCAGACATGGAGCGCATCGTGGTAACTGCGACCGGCTTTGAGCAAAAAATACCAGAAGCACCAGCGAGTATTTCAGTGATCACGGCTGAAGACATTCAAGCTCAGTCCTATACGACTTTGCTTGATGCCGTGAAGTACCAAGAAGGCGTGGACATTGGTACAACTCGAGATAAAACCGGCCAAGGCAGCGTGAGCATGCGTGGTTTAACAGGCGAATATACGCTGCTACTTATTGACGGTAAGCGTCAAAACAACCACGGTGATATCTACCCAAATAACTTTGGTGGTAACGCGTTTAACCATATTCCACCTAAAAGTGCCATTGAGCGAATTGAAGTCATTAGGGGGCCAGCTTCTACACTTTACGGCGCAGATGCGATGGGCGGCGTAATCAACATTATTACTAAAAAGTCAGTAGATGAATGGACTGGCAGCATCGATTTTGGCCGAAGTCTACAAACAAACGACCAGTTTGGCGATGACATTACCACAGACTTCAGTATCTATGGGCCTTTAGTTAAAGGTTTACTCAATTTTTCTGCTCGCGGTAGCATTTATGAGCGTCAAGCTTCAAGCCCTGAGTTTTCACCTGCAATCGATCCAAATGGTGAGCAGCATCATCGTGAACTTGGTTTTGGTAGTGGTGGTAGAACGGTTGATAACACTAATACGCAACTTGGTGCGACGTTTGTATTTACGCCAAACGACAACCACACTGTTACTTTTGACTACGATATCTCAAATCAAGAGTACGATAATACACCAAACTACGACGTTGAGTCGGGCAAAATTACCTATCCGCTTGGCACCAAAGACAACATTGAATCAATCTGGCAAGACCGTCGCGGTGTGGTAAATCCACGCGCAGGTTATGCGGCGGATCAAGAATTTGACCGAAGCTGGTGGTCACTAACGCATCAAGGTACGTTTGGTGATATTGAAACCTTTGTGTCATTGGCGTTTGTTGATACCGATAACAATGGCCGTACTATGCCGCTTTCTGTTGCGGAGCGTAAACTACTACAAGCGATGTACGATGGCAGTGGTAAATATGCTGATATGGAAGAAGCAGAGCGTAAAGCGCTTGCTGAAAGCACATTCTTACCACGTCCAAAGCGTACACTGAACAGTAACCAATATACGTTAGACGCGAGAGTGGATATTCCAGTTGACGATTTATTTGGCGATCACGTGTTTGTTGTGGGCGGCCAGTGGGTTGACGGTGAATTACAAGATGGCGTATTTGGTATGGAGTCTGGCGTTGATCAAGGCGTTCAGGAACACCAAATGTACTCGCTATTTGTAGAAGATAACTGGAGCCTGAGCGATCCGCTAACCGTTACTGTGGGTGTCCGTCACGATAACCACGATGTATTTGGTAGCCAACTTTCTCCGCGTCTATACGGTGTATACGAGCTGTCTGACGATTGGACAGTAAAAGGCGGGATCAGCACGGGTTATAAAACGCCACAAACGACTGACTTATACAACGGTATCACCGGCTTTGGTGGTCAGGGTACGTCACCGTTTGCAGGTAACCCAGATCTTGAACCAGAAACCAGTGTAAACAACGAAGTTGCATTGTATTGGACGCACCCAACTGAGAACCACAATTTTAATATCACTTACTTCTCAACGGAGTTTGACGATAAAATCGCCCGTGGTGACACCATCAAGAGCTGCTCTGCAACCAATGGCGCAAAACCATGCGTGAATTTGGGTGTATACGACGAGCTTGGTTACGATACTTACAGCCAAAAAATCAATATCGACAAAGTTGAGATCCAAGGTATTGAGCTTGCAGGTCGTTACCAGTTCACTGATGCAGTTTCACTATACGCAAACTACACCTGGACCGACAGCGAGCAAAAGAGCGGCCCTCAAGAAGGTCAACCACTAACCAATACCGCTGAGCACATGGCAAATGCCACTGTAAACTGGCAAGTAACGGACGAGTTTTCACTAACGCTAAATGCTGAAATGCGCTCTGATCGTTACCGTGGCTGGGACAACAACCTAGACAAAGCCATGTACTACAAAAACTACAACCTATTGCACTTAGGTGCTAAATACACCTTTAACGACAATGTTACTGTGTTTGCGCGTATCAATAACTTATTGGATGAAGACTTTACGTCTTATAGCACAGATTACAACGACTTAAACGGTGATGGTAAATACGAATACCTAAGCGGCCGTGGTGTGGTAAGTGAAGTCGTATTTAGCGACGACTACAACGTAAAAGACAAAGCCCGCAATATTTGGTTTGGTGTAAACGTGACGTTTTAATATCCATGTAAAGCATTACTAGATTACAAAACTCAAAGGAGGTGCAATTTGCACCTCCTTCTTTATTGCCACTTGTGCAGGACGCAGCGATCATTTCTCTACTTTTACCTCGCTCGTAGCAGCGGCTTTACGCCGCGACAGTCATCTGTTTTAACAGAATAAATCCGCTTGCTACCTTGTGTAGGAGCCGCTTCACGCGGCGATCATTTCTCTACCTTTTAGCTCGCTCGTAGCAGCGGCTTTACGCCGCGACAGGCATCTGTTTTAGCAGAATAAATCCGCTTGCTACCTTGCGTAGGAGCCGCTTCACGCGGCGATCTTTTCAAAAAGATCGCGCGCTCACTCTCTCAACCATTAACCTCAATCCAACGCGGTCAAGGCACGATAGGTATCATAGGCAAACTGGTCTGTCATACCGCTAATAAAATCCTGAATAAGGCGGCAGCGATAATAAAACTCAAAAATCGGCTCTGCTTGCTCAGGCTCACTAAGCTTCGCCAAGGTCTCGCGGTATACCGCAACATACTTTTTGGAAATTCGATTAATCAATCGCGACTCTATCGCAAAGTCATGGTCGCCATTTAATGCTGCGTTAAACTCGTCGGCGTCTAAATCAAGCACCCGTTGATATTCATTCAATATGCTGCTGGTGATCTTGTAGCCTTGAAGCTCCAACTGCTCGACTTCTTTATTCGAAAATACCTTGTTGGCCGCCACAGTTTTCAACGACTTTACAATGGCATGAAGGTGGCTGTTATCCTCCAGTAACGAAGCGTTAAAACTCCCTTCGTAGATTGCATCAATATTGTCGATAAAACGTGTTTTGGCATGTTCAGCAAGCGGGTGCAACAACCCCACGCGGAGCCAAATAAAAAATTCATTATCAAAATTCGCCATATGCTTGCTGGCTTTGTCATTGGCATAATGCAGTTTTTTACTCATAAGCTCTAATAGCTTGTCATCGGTGATCCCAAATCCTGCTGCGATATTTTGATATTCCTCTATTAAACAGCCCGTTAACTCATCTACACTAATAATGCCTTTTTCTACAGCGTCTTCCATATCAGCAAGGCAATAAGCAATATCGTCAGCTGCTTCCATGATATAAGTCACCGGGTGGCGATTACCCACTTGGATCTGTAACTTGTCGCACAGCTCACTGACAAGCCCACTTTCACTAAAATAGTATCCCGCTTTCTTTTGCAAATAAGACTTATCAATGGCTACGGTTGATTTAGGCGTGGTTGCGCAGCGGGTATATTTCATCACAGTGGCACATTGTGAATAGGTAAGATTGAGTCGAGAAAGTGTATGAATAACACGAATGGCTTGGGCGTTACCCTCAAAACTACAAATATCGAGCAGTAACTCCATTTCTTGATTCAGCACCGCCAGATCCGACGCTTTGCTCTCCTTTGAGCCATACCTAAGCGCCGCTCGAGCACTTTTTGCAAACTGTTGATGCTGGCTCAAATAGCGTTTAAACCAATCATTGATAGCGGCCTCGCCAAAGTGACCAAATGCAGGGTTACCAATATCGTGCATCAAACAGGCCATTTCAGACAGGGTGACCAAACACTCAGACAAATCCACCTGCTGGCTGTTTTTATCCTCATATTGCAGCAAATCTTGCCTACCTTGCTGTACCAGCGCATCAACAATTTTTTTAGCAATGTAACGGCCGTTTTGTTGCACCTCCAGAGAGTGCGTTAAGCGCGAACGCACCGCCGCATTACGCTCAAGCGGAAACACCTGGGTTTTTTGTTGCAGCCGTCTAAGCGCAGCACTGTTGATAATACGCCCACGGTCGCTTTCAAGACTACTCGCCTCACTGCCACCGGTATTGTAAGAGCGTTCGTTTGTTATTTTATTCTTGAAGTGCATGCCACTTTCCTGTTGAGACCCAAGCTACATTTCCAATGTAGGTGAATGTGGAAAAGTTGTAAACCGAATCGACACCTCGCATAGCCAGCCTACAAGCAAACCTTTATATAAGGTAAGGTAGCGCAGTACCTCAGTACCGAACTAACAACAGGCAAAACACCGACTAAGCCAGTAAAGTGATAAAAATAGCTGTAATACGTTGTAATGGGCTAGCCCATCTATATTTGTTACTTTTAACAGTTTGAGTTAACCCTAGTTTTAACGGTCTGGCAAAAAATATCTAGCACTTTGGTGGTAAAAACACCTGGATTTGACGTAAATCACTACAAAACGCACGGATTTTCGGGTTTAATACTCTCAGCATTCGTTTACATCTAATTTCAAATGAATATATACAGCGGTTAAGGATGAAGTAACCGCTCACGAACAGGATCTTTATGTGTTTGAGCGTTTATCTAACCATTTAGATTAGTAAGATCAGCTTTACTGTGGCATCACATTGGCGACGGACAGCAAATGTGAGTTTGCAGAGTTTCAATGGTGACATGGAAATCATACTTTTCGTCATTTACACTGCGCCACTAAATGAAGTTATGTTAGGTAAAAGATGTCCGAAATTACGCTCGCTTATTACGACCAACATGCAGATGAATTTGCAAACTCAACATTCAATGTGGACATGCAACCGCTTTATCAGGAGTTTCTTCCTGAATTACCAAAGCGTGAGAAAAGTCACATTCACATCTTTGACGCGGGTTGTGGCAGTGGCCGCGACGCGGTAGCGTTCAAACAACTAGGCTATGAAGTTAGCGCAATGGATGCGTGCGAAAAGCTAGTGAAGATTGCCGCTACACAACTAGGCCAACCAGTGAGACACCAATTCTTTGAAGATATACAAGATATTGCTGCTTTTGATGGTATTTGGGCTTGTGCCAGCCTTTTACATGTTGCATTGAAAGACCTGTCCAATGTTTTTGTGAAGTTACAAGATGCGCTTAAACCTCATGGTGTGTTGTATGTTTCGTTCAAATATGGTGCGGGTGAACGGGAGCACAATGGCCGTAGATTTACAGATCTTAATGAAGACGGATTATCAAAAGTTATCACAGCATGTCCAAATCTCAACGTCATTAAGCAATGGGTGACGGAAGATAGAAGGCCTAACCGCGATAATGAACTTTGGTTAAACGCTCTACTTAGGAAGGATTAATCAAGTGAGCAGTAAGAACCAAGGAGGAAAACTTGCGCTGTGCACCAATAAGCAACTTTATATAGGGGGCGATGATCCCTTATTGCCTGCACTGCTCCATGCCATCGAGCAAGCTGACGAGATTGAAATTACCGTTTCATTTATTCAGCGATCTGGTCTTGATTTACTTTTTGATGCTTTGTACGACGCTCTAGTAAACGGCACTACCTTAAAGCTACTTACGTCGGATTACCTAGACTTTACTTGCCCGTTCGCACTAAAAGAATTGATGACACTACAGACTTTAGGGGCTGTTCTACGAGTATATGAAACTCGCGGAAATGAGAGTTTCCATATGAAGTCATACATTTTTACCAAAACCAAAGGTGAAGATAGTCAAATTTACGAGGGGAGTGCGTTTATTGGTTCAAACAATATAAGTGCAGTGGCATTAACTCAAGGGTTAGAATGGTGTTTTCGCCATGATTTTATAGCCAGTCAGAGTGGTAATAACAAGGCAACGTTTTTGCAGTTTAAGGCTGCGTTTGCCCGTTTATTTAATCACCCTCAAACAACATGTTTAAGCTACCTGTGGATACAGCACTATCAAAAACGTCGTAAGAAGCCACAATTCAAAACTGTTAGTAAGGTCGATGACGACATAGATATTGAGCCGATTGGCCCTAGACCTGAGCAGCAAGAAGCCCTAGAAAAACTAAATAACGCAAGAGCACAAAGCTATAAAAGAGGCTTAGTGGTATTAGCGACGGGAATGGGCAAAACGTGGCTTGCTGCTTTTGATGTTCAACAAGTAGGCGCTAAAAAAGTCCTATTTGTGGCACATAGAGAAGAAATTCTCAAGCAAGCGGCCAAGACGTTTACGCGATTAATTGATTGTACTGCAGGGTTTTATACAGGTAAGCAAAAACAAAGTGATGCCGACTTTTTGTTTGCCTCTGTACAGAGCATTGGTAAAACAGAGAGTTTGAGGCAGTTCACTGTCGATTATTTTGACTACATTATTGTTGATGAATTTCATCATGCGAGCAGTAAATTATACCGAAATTTGCTGTCTTACTTTGAGCCGCAATTCTTACTTGGTTTAACAGCTACACCAGAGCGAACGGACCAAGCCGATATTTTAAGCCTGTGTGACAACAACCTCGTTTATGAGCGGAATATGGTGCAGGGGATTGACGCCAAAACGCTCGCGCCGTTTCACTATTATGGTATTTGGGATGAAAGCGTTGACTATACCGCAATTCCTTGGCGTAACGGCAAGTTTGATCCAACCAGTCTAAACAATCAATTTGCGACAGAGCACAGAGCAAAACATGCTTTACAGCACTGGAAACAGTTAGCGCAAACACGCACGCTGGCTTTTTGTATTTCGACCACACACGCCGACTACATGGCAAACTACTTCAATAAAGCGGGAATTAAAGCGGCTTCAGTACATGGAAAGTCAAGCATAAAACGCAGTGAAGCACTCGCGCATTTAGCATCTGGAAAACTACAAATTATTTTTAGTGTTGACCTGTTTAATGAGGGCACTGACTTACCCAGTATCGACACTGTGATGATGCTGAGGCCCAGTGAATCAAAGGTTTTATTCTTACAGCAATTAGGTCGTGGACTGAGAATCCATCAACAGAAAACGCATTTGGTGGTATTAGATTTTATTGGTAACCACCACAGTTTTCTGAACAAGCCTTATGCACTTTTTGGTACACATTCGCCTAGAGACTTAGTTGCTAAGTTCAGTAAAGACAACCAAGTAGTTCTGCTACCTGAAGGGTGTTTTGTAAATTACGACCTAGAAATTACTGACTTTTGGCAGCTACTCGCTAAAGAACAGCGAACCACGGCTCTTGATGATTATCAAAATCTAGCAGATCAGTTAGGTCATGCGCCTGATGCTTGTGAGTTTTTCCATGAGTATGGTGAGTTTAAGAAGATAAAACCCTATGGAAGTTGGTTTGAGCTCGTTGTAAAAGCAAAGAGCGTTAGTAGTATTTCAGCTAAGTGGCTTGCGCCCTACAAGGTGTTTTTAAAAGAGGCTGTCGAAGTGACCAGCATGACAAAATGCTTTAAAGCCATTTTGCTTGAAGCCTTTGTTCAGCTCGATGGTATAGCTTATCCTCCCACATTAAGAGCGCTGGCAGATAAGAGTTATGATGTGCTATTGCACTATCCTCAGTTAAGAAAGCTAGACATATCAGAAAAGGACAGAAGCAAAAGCAAAGGCAGTAAAGCTTGGTTCAATTATTGGTTCGATAATCCGATTAACGCTTTCACGGAAGCAAAAAAACCTGTGCATAAGCGAAAAGCACACCACTGGTTTTCAATTGAACAAGCACCAAATCAATCCATTGAAGAAGCACAGTTCAAACTAAACCTTGAAGTTAAAACGCAAGATATTGAACAACTGACCGATTGTATATTGGAGTTAAGCCGCTATCGCCTTGCTAGATATCTTCATACCAAACGTGACAGGCTAGCCGAACTCGAAAGTACACAGACGGTAACAGATGATGCGATACCAAACCAACTTCAAAGCACAGATGTTGGGGAAAACGTAGTACAGCTGCCATATTTTCCTAACTTACAAATTGCTTGTGGTCACTTTAAAACAGGTGATAGTAGCGAAATGTCCTTCGTGCCTGCACCACCAGGGTGTGGGAAAGTCGACCCTGAAAAACACTTCTTAGCTCATGCTAGTGGCAATTCTATGAATGGTGGGAAATACCCGATCTTCGATGGGGATTTATTGTTACTAGAGCGGATCACATCGAACAATGCAGGATCAATTACAAATACCACTATCGCCATCGAGCGCTTTGACGCAGCTGGCGACGAACAATTTTTACTACGAGATGTAAGAAAACAGATTGATGCGCAAGGTGAAGTAACCTACTTACTTGTGGCAAGAAACCCAGAGTATGCAGTAATGGAAGCCAACGATGAGTTTGTGACGTTTGCGCGGTTGAGAGAAGTTTTGAAACTCCCTGTGAACTAACGCAAGGTGGGTATGAGCTGTCAGCGTCAAAGAGGAGCTGATATTGATTTAACAACCAGATAGGTTTCTCTATCAACATAACGGATGATAGATTACAGCTTGAACTCTATGTAGATGGATTGTAAATTTATTTATCGATAAAAACTTTGATTGTATTTCAAAACTTTAGCAACTAGGACACGCAAACAAATGGATGGCTCAGCGTCACAACAACACAACACAGTAAAAAAAGCGGCTTTATTTTCATTTAATAAATTGATTGCTTTTACCGTTTTTATAACCAGTATCGTCATTGGCGCATATGCAACTGATCTTGTTGAGATAGTGAAGGCCTACGTGCTTTATTCTGGTAGTAGCTTGATTCGCTTTATACCAATTTTGGTGCTTAGTGTGGTGATGATAAGTTATTTATATTATCAATTTGAGAGAGCCGGACTAAGCACTTTTAGGAGATTCATAAAGTCAATTTTAACTGTGTTTGTATGTGCAGCATTTTTTTCAGCAGGGATGTTTCTAAAAGATCCTTGGATATCACTTTCCATGTTCAACGATGAATACGATGGCCCCGTCAAAACTTTTCAACACTACGCGGGGTTTGAAGTAAAGAAGGATAGATGTGAAAAGCGCGGTAAAAATCTTACTTGCTCCTTTTACGCTATTAATCTGCTTCCTCGTGATAATGCTTTTAGGATTAGAAATAAAAGCTATGCGATTGATCATAAAGATAGTCAAGCTAGATTACTCGCATACTATGTAGGTGAAAAGCGATATGGTAGTTATAACTCTGATTACTTTACTGTTCCTGTGGGCAGTAAGCGAATGTTTAAAATGGAGTTTGAGCTTTCATCGGATGAAAAAATGGTATTTGCTCCGTACTTGTCAGTAGTGCTGGATGCAGAACATCATGAAGAAAAGCATCTCAATTTTAGATCGATGAAGGTTGTAGACTATATTCAGTAGTCTGAGGTTTTGCAAAGGTGAATTATGAACCATGCCCTTAAATTTTTACTGTCTATCATAATTGTCATCGTGACTTTTATCGTGTCAGCAACCTTGGCTGGGATATTAGCGGAGTATGCGGGCTGGTGGAAGAAGCCGGTGATAGGTGGTGTTGCAGCGGCTTGTGTGGTGTTGTCGGGTTATATAAGTGCGCCAGTGTATAAGCTTTATTCTGCGGCGGTATGGCTGTTGATTGGTGCAGTTGCAGCTTGGGTGATGTCGAGCGTGTTTATGTATGCTGAGGATGCCGACACCTCAGTGCCTTTGTACGTGACCTACGCAAGTGGTGTGGTTGCTTTAGTGCTTTGTTGGGGTTGGCAGCGCCGAAAGGTTGCGAGAGGGATTGGTTTTCTGGAATAGGATGCAAGAGAGCGCCGCATAAAGCAGCTCCTACCAGCGGGTGCTAGTGTGGTGGGAGCGGATTTATTCCGCGATGTTTTATGTAGAGATCGCCGTGTAAAGCGGTTTCTAACTGCGGGATTATAGCTTGGTTATTCTCACTATCACGAAATTTCAATAAAAAATAGGATTGAGGGTCAAGGAATGAAGGGCGCTTGGAGCGAGTGGAAGGAGGCTATTTTTAAGGCCTGTTTGGTTGTGTTTTCTGTGTTGTTGTTTCTCTTTTTTGATGGCCGTGAGTTTTGGTTTACTCAAATACAGCCTCAGTTAACCAATATGCTAAGCAACCAAAAAACGGAATTAAATAATGCGCCTGTGGTTTCAGAGCAAAAGTTCAAACAACCAAGTTCAGTTCAGTCACCAAACGGAGATATTTTTGACCATCAAACGAGTTTAAGACAGTTTGGTCGTTGTGCTTCTCAGCAAGCTGAGGGGATTAAATACCGTGTTGAGAATGGGATATACACTTGGGTTGATGAAAGAGGCATTACGAATTACTCGGATAAAAAACCGAACTTTGCGGCTAAGCATTATCAGCCAGAGCGTAATCGTGCTCTTGATTTCTTTGACCTCAATATCTCCGGTCCAAATATCACGGATCAGTTTAAAAACACCTTAAGCGCTAAACTGAATGCCGTATTTAGAGGGTATACCAGTATTGTTGGCTTGGACGCGATGCAAAAGGTGACGCTCAGGATCAAGGTGCTACCTAATCGGCGCGAATATGAGCGAGTGGTTAAATCCTATGGTGGCAATCCAAAGGGTAATGTTGGTCTCTACTTGGGTAGATACAACCTTGCTTTGGTTGAGCAGAGAAATCATCATGCGACGATGCAAACTGCCGTTCATGAAGCGGTGCACGCTATTAATCAGGCTGTGATTGGATATACGCCGCGTTGGTTAAATGAGGGACTTGCAGGCTATTTTCAAACCGTAAAAGTGACGATGCAGGTCGGCACTGTTGCACCAAATCAAGCTAGATTACATCGCGGTTATATTACAGGGCGAGTGTTATCGCCTTATGAGCTTATCAATGCAGAATCCAAATGGAAGTCTTACAATTCTGAGCTGATGTATAAAAGTAGTTGGGCGACCATCCATTTTTTGATGTCTACCACGACTGGGAGATTGAGTTTGAAGAAATTGATGCTGCAAGAGCAAACTGAGCGATGTCGTGCTTTGAGTAACCGAGAGTCACAAGCTCTGCTACGTGCGCATTATCCAAACATAGTTGATAAATTCGCCGCCTTTATACAGAGCCCAGTAGAACCGCAAAGGTTGTGATCCTGAATTTGATGCAAAGATCGCCGCGTAAAGCGGCTCCCACCAGCGGGGCCAGTGCGGTGGGAGCAGATTGGCTCCGCGATATTTTATGTAGAGATCGCCGCGTAAAGCGGCTCCTACCAGTGGGAATCTAGTGTGGTGGGAGCCGATTGGCTCCGCTATGTTTTATGTAGAGATCGCCGCGTAAAGCGGCTCCTACCAGTGGGAGTCTAGTGTGGTGGGAGCGGATTTATTCCGCGATATTTTATGTAGAGATCGCCGCGTAAAGCGGCTCCTACCAGTGGGAGTCTAGTGTGGTGGGAGCGGATTGGCTCCGTGATGTTTTTTGTAGAGATCGCCGCGTAAAGCGCCCCCACCTGCGTGAAGTGGTTTTTACCAGTGGGATCTAGTATGGTATGAGGGGATTTATTCCGCGATGTTTTATGTAGAGATCGCCGTGTAAAGCGGCCCCTACTTACCCAATTATTAAAGGAATGTTCTATATGACTCCAAGTGTGTTACGCAAAGCAGTTAATGCCTTTTCTAAAGATACTCAGCATCAACCGGATTATTATTTTGTTGAAGGCTATTTGATTGGCAAAGTTGCCATTAATGATATTGCTGAAATACACGAGTGGTTGCCTGAACTCTTTGGTGATTACACGGTTATTTACCGTGCTCAGTTAGAAGCCTTAATGGATTTGCATGAGCAGTGCGTTTCAAGCTTGGATGGAAAAACTTATAAGTTGCCAAAAGAGTGTGCGCTCTCTAAGCAAGACTTTGCTGCATCATTAGCAAAGGGGGCTCCGTTACCGAGCTTTTGTCTTGGTCTGCTTAAGGCGTTGGATAAAGTATCTTTTGAGAACTTGTCACTAGAGCAGAAAGGTGCGGTAAGTGAATTACAACAACAGCTCACCGGGTTTACTAGCTTAGATGCAGCAAAGGCGGCGTTTTCACACGCTGAGCCTATGATGCCTTTTGAGCGAGAGGCTCATGAGGTAAAGCGTTATTTGGCAGGCGCGATTATGGAGTTAGGGGATACGTTGATTTGGGATCCTGAGTTAGACAACGAGTTCGGAGCGTTTGAATTTGAAGAAGATTTTGATGAAGAACAAGAAGAAATAAGAAACGCACTGATTGAAAACTTGCTCAAATTGACTCACATTGATTCAATCCCTTTACTTGAACAGTTTATTCACAATGAAGAACAAGACTTTATTACGCCTGACTATATTGAAGAAAATCAAGGCAATTTTTGGCTTATCCACGAAACCAGACCGTATATGTTTATTCGTTACCATAAAGCGTGGATTTACTTTTGGGCAGACAAAGTACAAGAGGCGGTTGATGAGCTAGAAGTGTTGCTTCGACTTAATCCCAACGATAATCAGGCCTGTCGATACCTGTATGTGAATGGTTTAGTCATCTTAAAGCAGTGGGATAAACTACAAGCTTGCCTTGATGAATATGAAGAAGAGAGTATTTTTATGCTATCTGCAGAGGCGTTGATGCGTTTTGCGCAGGATGGCGAGAGCAAAGCTTTGAATGAGCTAAAAGCGACAATCAAAGGGTACAATAAGCACTTTATCAAGATGCTTACAGGTCAAGAAAAGACCAAACAAAAAGAGATATATGGCTACACATTGGGCTCAAAAGAAGAAGTCTTAAGTTATATAGATTGTGGTGGTAAAAAAGCCTGGTTAAGCGTTGAAGGAAGCCTCTTTTGGCTGCGCAAGAAAAGTTAATAGTACTTTGTATCAGGCACGCTGAGTGAGTCTATTTAGGGAAAGGCCCTCAATTAGATAGGGCCTGCTGGTTGGGGGTTGTGTTAAGTTATATGCCTTCAATCATCCACTTTGCGGATAACTGGTCCGGCTCGCCATGGCGATTTAACTCAGGTTGGTTTTGCGCTTGGTTAAACCAAATATATTGCTGCCAAAATTGATTTTTGATATTCCACACACCACCTTGATAGATCAACGAGTAGAGTGCTTGTTTAGGGGAGTCTACGAGTTTGAGATAGCCTGCGCTTTTGCTGCTGTAACTTAAAAACAGTGAAGGGGCTTGAGTGGCTCTAAAATAGTGCTGACCCTGTGCATTGGTTACCTGAATTAAATTGAGAGGCTCAGTTGGGCTAAAGGTAATTCGGGTATTATTGCTCAGGGTCTGTGCTGCTAAATACTGGTTATTTACTGGCGACTTTATCGTGATTTGTGTACCCGTATCTGCACTTAACTGCGGATATGTCCAGCCGCTTGGTGGCGTTTGCCAGGTTAGAGATTTCCAACGCCAGTTGTAGGGTATATCTAAGTGTGGGTCGTTAAGATCTTCAAAACCAGGTTCGGCTTCGATATTAAAAAGACATTGGTTTCGCTCTGCATCTAGCTGTGCAACACGCTCGGCTTGGCTAGTTGTACCTACATTTAGCTCTGCCATACAGGCTTCAAGCGACTTCCCTTTTCCCGACTCATTAGGGGCCAGTACATAAGTATGGTCACGTTTACTTTCGTCCTCATACCAAGCCAGCATAGCTGCCTCGTCAAACGACAACCAGTTTTGTACTAGTCGCTGTGCTTCTTGCTCGGCTACGCTACGTCTTTGTGCTTTTGGTATTGCCATTGTGCGAATAAACGCAGCCCAGAGATCTTTACTGGCCTCCAGCGCGACAATCGCAACCGGTTTCATGCTACTAATACGATAAGACTGCCAACCAGATTCTAAGCGTGTATTCGCTCGCCAAATTACATCGCCACTGGCGAAGTTGAGCACATCTTTGGTATCGTGCGAATGCTGCTCGGCACCTTCTGAGCAAAGATAAGCTTTTACTTGCCAAACCTTTTCGTAGTTATCTTTTGGGAGCCTTACCGTATGTTCTGGACTAAACGAGTCTTGAAATAGGTGAACAGCACGGCCAAACAAAAAGTAATTATGATCTACTTCCGCAAGGGCGGCGTGGCCACCACCATCCCATACCTTGAGGCGCTTTTCCTCAGCCATAGCCGCATCAATAAAATGTTGAACAAAGCGTTTTTGCGCGCGATAAGCTGCATCTACACCACCTTGGCCTGCAATATCATCATAGCGGCGCATAAAGTGATCTAGCTGAATGTCAGCCGGCTCTTGCGAGACTGCGCTAAAGCAGTTTGGGCCGGTAGGATCGGTACTGGCGTTGGTGACGTTAAATCCAGCAATATCAACCCAGCGCTCACCAACGATGGCGGAGTTCACACTGTCGTATCTTGGTTCATAGAGCGGGTTGTTGTTTAACTGGGACTGGAGTCGAGTAATTTCATCTTGTGCGGTATGTAGCGCGATGTTCTTTGCCAAACCATAGCGCCAAGCGTGTCTGGGGTCGTTGGGATCTGGTTCGATAATGTGTTCGGCATCCAGCACTTCAAGTGCTGCGGTGCGGGTTAACCATTCATGTCCCATGGGCATGATCCCTTGTCCACCAAATTGGGTGAATGCTTGAACTGTGCTGCTTAATGCAAGTCCTAGTGCAAATGTGAGAGGCTTTATTTTCATATCTACTCCTTGAAAACTAAAAGCAAAAAATAACGTTTTTACTCAACTGAGGGACAAGGATTATAGTTTGTGAAATAAATGTTTCAATTAATTTTTGTTTGTAACGAATAAGTTTTCTAATCACCTGATTTGTTCTTTGAGTGTTAGGCTCTTACATGGTTTAAAAAAGATAAAAATATTTCTCAATTAATATCATATGGTTGTTGATTATTTTGTTCGTGTCGTATGTTCTGTAATGAAGTGAAATATGCACATTTTATTGCTGGTGCTACAGTTACTCTACTTAGCTGTGACTCAATTTAAGCGAAAGTTAGCGCACACTTGAGTATGTTTTGTTAACAAGTGTGTTGTTTTGTGCCGTGGTTACTATATCTAAAGGATATAAATATGAACTATTCACTTCACCCCTCTGTCGGTGTCGCAAGACTCGGTAATAGCGATGGTCAGTTTTATTTAGCACCAGACAAAATAGGTGGTTTACCGTTTGAATCCGATGAATGGGGCAATCAGATAGACAGCCCTGTCAGTCAGTTTAAAGATGCAGAAGGCCGGATCCGCAGACAGGGCCAACCCTTTAAAATCATTGACGAAAATAACAATGAACTAACGTTATCGAGCGATAACGTGAAATCCATTAGTTGGACCGTACACGTCGCGAATAAAAAGGCGGCATGGTATGAGTTTAATGAATTACAAGGCAACTTACTCTATGGTCAAGATAATAGTTATAGCAATCGCAACACGCCTTGGCGTAATGCAGATGCAACGGATCGTCGAAGCCTAATTATTGACCCAGGTCCAAGAACGATATCTGGCGCAAATGCAAAAGCTGAATTTGACGCCGCCAGTGCCCCTGCAGGATATCCGGTTAGTTTCCCTCCCAAACCGTGCCAAGGCACTGAAATAAAGTCGCTCGGAGATATTTTAACCGATAACGAAGGCCGCTTAGTAGTACTTGGCGGTAAAGGGAATGCGGGTGGTAACCAGCCTCTTGAATCTTACGGTGGCGCGGACACGTGGCATGATGATATTGCGGATGGGACTGTGTATTGCACGGTTACGTTTGACGATGGTAAAACCTTGCAGCTCTCAGCTTGGGTAATTGTTGGCTCTCCGGACTTTGCACCGGAAATCGTCAATATCTCCAACCTCAGTGATACTATGTTTGACGTTGCGGTACGTGAACAAAACTTATGTCCTGAGCTTTACAGCAATGGTGAGTATCAGTCTTCTTATCAGGCAAATTATTACCAAGATATTGAGCCGATTATCCAGCGTATCAGTCGGTATCAGTGGGTATCAAATGTCCAATCTATGTCGGCATTTGTTTCCAATATTTTTGATTTTAAAGACAGCTCTGAAGATAACAAAGCGAATCGTCAGGCTTACTTTAAGTATTTTAGACAGCCAGTTGACCCAGCCACAGTGCAGCAAACTCCGCCAAACGATCAAACCAATCAGCAACTCTTCGAGTATGGTATTGAGGGTAATTTACCACTGATGCCAATGAACTCTGGCAGTAACTCGGTGAGCAACGCTGAAGACAATATTGTCGATAAGTTTTTAACGTTAACGCAGACTCAATACTTCTTACTGAGTCAGTGGGCCGCTGGTAACTTTTCAAGTGCTAAACCTTCAGCGCCACAGAGTGCAGTCGATGAGTTTGGCGTATTTTATGCGGATCAAGGTAGCGTGGGTAACTGCGTTGGCTTACCTATGTGCCCAGGGATTGAGGTAACGTGGAGTTTACAAAATCCAGCAGTGTACGCGGCGCCTTATATCATCAAAGATCAAAGTATGGGTAATGGCTTTCCAAGTGGCTTGGATGCTGAGCGTGATGAGTGCGAAGGTGGTGGTTGTCAGCCTGGAGATTTAACCAAGCGCATGGCATGCCCATGGCAAGCTGACTTTTTCAATTGTACTATTCAAAATGTGAACTTTACCGAGCCAACGGTGAATAAAGTGAACGTCGGCACGGAAGACGATCCGCAAATGGTGCCAGCAGCCCCAACTTACTATAGTTACTGGTGGCCACCGCAAAGCCCTTGGGATGTATTGACGAATCAATTTGATGATCAATCACTTACTCACCTTCCAGCTGGCCAGCAAGTCAACTATGCACGGGGTATTAATAGCTTTGTGCAAATGGTTGAGCATTGGTCGGCACTTGGTTTTATCCGCAATCAAAATAGTGATGAACCTAATTTCCCGTATTTTACGGAAATCGAACGTAATCACCAATTGTTTGCGTATAAGGATGTGCCTGTCTCCGATATTACTGGGAATTGCCAAGACGACGGAACCGATATTCCGGTGTTTTACATTCCTGATGACCTTAAAGATCACCTGTCTTGCGGGTGCTCTAAGGCCAAAGCAATACTAAAAGGGCTTGAAGAAAAAATGGCTAAGCCAATTACGCAAAAACGAGCTGCGAAAAAAGTGCCTCGTAGCGGTACTCGAACAAGACGGTAATGGGTATGAATGGTACTCACGAATGTGATGTGCTAGTAATTGGTGCTGGCCCTGCTGGGGCTAGCACCGCATTAAACTTGCTCAATCACACAGACCTATCAGTCATTTTAATCGAGCAGTCTGATTTACAAAAATTAAGAATTGGCGAAAGTGTATCTGCAAGTGTGTTTTCGGTATTGGACTATTTGCAGATAGACAGAGCGGATTTCGGTCCGCACTGTTTTACTCCAACTCAAGGTAATAGTGCGTTTTGGGGAAGTGAGCAATCCGCTAATCGTCACGCGATTTTTGCACCAGATAGAGCAACCTATCAAATTAATCGTGAGATATTCGATCTAACCTTGCTCGAAAGCACTATCCAGCGTGGTGGTACGGTATTCCCGCGCACTAAAAGCAAAGCAATTACTCAGTTACAAGACGGCCGTTACTCAGTGGTCGTGAGTCATCCTGACTATGGTCAGTTTACCATTGTTTGCGAGTATCTTGTGGATGCGTCTGGGCGTAATTCGCTGATTGGCAAATCTCTAGGAGCGGCTGTTCAGCAATATGACAGACTTACAGGGGTTGGTGCCTTCTTTAAAGTAAAGCGAGGGGCGCTTGAGCAACTGCAACTAATTGAAAGTGACGAATTTGGCTGGTGGTACAGTGCGGCACTTTCTAACGATATGTTAGTTGTAACGTATTTCAGTGATTTTGAATTGCTATCAAAGCAGCGCTTAAATCGTTTGGCACAGTGGCAAGCTCACTTAGGTAGCAGTAAATATATGTCACGGCGGGTTGAGGGGGCAAAGATGGTCGACGAAAACCTATGGATCCGACCTGCTGGGAGTCATTTTAACCGTTTTTCTCATCTCAAAAATTATTTACCTGTGGGGGATGCAGCTTGTGCGTTTGACCCTATTTCCTCTATGGGATTAGGGTTTGCCATGACATCGGGATGCCAAGCGGCAGCCATTATCGGCAATACCAAAACATCTCAAGCGTTTATGCGTAGCAGCAAGGTATATCAACAAGACTTAGCGCGTCAGTTTGATCAGTACTTAGCGCTAAAGCAGCAGTTTTATAATAAGGAAAAACGTTGGTGTGATGCGCCTTTTTGGTTCAAGCGGCAGCAGCTTATCAATCAGGTTGCTTAACTTAAGCTAACCGAAGAATAACAACTGCTAGCGCACAAGTTGTTATTCTGATTTCGGGTTAGCTTATATTAAAGCAAACTTAAAATGTGTTTGGCATTTTGCCGGGCAAGGCAGCCCTTGACGGGATCGGTTGAAAACGTTTTAGCCGATATCTCCATAGGCTCCCCTTCATGAAGTACATCACCGCTATAGACTTTAACTCGACAGGTCGTTTTGTTTTGCTCTTCTAAATAAACAAGCTCCACTTTTTCGGCCTTCATAATTAAGTTTTTGTATGGGTATCCCGCATCAGTAAATACTTTTTCAGTTTGTACCTGCTCGGATGTTGATGCGAGTGCTGCTAGAGGAAATGCAAGAATAATTGCGTATTTCATGATAAAGACTCCTTCCGTCTCTGATTTCACCGTTAAGTATTGTGTGCATTCATAAAACTGACAAACTAGAAATTCTGACCTATAGTTAAGTTTTAATTAAGTAAGATGGCGAATGAAATCACCTCCACTCAAAGGACTTTGGTATTTTAAAACGGCGGCAGAATTAGGCAGTTTTAAGCAGGCGGCGGAAGCCTTATTCGTGACTCAAGCTGCCGTGAGCCAACAGATAAGAACTCTTGAGCAACAGCTTGGTTGTATGTTATTTGAGCGGCAAACAAGAAAGGTATTGCTAACTCAGCAAGGACAAGACTTGTTGCCTTACTTACACAAGGCCTTTGGGCAAATGGAAATGGGTCTATCGACGTTAAAATCAGATCCTAACCCAAACACCATTAACCTGTCGGTTTTGCCTTCATTTGCTACTTGTTGGCTTTTGCCTAGATTGGCGAGCTTCAACAAAGCATTGCCAAACTTCCAGCTACGTATTGATCCTACCGAGCAACTCGCCGATTTTAACCACGACGATATCGATATTGGGATCCGTTTTGGATTTGGTAACTATCCGGGACTGAAAAGCGAGCTCATCGCGGAGGATGAGCTGGTTCTTGCCTACCGCCCTGGATTAATTGACCCAAACAAACCGCTGCGAGAGCAGCTATCAAAGCTCAATTTTATTTATGACGAAGGTCGAGATAATGAACATGCGTGGCTTGAGCTAAACAAGCAGCTGGGTTTAAGTGGTCATACATTCAGTAATCTCAAAATTGATAATGCGGCATTGGTGCAGCAGGCAACGGTGGCAGGGCAGGGGTTTTCTTTGTTACGTCGACGTTTAGTGAATCAATCTTTAGAGCTTGGCCAGTTAGAAATCTATCCCGACTTTGCATGGCTATGTGAATATCGTTATTTCTTGGTCGCACCTGAGCGTCACTTTGAGTGGCCTAAATTAAAGGCGTTTAGGGATTGGATAGTTGCCGAGCTTAGTGCGTGTTGAATTATCTGAAGCCCAGGTTTTCTCGCTTCAAAATAGATTTCGTAATTAAGCTAATTGGTATAATTTTGGTCAAAGTATAGTCATAAGCAAGCAGTGTGAGTAGTTCGGATCCGAGCTAAATAACCTGAAGTTAGATACTCGGATCCGGCAGCCTATTTGTTAAAGGTGCTTTTTAAGAAAGTCGAGATAGGCTTGAGAGGCCTCAATACGGTTTTCCTTTTTAGAGAACCCATGCCCTTCATCGTCAAATAGTACATATTTGACAGGCACATTGTTTGAGCGAACGGCTTCGACCAATTCATCACTCTCTACTTGAAGTACACGAGGATCGTTTGCACCTTGCACAACCATCAATGGCTTAGTGATATTTTTGGCATGGAAAAGTGGTGAGATACGATGCAAACGCTCCTTATCGGTAGCCGGATCGCCTAACTCATCATATAGAGACTTCCTATATGCTTCCCACCATGGTGGAATAGACTCAAGAGTTCTTACCCAGTTAGTCACACCAAAGATATTGATCCCTAATTTGAACTCTTCAGGTTCAAATGCCAGTGCCGCTGCAGTCATATAGCCACCGTAGCTTCCGCCCATTATGCCGATACGATCAGCATCGACCCAGTCTAGCTGTTGTAGATATTTTTTACTCCAAACGATGTCTTGTAAATCATCCTCACCATGACGTTTGTCATCTAAGTGGAAGAATGTTTTACCATAGCCAGAGCTGCCTCGGTTGTTTACGGCGAAAATCGCATACCCTTGATTAACCAAATGCTGAGTAAGAGCACTATAACCCGTCATGCTTTGGCCTCCGGGACCTCCGTGAACAAATACGAGCGCGGGCACTTTATTTGTCGAACTAGCAAGTTTTGGCTTGTAGAGTACGCCTGGCACCTCCAAACCATCAAAACTGTTAAAGCGAGCGATGGTGCTCTCGACCAAATGTTCGGTATTGATTTTGTCGCTCAAGGTTGAGGTCAACTGCTTAACTTCATCACTGCCAACACGCCATACGTACAAGTTATTTGGCGAGGTGTCCGAATTTAAATAAAAAGCCATCAGCTTTTCGTCATCGGAGAAGTTAACGCTGTTGATACTACCCGCAGGGAGCTTAGGGAGTTTGATGTCCTTTCCTGTTTTAAGATCGGTGATCGTGACTTTTACGCTAGAGTCTTCGTTCACTCCTACAACACGATAGCGGTTGGAATTGGAGAAATATAAGAACCTCACGTCCCAATTTTTTTCTATATAAGGCGTGTGTTTACCTGTCGCGATTTCATAGCGCCAATTTTGATAAAATTCACCATGGGCATCGGTCCCATAGTATAAATATTTGTCGTCTTTAGAAAATGCTGAAGCGGAAAAGTTTGCCTCGTGCGCCACGTTTGAAATCTCAACGAGAGGGGCGCCGGGGTTATGTAAGTCGAGTAAGAATAAGTCGCTGTCTTTATTACCTTGCGCATTGATAAGTGCAAGGTAGCGATCGGTTTCACTCACCTGTTGGACATTTAAATTGTTGTCATTTTTATAAATAAGTTCACTTTCGTAGGTGGCAGCATCAAATCGATATAGATCCATAAAGCGCTCGTCACGCTGATTGCTTAACACGTAAAAGGCGTTGTTATCGTTAGTAAAACCGATAAAACCGGCTCTCACTTTTTCTCCTGGCGTGAGATCTTTAACGTGGCCATTTTCGTCACGGACAAAAACATGAAAGCGCTCATTTCCACCGTTGTCTCGCGTGAATAAGATGCGGGGATCATTTGGAAAATATCCGATTGGGTAGGTTGAATCGGTGGCATCCGTTATTTGTGATCTTTCGCCGGTTTTGACGTCAACTTCATAGAGGTTATATATTCCCGACTCGTCAGAAGTGACCAAAATTTTCTGTGCATCAGGGCGAAACGCGCTGCCTTGAATATTTGTGGTATCAAAAAAAGTCTCTGCTGAATAGGTTTTAAAATCAGCGGCAACTTGGTTAGTTTGCGGCTTATCAACTTGTTGAGTTGTTTGGTTACATGCACTGAGCGTGGCGAGCAAGGTGCACGCAATGAGTGATTTTTTAAACATAATTTCCCTGCATTCATTTTTATTATTGATTTCTAGCATATAACGATAGGAAACAATGGCAAGCATCTGGCTAGGGTTTTGTGTAAACCAATGTAGTGGTTAGGATGTGATTGTCTTTGCTGCTGAAAGCCAGCGTAAAGGATAATCACATCCCAGGTTTTTTTAAGTGGTTATTTTAGGTCAAATCGGTCTGCATTCATTACTTTGGTCCATACCTCAACAAAGTCACGGACAAACTTCTCTTTGCTATCATCTTGTGCGTACACTTCGGCGTAAGCGCGCAAAATAGAGTTAGAACCAAAGACGAGATCAACGCGAGTCGCGGTCCATTTTACCGTGTTCGTGTCGCGTGTTTTTATCTCATATAAGTTTTCTCCACTTGGCTCCCAACGATATGCCATATCGGTCAAGTTGACGAAAAAGTCATTACTCAAGGTGCCAACGTTATCGGTAAATACGCCATGCGATGTTTGCCCATGATTGGTGCCTAGCACGCGCATTCCACCGATCAGTACGGTCATTTCCTTGGCTGTGAGTCCCATCAGTTGGGCTCTATCAAGTAGCATTTCTTCTGGTTTTACGCTGTAGTGCTGTTTTTGCCAATTGCGAAAACCGTCATGTACAGGCTCTAATACATCAAATGACTCAATGTCGGTTTGCTCGTCTGTGGCATCGCCTCGCCCAGCGGCAAAAGGCACTTGGATTGATACACCGGCATTTTTAGCCGCTTGTTCAACGGCAGCGCAGCCACCCAATACGATTAAATCAGCCATGCTTACGGTAGGCGTAAAATTACTTTGTACGGCTTCCAATGCCGCAAGTACTTTCGCTAGACGCTCCGGCTCATTTCCAAGCCAATCTTTTTGCGGGGCTAGGCGGATCCTTGCACCATTTGCACCCCCTCTAAAATCGGAATATCTAAACGTTCTCGCACTATCCCACGCGGTGGCTACTAATTCTGAAAGCGTCACATTGGTTGCTAGAATTTGTTGCTTGAGTGCGCTAATTTCACTGTCGTTTAGGGTGTAGTTAACGCTGGGGACGGGGTCTTGCCAAAGTAGATCTTCGTTAGGGACTTCAGGGCCTAGATAACGACTTTTTGGGCCAAGGTCGCGATGGGTAAGCTTAAACCACGCTCTTGCAAAAACATCGTTAAAATAGTCGGGGTCGGCATAAAACTTCTCTGAAATTTTACGATAAGCAGGGTCCATTTTCAGTGCCATATCGGCATCTGTCATCATCGGCATGCAGCGTTTAGATGCGTCTTCAGCATCAACTGGTTTATCTTCTTCTTTTATATTGATAGGCTGCCATTGCCATGCACCCGCAGGGCTTTTGGTTTGCTCCCATTCGTATGTGAACAGCAAGTAGAAGTAGCCATTGTCCCATTGAGTTGGGTTCGTCGTCCAAGCGCCTTCAATACCACTGGTTACCGCATCAGAGCCAATGCCACGCGAGCTGTGATTCATCCAACCAAAACCTTGTTCATGCAAGTCCGCGCCTTCTGGTGCCGGGCCTAATTCATCGGCATTGCCATTTCCGTGCGCTTTACCCACAGTGTGTCCGCCAGCGGTTAGCGCAACCGTTTCTTCATCGTTCATTGCCATTCGAGCGAAGGTAACACGCATATCTTCAGCTGTTTTTAACGGATCGGGATTACCATCTACGCCCTCAGGATTAACGTAGATAAGACCCATCATCACAGCGGCAAGCGGGTTTTCTAAATCGCGTTCGCCGCTATAACGGCTGTTTTGGTTATTTGAGGGAGCCAGCCACTCTTTTTCGCTGCCCCAGTAGGTGTCTTTTTCCGGATGCCAGATATCTTCTCGGCCACCGGCAAAACCAAAGGTTTTGAATCCCATCGACTCATAAGCAACATTGCCCGCCAGCACGATTAAATCGGCCCAAGAAATACGATTGCCATACTTTCTTTTAATCGGCCAAAGTAAACGCCGCGCTTTATCTAAGTTTCCGTTGTCCGGCCAGCTGTTTAGCGGAGCAAAACGCTGATTACCCGTGTTTGCGCCACCGCGACCATCCGCAACACGATAACTGCCCGCAGCATGCCATGCCATTCTGATCATTAACCCTCCATAGTGTCCCCAATCTGCTGGCCACCATGGCTGCGAGTCTGTCATTAGTTGCTCGAGATCTTTTTTCAGGGCGTGGTAATCGAGGCTGTTAAATGCGTTTTTGTAATTAAAATTGGCATCCATCGGATCGGTTTTCGTATCGTGCTGATGCAATATGTCTAAATTCAGGCTATTTGGCCACCACTGGTGCTCGCTATGCTCTGACGACGTATTTGCACCATGTGCAAAAGGACAAATCGATGGTGTGTTTTGTTTCTTATCCATGGGAGATCCTTGTTTGTTCGATGACGGAAGATTGCTAGGGCCTGTTTATCTTTTAAGTTTGTTTTTGCAGAAGTTTGATTGATATGTACATCGGGCAAGTTGTACGCCGTGAGCAAAACACGCTCAGAGGAACAAAAATCAAATCGCAAAGACTAATAAACCCTAGGGCCTGTTGATCTTTCAAGTTTGTTTTTGCAGCAGTTTGATTGGTATTTATACAAGGCAGAGCCAGCGTAGCATAGTCACTCTATGTAAGTCTGGCGATAAAGACTTTGTGCTCCTGCAAAGTCACCTTACCCCACATCCTTGTGGGGCAACACAGTAGAAATGCTAATCAAGCGCTGCCCTTTGGGTTCATCTGAGTGCGCTTTGTTCATTGTTGCTCAACTTTTGCCTAGATTACTAGGCGGCAAGTCGAGCGTCGCGACCAAAACACACTCAGAAGAACAAAAATCAAACAGCAAAGGTCAACAGGCCCTAGATAAAGGTAGTCCCGATAAGTGCTTTTTACCAGATTTAGGCGGCCTTAAAGGCCAATATTGAATGCTAAGAGAGCGGTGACACTTGTGACTTTCTGGGTAGTGATCACGCCAAATCTGACTGATTACATGATTTTTAGTTAGATGTTTGAATATTCAATAAAAGTAAATAAATATTGCGCAAATCGTCTGGAAATGTTTGTTGGAACGATTTAATTGTGCTATCTGTATAAAAAGGCGCAATAAATAACCTATTTCATTCCCTGTGGTGATAATAAGAAACTTTCTATCGTCAGCGTCTAATTATAATTTGGAACGTTACAAAGGAAACCGTTATGACAATAACAAAACAAAAAACGACTTTGGCGTTGGCAATCGCCAGCTTATGTGGTTCGGGCGCTATGGTGTGGACGGCCCCTGTGTTTGCCGAGGAAGCAGCGTCGGAACCTGTTGAGAAGATCATGGTGACGGGGTCGCGAATCGCGCGGGCAAACCTAAGTAAACCCGGCGCGGTAACCACAATATCTAGAGCGGATATTGAGCAAACTGGGTTTAAAAATATTGGCGATATGCTGCAAAATCTAACGGTTTCCGCCAGTGCACCTAATGCTTCTCAAAATGAAAATACGTCGGGCGTGACAAACTTCGACTTACGCGGTTTAGGTGCACAGCGCACGTTGGTCTTGCTAAATGGCCGCCGCTTACCAAACGGGGGAAATGGCGCGGATGCTGCGGTTGACCTAAGTGCTATACCTACAGCGATTATTGAACGTGTTGAAATTCTATTGGATGGTGCCTCTTCTATTTACGGCTCTGATGCGGTGTCTGGTGTCGTAAACATTATTACTCGCCAAACGGGCGATATTTTTGAGGTCAGTGGCTCAATTGGCCAATCCGCTGAAGGCGATGCTGATACGACTTCTTTGGAACTTGTAACAGGGATTGTTGGCGATAAAGGGCGTTTTATGGTGAGTGCCAGCTACGATGAAAAACAAGAAGTGTATGCTGGCGACAGAGACTTTAGCCGCTATGATTTAACACTTAATCCCGATGGCAGTTACGGCCAAGGCGGTAGTTCCGCAATGCCATGGAGTAACTTAAAAGTCACGGATGAAAACGGTAAGGAAATATTTGTTACCCGAGGCCCAGAATATAGCGAGTGGCGTGAAACTATCTCCGATGCATCACTTGCACAAAATGATTTATACAACTACCAAGAGCCTAGCTTGCTACAAACGCCTTTTGAACGCTATAGCATGAGTGCGTTTGGCGAGTATGATCTTGGCAATTTGAAGTTTTCGGATGACGTGGTATTCAATTTCGAGGCGCTTTATTCACATCGAAAATCCACAACCAATGGTGCGCCTCAGCCATTAGTTCCAGTTTGGGGTGGGTACTTAGATTTCACTTACTCTCCTGATAACTATTATAACCAACAATTTGGTCCAAAAGACAAAGATGGTAATCCTTATGCCATCAATGACTGGCGTCGCAGAATGGTGGAAACCAATGGCCGTATGAACCATGTGGAAAACAGCCAATACCGTATTGTGATGGCGCTCTCTGGTGATTTTAATGCTGATTGGAGCTGGGAGCTGGCCTACAATTTTGGTCGCAACTCAAACAAACGACTAAAAACTGGTATATTCAATTGGCCAGCGGCTAAAAATGCGGTTGGTCCTACCCATTTTGATGAGCAAGGCGTGCTGCGCTGTGGTGCTACACCGGATACGCTAATTGAGGGCTGTGTGCCGCTTAATATCTTTGGTCAACCCGGTACCGACTCAGAGATCTCCGAGGACATGTTAAATTATCTCTCTGGTGATTGGCCAGGGATCCAACAAGGTCATAACCAGATTAAAATCGCCAGCGCGAATGTAAGTGGCGTAGTGGCGAGTTTGCCTGCGGGCGACCTAGGTGTGTCTTTTGGCATCGAAAATCAAAAGGTTGAGGCGCGCAATCAAACAGATGCCGTTTCTATTAATATTTTAGTCACGGATGGGTTAGGTAGACCAACTGGTGGTGAATATTCGCTCAATGAAGCTTATCTAGAAGCTGTTGTACCACTGTTATCAGACCATAATTGGGCGCAGAGCCTAGAGTTAAACCTCGCAACTCGATATTCAGACTTTGATACGTTTGGCTCGACCACCAATTCAAAAGTGGGCGTATTTTGGGCGTTGAATGAGCAGTTGAGTTTTAGAGGGACTTGGTCACAAGCATTTAGAGCGCCTAATGTGGTGGAACTTTATAAAGGAAGGTTACCTGGCTTTGAAAATGGCGATGATCCTTGTGCGGTAGCCAATCCAAACCAAAACTGTGTCAGCACAGGCGTTCCCGCTGATGGTAGTTACCGAGAAACGATCGGGCAGATCAGAACCAATACTGGCGGTAACACGGAGTTGGAACCAGAAACCGCGACGAGCAAAACACTTGGCGTGATTTATCAGCCGAGCTGGCTTACTAACGGTTCAATCACCTTAGATTTTTATGACATCCAATTAAAAGATGCCATTGGTAACATTAGCGCGGTGACCAAATTGAGTGAATGTATGAATAATGGTTTGTACTGCGACTCTGTTCATCGTGTTCAATCCGGTGAGTTTCAGGGGGTGATCACCGGCGTTGATGTGTTTAATGAAAACCTCAATGCGTTAAACCGTCAGGGGGTAGATGCTGAAGTTCGTTTTGACATCGGGCAGTTTTCATTTGGTGATTTGAGTACCGCACTAAACTGGTCATTTGTGAGTAAACATGAAGTTATTGAACCAGGCCTTGCAACCAAAGACAGAGCCGGACAGCGCGTTAATGGCCAGATGGCGGTGCCTGAGCACAGAGTTAACTTTGCACTTAATTGGCAGCATGATGACTTTAGCGCAAGTTGGCAAAGTTACTACATCGATTCGATGTTAGAAGAAGTATCGGTTAAACAAGGCGACCAAATCGTTAACTTTACCAATACCGTTGACAGCACGCTGACACATAACGCCCAAGTAACCTATCATTTAGATTCTGTTGATACTCAAATTACGCTGGGCGTTAACAATCTATTGGATGAAGCGCCGCCTTTTGCGACGGGTAATGGAAATAACGCAGATCCCATTCATTCTTCTTTATATTTAGGCCGTGAGTACTACTTAAGATTTAAAACTGAGTTTTAATTTCACATTGTTTCCCTGTGAGTGTATGGCAAAGCGGGCTATGTAAGCCCGCTTTTTTATTATTCTAGATGCTGTTTGATTAGCTCATGGTTTGTTGTGGCTGCTGATCTTGCGAAACTGGCGCTGAAGTTTGTGCCACCGCGTTGATCCGTGACACTGTCTTCCAACAAATCAAGGCCATTAAACACATAAGTGCAGTTACGATAGCAAAGTCAACTCTCGTTTGGGTGGGTAAGGTATTGTACTGGCAGACAAAAGACGCCGCATTCATGACCGCGCTTAAGCAATAGCAAATACCACTTAGACCTAATAATACTTTGCTAAACGACAATACGTGCTTTGCGAATTGGCTGCTAATGAGTGCAAAGAGAAAGGCTGAAAACATCGAAAACTTAACCGTCTCTAGTTTGTCTATGTGACTTGTCGATAGAAAAGTCGTCATCGCGAATCCGATGGCGATGGCCAATAGCACACCGATAAAGCCACCTGATGTTAATCGTTTTACAAACAATAGACTTTTAGCGCTTTGCTTTTTCTGCTTGGCACGCTTGTCAATCCACATCAAATTACCGGTAACGATTAAATAGGCGGTTGCAAGGCCAAGACTCAAAAATGCCAGTCGCATGCCATACCCAGCAAAATCTCCAAAGTGAAGACTCGCGATGGCAGAGAGCCCTGCACGAACAGCGTTGTCGTAGTTGTTTTCAGTGAGATAAATTTGTGATTGGTCGTTTAGTGTGTATTGTACTTCTTTGTAATTTGAAAAAGCATCGTTACTTTTCGCGGTAAAACTCACTACTGCGTTTTTGTCGCCAAAGTGGGTGATTTCCACCGTTGTGAGCGATACATCTCCTAACGTATCTAGTGCTTGAACTCTTAGTTGATCGACGCCGCGCATTGGTCGTGATTGCTCCAGTGCTTCAATGTTTGGTTCATTAAATCCAGCTGCTTGGAGCAGAGCCGTTTGGTTACCACCGTAAAGTAATACGGCGTATGAAATCTGATAAATGATAACGAGATTAAATACTAATCCCGTGAAGGCATACATTAAGTGAAAAGGTAGGCCCATCGTGCCAATTAGATTATGAGCATCTAGCCATTTGTCTTTTTTACCTTCGGCGCGATATTGGAAAAAGTTTTTGGCTATTTTGCGCCAGTGAATGATGACCCCGCTTAGCACAGCAACGAAGAAAAAGAGGGTGATGATCCCAACAAAATAGAGTCCGGCGCGGCCAAGCCCTAAATCATAGTGCAACTCATAGAGAAAACTGGCAAATTCAAATCTGTCGGCATCAACGAGGACTTCTCCCGTCTGTGGTGATAGCAGAAGGTGCTGGTCTTGATGATCTTCGCCCGTGATCGGGTGCGGCTCGTCTAAATGGGTTGCAAAGTAAACTTCAATAAAAGGGTTATGTGGCGTAGGCTCGCGCATAAAAAATCCATGGTGTGTATCGACATCGTATTGCTGCGCAATTGATGTGATCGCTTTGTCGTAGGAAATAGCGCTAAGTGGCTCGTTAGACTGGGCGGCTAGGGAGGCACGTTCCCAGCCCGTGATGTTGTCTCTGAATAGACTCAAAGATCCCGCAATAAACACAATGAATAGTACCGTTGAAATAATGATCCCAATCCATGCATGTGCTTCGGTCAATGATTTTAGTGTTTGATTTTTCATTGTTTATCTTATTAACAGTAATGCTGTGTTTAGTAGCAAAGAGGGAATAAAGATAGCAAACAAAGGTTTGCACGCGGCTTTAGCGCTTGAAAGTGCATAGCTCCAAACTAAGATCCCCGCCCATATCGGAAATGCCAGCACCAGACCTATCATCAGCTTTGTGGACTCTGAAAATGGCAGGAGCAAGTTGAGGTTTAGCACCAAAGAAATAGACAGTAATAGCCCTAAGAAAAATCCAACTAACGTTTTAGGCCACATAACTTAGTCCCCCAAAAAATAGAGATAGCAAAAAAACCAGTGTTGAGCATAGATAGAGGCGCTTTACTGAGTATCCACTTATTAGAGTCACCGACACCAAAGAAAACATAATTAAAACGAGACTGGCCAACATTGCAGAAATAATTGGGTATTGCAGAGTCAATATAATAACCCCAGACAAAACAAGGACTAAAGCTATACTGTATGCTGTGGGTTTATGTATCGAAGAGGCCAAAAATCGTTGCTTAGGACTTGCTAAGTAGAGTAACACGGCGGTAAACCAAAACGGTATGATTGAGAAAAAGCTCATGGTGGTGATAATCATTATTGTTTGCAATTGATTGTAATGATTATAGGTATGTTGTTCAAGGGGGAAAGTAATAATTGCAGTGAGAGAGATAGCCTAACCTGAGTGGGGCGGTTTAATGCTTGAAAAAACCGCTTGTTCATCAAGGTATAAAGCTCCCCGAGTGGTAACTGTAAGAGCGGGTTTTTGAAAAGACTCATTATAAACTCCGCTCCGAAAATGGCTAACTAAGTGTAAAGGTGCCTTGCATAATGGCGAAATGGCCCGGGAAGGAGCAGAAGAACTTGTAGCTGTCACCTTGCTTTAACTGCTCAGTAGAGAAGGTCACTGTGGTTTGCTCGCCACCGCCAATCACCTTTGATACGGCTAAAACGCGGCTGTCGTTTGGCTTTACATAGCTATTATTTGCACCTGCCGACATGCCATCGGTTGCAACGGCTTGAACATCTGCAGCTTTGCTCAACACCCAGTTGTGACCCATGGTAGTGGCTGGCAGCTTGCCCGTATGCTTTAACGTGACTGAAATTTCTTTACAGCTAGATGGCGCGCTGAGTGATTTTTTAGAAAACTGCATCATGTCGTTGGCTTCGATGCTGAGCTCACATTCATTTGCTGATGCGGCATGAGAGAAGAGAAAGGCACCTAGACTAAGTAATGTGATGGAAAGAGAGGTCTTCATATTAACTCCTTAATTAAAAATCATTCTCATTATTGTCTTTGCCAAGATGAATGTAAATGGATGCAGATCAATAAAATGGGTCTTTGCATGAAGTGACTGAAATTAAAGAGTGAAAAGGAAAATGAAAATTTAACAGGCCCATATGTTTCGGCCATCAATGCAATGGAAAGCCGTCAAGCTGCTAGAACAAGGCAGTGGTTCTTTTAAAACCATTGCCTTATGGCTGATGTCGTTGGTGTAGTCCTAACCAGACAAGACATCAGCTAATCCGACTTGTTGTAATCGCAACAAGTCGCTAATTTGTTTATGAAGCAGTAATAGTGCAGTTATCCACCCTACGCACCTTTTGCAGTGCCGAAAAGAGCCTAGCTTTATCGGTTGCAAAGAGCTGTTCGGTGTTTATTATTTGGTTAAACAAGCCTGCCTGTTCATCCGTGAGGTTACCGTGCTTGGCAAGATGCTGGGTCAGTGTTTCAAGAATGGCTGCACCAAGCTGATTTAATGTGCTTCTTAGCTGATCCAAATTCGCGTCTTCGTTTGGTACGCCTTCAGCCAGCCATTGTGCCCGGTATCTGTATTGAATAGCTTTTGCTGCATCCATTTGTGCTTGGAAAAACGCCTCAACGCTTGCACTATCCAGGCATTGCTGGCGGGCTTGCTCTAGCGCTTTTGAGAGCACAGTGGCTTCACGGGATAAGTCTTCAATTGGCCTGTGTTGTTGTGCTTTAAACAGTGCTACAGGCTGCATCTGAGCAAGGCGTTGGTTGATATGTGAGAATAACATCTTAGCAGAGTCTGTTCGCGTTTTGACCAATGCATTCGCCTTTTCAACGATCTGTGCCAGCGCGGTGCGAGCTTCATCTTCGCTTATCGGCTGAGATCGTTTTTCCATTTTCATCAGACCAAACAGCGTATGGTTGTCCGCGTTATCCTGAACGCTTACTTCGCGCAGTGTCAGCTCAGGGTAAACCACTTTAAGTGCGCAGCTACCTACGGCAACGGTGTTTTGGTCAAATTGTCCATTTGCAAGTAAGCGAGCCGCTTCGTTGGTGCCTTTGGGTACGGGCTTGGTTTGTACCTGATGAGCATTGAGCCAATGACCAATTTGGTTCAGGGCTGCCGGGTGGGATGCTGCATGCGTAATTTTAGCTGTCTTGTTCAATCCAAAAACACACATTTCGATGGGCATATGCACAGCGGCACTTAGCCCCGTTACCTTGTAGTTACGCATCGCATTGACAATGGCTGGGACCAGTTGTCCTTCAATAGTGGAGTTGGCCAGCGCGCTGAAAGCCCAGCTCTGCGCTTGCGCGGCATTGGCATAAGTATGCTCCGGGGTGCCCGAGTAAAAACGCTCATAGTCCTGCGACTGGCGGTTGGCGAGTAGGTCAAGTGCGGCATGATTAAAACTCCCCGGCCCTGCTTGTATATAAACAGACGCGGCTTGAGTTGTCAGCGTAAATAGCAGTGTGGGTAACGCCAGTAAGCGAAATATAAATGACAATTTCAAGGGCTTTTCCAAAGGTTCTACAGGCAAAAAACGCATCCTAACAGAACCATTAGGTGCTGTCCTGCAAGCGGAGTGATTTATTGATAACTCACAGCGCACTTTATGTACCTGCTTACTCGCCTTTTAGCATCAATGAGTACTTTTTTATTACCGCCAGCCTGATGCTTATGAAACGGAAAAACAATCATGCCAAGCACGTTAAAAAGTGGATGAAACTGTGTCAGTGACAGGGTGGGAACTGCGGTCTATGCTTGAAATGACTGCAATTAAAGGGTGATTTCAAAGATGAAAAAATACTGGCTGCTGCCATTGTTGGTTACTCCACTATTCGTCAACGCGGCGACATCTTCTACTGTAACATTGGCTTCCGATTATTTATTTAACGGCGTGAGTCAAACTAAGGAAGACGAAGCGCTGCAAGTCAGTTTAGATTGGTTTGGAAAAAGTGGTTGGTATGCTGGAGGCTGGGTGTCTCAAGTAGATTTTGGCGATGGTACGGATTTAGAAGGAGATCTGTATGGTGGCTACAAATTTACGCTAACTGAAAAATTAAAGCTTGATGTTGGTCTCTCGCAATATACCTATCATGGTGATGATGTGAGTTCTGATTATAACTATGCAGAAGCCTATGCAAAGTTTAATTACGGCCAGACAAATTTAGACTTTTGGTATGCATGGGATTACTTTGGAACAGGGGCTGCTCACGGGATAGTGATGCTCACGCATAGTATCCCAATCACAGATCGGTGGTCTCTGACGCTCGGAGTTGATCATTCAATGAGCTTTGATAGTGAGAAATACGAATGGGAGTCGGGTGATGATGACTATACCCACTGGCATCTAACTGGAACTTACTCGATTAGTACTTGGTCTTTTTCATTGGGCTATGAAAGCAATGATATTGATTCCTATGCAGATTCTACATTTGTGGCGTCAATTTCAAAAACATTTAATTTCTAAATTTACCTTTTATTAACTTTTGTGTTGATTTTAGTTGCGAATTGTACTTTTATATAGCTATATGATTGATGCTCCATAACTTTTTATAGGAGTAAGCAATTGATGAGGTAATAGTGATAAAAGCTATGGAGTCGCAATGATGAAGGATACGATAAAACTAACAGCACTCTCTTTGGCGGTATTTTCTCGGTTTAGCTTTTCAAGTCCGCTAGAATTTGCCGGTGGTGCAGACATGTCTAAGTTAGTCGAGGCAGAGCACATATTGCCAAATCTCAATGACTACACAACAAACCTTGTGACCGTAAAAGGGGTGGTCACTCATGTTTGCAGAAAATTAGGTTGCTGGATGACGCTACGAGTAGCAAATGGCCTAGATGTAAATATCGAAGTTGAGCAAGGCGATATGGTATTTCCACTTGCTGCGATTGGCCGTGAAGCCCATGTGACAGGGCGCTTCGAAGCGCTAAACCAGCGCGCATTGGTTTGCGTGAGTAAAGCAGACAATGAAACGGCGCTCATGCGTTTGGGGTTTAATCCAACGGCCGTAACCATTTCGCATTTAGTACAGCAAGTAAAACACAGCTAGGCTCCCAAATGTGGTGACATAGAGGTTTTTAAAGCGAAACGCCAGTATTACCGCGACCGTTGCGGCGACCAAATAGGGGTTGCTTGGCGTAATGGCAAGGTTCTTGTCTTGAATAAATACAATAGGTACCCAAATGGCAGTCAGTACGCAAGGGGCGCTAAAACTTAAAAAGCGTTGTAGTTTAGGGCCGATAGTAAAAGGCAGTTGTTTTGCCAAAAATAAATACCGAGTTGCAAACGTGACACAAGCCATGGCTAAAATAGCGGTGATCATACATGCTCCTTTTTACTTTGTAGCACATATCCCACCGACATCCCGAGCAGTGCTGAGGCGATTAAACCAAATTCAAAATGGACCAGTTTGAACACTAAGATAGTTACGGCCGACGTTAAACAAGCGCATAACACGGGTAATGTGTTAATACTCGGGACCACGAGAGCAATAAATATTGCCGCAATCGCGAAGTCTAAGCCAAGGTTGGTCAAGTCAGGTAAAAACTGACCTGCGACAATACCAATGAGCGTCCACAGATTCCATGCAACATAAAAGCTACCACCTGCGATGAGCGCATACACGAGCCGCAGTTTGCCTTGATAGGCGCGGTGGTGATGGGAAAACGCAAATAATTCGTCAGTGAGAAAAAACGCAATGGGGCCACGCCATTTAAGAGGTTTATCTATCATTTTGTTGCGGATAGCAAGGCCATAGAGTAAATGTCTCGCGCTAATAATAAAGGTAGTCGCAAGCAAGGTGATAAGCGCGGTGTCTTTGGCAATAAGCTCTATTGCCACTAACTGCGCCGAGCCTGCAAAAACTAATAACGACATTAACTGTGCTTCGAGCGGCGTAAAGCCATTTTGCACGGCAAGGGAGCCACACAATATTCCCCAAGGAAGTACGGCGAGATTTAATGGCAACATATCCCAAAAGCCTTTGCATACTGCGACTTTCATATTAACAAGCCTTGCTATATTGACTGGGTGTGATCCCCATATTCTTTTTAAAATGACGGTTGAAGTGGCTCTGATCATAAAAGCCGACGCTTAATGCTGCATGGGAAACACTTTTGCCACTGCGCAATAATGCTTTGGCATGATTAAGCCGGTGTTGTATTTGAAAGGCATGGGGAGTGAGGCCGGTGTGGGCCTTAAACACGCGAATAAAGTAAAAGGGACTCATGCCGACAAGGCTCGCTAAGGAGTCGAGTGATACATCTTCAAATAAATTATCTAAAAGAAAATGGCGTGCTGTGGTAATTCGTTGCTTCACCGAAGGGATTTTTGTATCGAATGTGACTTTACCTTGCTTATTGCTTAAATAAGATAGCAGAGTAATAAGTTGAGACTGCTTTTCAAGCACGCTGGTATCACATTCTAAGACGTTAAAAGTGCTGTTCATGAGTGCCGCAAGCGCTCGGTCGTGTACCACTGCATCATGGAAAAAAGGAGCCATTGCCTTGCCATCACCAAGAAACTGATTAAATAGTTCAGGCGTTGGGTAGAGTGAACGGTATGAAGACTTATCTTTTGACGCCTTTTTGCAGTCGTGCACCTGCTCTGCATTTATCAAAATGACACTATGCTGGCTAGCTAAGTGTTCACCGCCGCTGCGGTAGAATCGCTGCGCACCACTATCCACTAGGGCAAGCGTATAGCCGCTGTGGCTATGTCTACCAAAGTCTTCCTGCTTATCAATGTTGTGTAGTACTTCTAGGCCACCGAGCTCACGATGAAAACTAAATTTTGAGTGTTGCATAATTCTCTCCCCCATTGATGAAAAGCGTATCTGTCTTCACTCAATAAGTCTTGTACAAAATTGCACAATGCCACAAACAATAACTGGGTCAATAACGCCTAATGCCAAGTCTCTTTTTTGATCACGTTAACAAGGCGGTGATTGATTAAGCATCGGCCATCGATTTCTTTAAGCTCGTCTTCATACACGCCGTTAAATACGGTGATTGGGGCATCTGATTGAGATTTTGGCTGCTGATAAAGAACAAAATAGCTTTTAGCACTAAACTTATTTGCCGCGATAGGTTGAATATCGGCACTGGTTATCATGTGCATACTCTTTGTTGTTTTTATGGCTTGTTGCTGCCTTATTGTTATTTCTTCAGCACCAGTAATATTGATATTGAGTGCTGGGATACTAAATGTTGCATCCTTTGTAAAAACACTTTGATATTCTTGCGCTAAACCGGAATCTCGATATTTTATGTAATTGTGTAGTGTCGTTTCACAGAGGCGCTGGTTACTACTTGGGTTGGTGGTCATGCAACCACTCATAACACATGCTGCTGCAACTAAAAGGAAATATGATTTCATAACATGACCCTAATTTTTTGTTCTCAGCCTGAGGTTCAATAATCTCAGTGAGTTTAACGGTATTGTCAACCAAGCGAAAGCGCATGATTTATCCTGACGTAACGATTGCGTAAACATGTAAAGCCCCTTTACAGCTTTTTCTGCTGCGGTTTTATTAGATGCTACTGATCTGTTAAGTATGTATTTATGGCATGCAGATTTTCACCTTATGACAATTTAATATTGACGAATAAATTAACTTAGTTTACTTTTGTGAAAGCGCTTACATTTTGCGTGTGTTTTTTTAACTCCATTTGTAAGCGCTTACATTTGTTGCTGGGAACGCGCTGGGTATTCTTACAGCGTATAGCTAAATAACCTGTTCTGAGAAACGATGAGTTAATCGACTGCTTATCTAAGCCTCAGGTTAAATAATAAAGTTCTTAGTATTCAACCATTTGACAACGACGTTTTGCATCGGGGTAACTGATGAAAATTGCAGCAAGAAAATTAACAAGGCTATGCACCGCAATCTCTGTGGCTATCATAGCGGGATGTGGCGGAAGCGCCGAGACAGAAACTAATTATAAATCCGTTGATACCACAACGCCGGTTTCAGACTGGACGCTAGTGTGGAGCGATGAATTTGATAGCGATGCGATAGACACATCTAAGTGGACGCACGAGGTAAATTGCGACGGCGGTGGCAACAATGAAAAACAGTGTTACACCGACAGTGAACAGAACGCGTTTATTGCCGATGGCATGCTGAATATTGTCGCGACCCCTGCGCAAGCAGGCGCACAACTGCCGTATACCTCGGCAAGATTGAACACCAAATATAAAGCTGATTTTAAGTATGGCAGATTCGAAATGCGGGCCAAGCTACCAAGCGGGCAAGGCAGCTGGCCGGCGTTTTGGATGTTGCCTACGGATGAGGTTTACGGTGGCTGGCCCAAGTCTGGTGAAATAGACATCATGGAAGCGGTAAACCTCAAGGTCGCTAATGAAGACGGCTCGGTTGAATCTAACGTGCATGGCACGCTTCATTACGGCCGTGATTGGCCTAATAATGTTCACACCGGTAAAGCATACACTATACCTGATGGTGTAAATCCAGCCGATGACTTCCATACCTATGCTGTGGAGTGGCAAGAGGGTGAGATCCGTTGGTACGTTGATGGTTATCTCTATGCCACGCAACGTCAATCGGAAGTTCGTTACAACTCAAAGCAAGAAGCGGTTGGTTTAAAACACCGTGGATGGTTTGCTGAATACTACGAGCAAGGCTCAGGCGAGCTGGTTACTCATTGGGATAGTGCGCCTTTTGATCAACAGTTTCACCTTATCTTAAACCTTGCCGTTGGCGGTGATTGGCCTGAAAACGTTAATAATAAAGGTATCGACTCGGACGCCTTTGTGAACGGACAATCGTTTGTGGTTGACTATGTCAGAGTGTATGAATGCGGCTCTAACCCTGAAACGGGCAAAGGATGTGAAACGGTGCGTCCAGGCTACGACGACCTTGAGGATGCGTTAGTCGAAGGCGAAGCACCTATTCCGTCGCCACCTTCTTCGGGTACCGCTAAAAACCTAACCATCTTTGATGATAATTTTAATGTTAACTGGCCAGCTTGGGATTGTTGTGGTGGCTCTACGCCTGCATTGGTTGCAGACGAAAGCCGTGGCAATGTTGTTGAGTTTGTGGTCGGTGAGACGCCAACCGTAAATGGCTTTACCAGCCGTGCCGAATTTATCACAGAACCAAGCGGTAAAGCCTCGCCATTTGATGCAACAAGCATGCTAGAAGCAGGCTATATTCGGTTCGATATGCAAGTGACACAAATGCCTTCAGATCCAAGCGCAGCATGGAAATTTAAAGTTGAAAGCCAAGGTGCTTCTAGCGCTGCTGAACTCGATCTTTTTGCAAGCGTTGAAGGGCAATCACCAGCTGCAGGCGAATGGCAAACTTATACCTTCCCACTACAGCAGTTGGCTGACGCGGGACTTGATGTGTCAGCCATTGATGTAGTGATGATCTTCCCAGCATGGGGAGCCGGAAATGGTGCTATCTATCGTGTTGATAAGGTTGAGATTGCACAGGATACAAACTTACCTTCGTTGACCTTATTTGAAAATGCTATTAACGCTGAGTGGCCGCTTTGGGATTGTTGTGGTGGCTCGACACCGACTGAAGTCTCTGACGATGCAACGCATGGTATTGTTGCTGAATTCACGATTGGTGACACACCAACGGTAATGGGGTTCTCGTCTCGAACAGAAGTGGGTGGAGCCGGAAAACCGTTTGATGCAACTGCAATTTTAGCAGGTGGCGTAGTACAGTTTGAGATGAAAGTCATGAGCTTACCGTCAACTCCTGATACCCCTTGGCTACTTAAAATTGAGTCTGACAATGCCGCGAGTGCGGTTGAGCTACCACTATCTGAATCACAAGAGGGTGTAGCGCCACAGGCCGGTGAGTGGCAAACCTATACTTTCTCAATTGAAGCTTTGGCTCAGGCTGGTCTTGATCCAAGTGCAATTGATGTGGTGATGATTTTCCCAGCTTGGGGCTCAGGTAGCGGTGCGGTTTATCGTGTTGATAACGCAAAAATTTTTCATCCTGACGGTGGTAAGGCGAGTGGCGGTCTAAGCTTATTTAAAGATCAAGCTGCTGAGCAGTGGTCAATTTGGGATTGTTGTGGTGGCTCTACACCCACAATAGAAGTAGACGAAGATGCAGCCCATGGTCAAGTTGCGCAATTTGTTATTGGTGCAACCCCAACCGTGATGGGTTTTTTAGCGGATGATGATGTCTATTATGATGCTTCCCATTTACTAGAAACTGGCGTAGTTAAGTTTGATATGAAGGTGACTTCAATACCAGCAAATATCGACGCTCAATGGCTATTTAAAATTGAGTCAAATGATGCCAGTGCAGCGGTAGAGCTTGCTCTTAACCAAAGCGCTGAAGGTAAAGCTCCAGAAGTTGGCAAATGGCAAACTTATACTTTTCCACTGCAAGCTTTGTACGATGCTGGACTCGATATTAGTGCCATTGATGTCTTGATGGTATTCCCCAGCTGGGGAATGGGCGAAGGCGCCGTTTACCGCATAGACAATGTTGAAATCGTCAGTCAATAAGCCAGTGTGGATCGCCAATAGTGTTTTGAACTCGGTGATCCAGCAGCAAGAATAGAATCGCAGGGCAGTCATGAATAACAAACAATTCAATAAAAGTAAGCTTGCCGCTCAGTTGTCGCTAGCAATAGCGATGAATGCGGGAATGGTCAGCATAGCTCAAGCAGAAGAGCAACAAACAGCCGAAAAAGTCGAAGTGATCGAAGTGAAAGGGATCCGCGGAAGTTTGATCCGTTCAATGGATTTAAAGCGCTCCGCATCGGGGGTTATGGATGCCATTTCTGCAGAGGAAATGGGGAAATTTCCAGATACCAATCTAGCCGAGTCTTTACAACGGATCACTGGTGTTTCGGTCAGCCGCGCCAACGGCGAAGGCAGCCAAATTACCGTACGTGGCTTTGGGCCTGATTTTAACTTGGTGACATTAAATGGTCGCCAAATGCCGGCACAGGTAATACTCGTTCGTATAACTTGGAAAACCTAGCCGCAGAAGGCGTGAGTGCGCTTGAGGTATATAAAACCGGACGTGCTGATGTACCCAGTGGCGGTTTAGGGGCTTTAGTCAACATTGTCACGGCTAAACCTCTACAACGCCCAGGGCAGCACTTTAGTGCTACAGCAAAGGCGATTGTTGATACCTCTAACGAAGCGGGAGATGATGTTACACCTGAGGTTTCCGCGGTTTACAGTAATACCTTTGCCGATGAAACCTTTGGTTTTGGGTTTTCCTTCTCCCATCAGCAACGTGACTTTCAAAAGCAGCAAGCCAACATTCAAGGCTGGCAGGCCAATGTTGATCTACCTGATTTAGACCCGTCTAAAATCATTGATGGCCGTGCTGAAGATGCCGAGGGTAATAAAGTCGGAAATTACTTTTTTCCAAAAGACATGAACTACGGCATTGAAGATCTAGAGCGAGAAAGAACAAACGGTCAAGTTACCTTTCAATATGCACCAACCAACGGTTTCATTGCTACCTTAGATTATACGGCCAGCCTTGCCGTAACTGGCTCTAATACGGTGGGGTGGGGTATTTGGAATGAGTTTGGCGGTAACATTAACGCCTATGAGTTAGATGCTAATGGCACCGCGGTTTATGCCGATATCGGCGGTAATGATGCGTCGTTCACTGCAAATAGAAATACGACGGAAGTTGAGGCGCGTTCACTTGGCTTAAATCTGGACTGGCAAATTAATGATAATTGGCATGTAGAGCTTGATTATCACGACTCAAAAAACGAAACCGATAATGGCGCAGATAAAGGCTTGGGTAGTGATGGTCAAATCATCTTAGGCTCAGATCAGTTGCTCACTAAGATTTATGATTATCGGCAGGGCGAAGTGCCGCATGCAAATGTGCTTTGGAAAAATGGCACGAACGAACTCATGGCAAGTGAAATTGATTCTAACTTTAGCCAATTTATCCATTCTCCCGGAGAGGCGACAGTCGAGCAGTTACAACTTGACGCCACTTGGTTTAACGACAGTTTTGATATTGGCCTAGTCAGTGTGCAGTTTGGTGCAGCTCGCACTGAACAGTCAACTGGGGGATATGAAGCGTGGAGTGGTCTACGAGGAGGACCGGGTTTTAACCCTTCGTTTAAAGAAATTTTCCCAGATAGCATGTTTACGCGCCATGAAACTGGCGATTTGCTAGATCAATTTGCTGGTGGTGGCAGTGACTTACAGCCGGGGTATTACTATACCTATGACTTTGATGAAGCTATTGCAAGGCAGCTTGCGTATCTTACAGAAGATGTGATCGGTGCCGACTACTACTCGGCGGACGCCTATTTTGATGGCATTGACAGCCAAAGTAGAGTTGATGAAACCACTGACAGCATCTACTTGCAATCCAAATGGGAGTTTGAATTTTCTGACTACTTTGTGCAGATCAACGCAGGCCTGCGTTATGAACAAACGGATGTGACAAGCGTGGTGCGTCAGCGTGTGGAAACGCAAGTGAATTGGGACAGTCCATCTGAATGGATTATGCAATACGCTGCAGGCGGTGATGACAATTTCTTAACGCAGGAAGGGGAATACGACATTCTATTGCCGATGATCGATGTGCGTTTTGATATCACCGAAGATTTAATTGCACGAGCGTCTTGGGGCAAAACAATGTCGCGTGCGCCGCTTAGTAATCTTGCGGGTGGCAGAAGTTTGTCAGGCAGCCCAAAACCGGGAGCGAGAACTGGCTCTCGAGGCAATACTAATCTATTACCGTTTGAGTCGACAAACCTAGATTTTTCACTTGAATATTATTACAACGAAGGAAGTTACGCATCACTTGGCTACTTCAAAAAAGAGGTCGATAACTTTATTCAAACCACAATCACGCAAACCACCATTGAAGGTCTTTACGATATTTATAATGGTCCAAGGTATAAACAAGCGATTGCAGACATTGAAGCCCGTGGAGAGCAGGCGACTAGTGATGCCATTTTTGCGCAAATGCTCGCCAATGGTCACGGTAATGCCGAGGGCAAAATTGAACCAAGCAGTGACGATCCTTTGATGGTATGGAACATCAGCCAGCCACAAAATACCGATAGTAAATCGGTTGATGGTTTTGAAGTGGCGGTACAGCACTTATTTGGTGAAACGGGATTCGGCCTTGGTGTAAACGCAACTTTTGTTGATGGCGATGTTGAGTTTGATAGTGAAAGCCTAGTGCAGCAAGCACCGCTGACGGGCTTGAGTGACTCGGCTAACTTCCAAGCATTTTACGAAAAAGACGGGTTATCGGTGAAGTTAACCTACGCATGGCGTGACGCTTATCTAATCGGGGTAGGTCAAGCGCAAGGCTCGGCAGATGCACCACCGCAATATGCCAAGTCTTACGGTCAATGGGACGTTAGTGTGAATTACGATATTGATGAGCAGTTTACGGTGTTCTTTGAAGGTATTAACTTAAACAATGAAACTGAGCAAGGGTATGGTCGTTATGAAGAGCAGTTCTTATTTGCTCGTCAATACGGTCCGAGATACTCGGTTGGTGTGAGGTACACTTTTGAGTGATCCCTTGCGCATCCGTTCACTAATACCAATTTCACTTAATTAAGCAAATTGATATAAAAATGCAGACCGATGAGTCTGCATTTTTTTGGCCCTAATTCAGTAGGTGCGACTTTATGCCGCACTCATTCAAGCGCATATTGCATAGGGTAACGATGAGGCTGAGTTCGAAGAAAAGTATCAGTGATAAATTCAGTATGCCACTCCCACCTATCGCATATTACTTTGTAAATTCATGACTTAGTGTGATGATGCGGTGAGTAAGATTCGTACGAGTGTTTGCGGGGTTGATGTTTTGGACAATTATTTGCTGTTTGTAGGTGTCGCTTTAGCGACAATTTTATTACCTGGGCCTGCGGTGATGCTGACTATCAATAACTCAATTCAAAGAGGCTTTACCAAGTCTTTAGCTGGTATTTGTGGTGTCGCGCTCGGGATTTTGATTGTCGCCGCGGTATCGGCATCAAGTTTAGGTGTGATCTTAGCCAGTTCGGTATTGGCATTTACGGTCGTTAAATTTATTGGCGCTGCATATCTCTTCTATTTAGGCTACAAAGTGTGGCGAACTAAAGGCGAGAGTAAAATAGGCAAGTCTATTGCTGCAAGTACGATGAAAAAGTGCTTTTTAGAAGGCTTTTTTGTTTCGATCACCAATCCTAAGGCTGTTATCTTCTTTATGTCTATCTTTCCGCAATTTATCAATGTGGAAAATGCCTTTATGCCGCAATTTATGTTGCTGGTTTTTACCTTTAGCCTGCTGGTGTTTATGGTGCATATTTCTTATGCGGTGTTTTCTGGCCTTGCTAAGGCTAAATTGTCGTCACCTAAGAGCATGACGATGATGAACAAAGTGAGCGGTGGCGTGTTTTTTGGGTTTGGCGCCGGTTTAGTTGCCGCCGGTAAGTAGTTTGAGTGACTTAAAAAATGTAAGCATACTCCCTTTTTCTCGCAAACAGTTAAAGGGAGCAAAGCTTGAGTTCGGCATCGCTTAGCTCCGAACTGCAGCTGCAGGCTTACTCGCCTTAGTGCGACTGGTTGGGTTACTTAGATTTGAATAAGCGCTTGAAGCACTCATTAAGCCAAAACAACCCAAAGTTGTTAATATGCCAATGACGACGTAAATAATAAAATCGATTACCATGATGTTGCTCATATCTAGTTCCTCTCCGTTGGTACAATGTGCATTAAATTCTGTGGGTTTCTACGTGTGATTCGATGACACGGAAACTCTGTGGGACCTCAAACTGAGGCATTAAGTTAAAAACAATCGCTGGGTACTTAAACTTTCTGTTTCTTGATGCGCTTGTAGGGCTTAAACAAGTGATATAAAGTGGTTCGCCATCCAAATTAAAATGAAAATTATTGCTGCAATCTGACGATTGAGAATGTGGCCCTCTGGGAGTGCTCTGCGAAACTAGGTTTTGCAATTCCTGCAGTTTACGCCAAACAGACTTATTAAAGTCGCTGTCATCTAAGTGTTGGCTCTGCTCAAAAACCGCCACAAACGCGGCGCTTTTCATGTTGTCAAAATCTACCTTTTCGACAAAAGAATAGAGACTGGTTATTAAACTGAAGTTGTTGTGTCTTGAAGTGAGATCGCCAAAACCTAAAACCTCAACATGGTTAAACGCTAACTCGGCTCTATTACCACCACAAATACATGGAAATTGCTGCTTGTTCACAAAATCAATAAAACTGTCTTGCAGCTCGGGTTGTGGTGTCATGTTTTATGCTCCTAGTGTTGTTATTTGCGCTAGTTGGTTTTGGTGTTTTCCAATGCTGAGTCGCGAAATGCATCTACATTGTTTATCTATCACTATGTAAGCAAGGCTCGAACCACAAATTTAAATGTTTAACTTATTGAATTTAATTGGTTTTCAATCTTCGTGTTTTAATGGGGTAAATTTTTCACGTTTTATTCAGGTAAGAAGTACACGGTTGTAAAAATTGGTAACGGTGGGGTTTTCGCTCCGGGCAAGGTTTACCTCGGTTCGTTGTTACTGCCCGAGTAAAGGTAAGTTTTTGAGGTTTTTATAGTCCATTGCAATGGTTATACAGCGGTAGAGTAGCGCTGCTGGCATGTCTTCTTCTAGTTTAAGGACAATCGCTCGGTTGCCATCAAACTGTAGCTCGTCGGAAAATAGTACTCTAAATGTATCAACTAGCTTCGTTTGACAGTGAAAATAAAGGTGATAGTTAGTAGGCGTTTTGGCTTTCCAAGCCATACGGAAAGGACTACCCGATTTAACAGTAAAGCTTAACTCTCCCCACTTTATTGCCTCAATCACCGCGCCAAAGTTTTGCTCACTGGCAACCTGCATAACGAGATTACGCAGTGCCCTGATTTTTGCTTGCGCAGCAGGTGGGTAGGTACTAATCACTTGTTCGGCTATGTTTGACACTCTGGCTCTTCCTTGATGTTAGCTCATAAAGTAGAGTATTAAATTGAGCAGGCGAGGGCAAGTGCGCTCTTGGTGTGGCTTTTTAAATCGCTTGTTTGTGCCCTGTAAAAAGAATAAACGCGCGCATCAGACAATTGGCTTATCTTAGATCTCTTAAATTCTAGTCCACATTAAAGTGGCTTCATGAGACACTAAAAAACGATGTGAACACGGCCTCGTGCCCACATCGTGTTAAGGGGACTAATTGCAGCTTAGTGTTGGTGATGCTTCTGAAGAGATCTGTATCTCAGACAGCGTTACCTCCAGTATCCCGGCGGTTGAAAGCTCGAAAGGGACAACGGTTTTAGTGAAGTCCATGCCTTGGGCTGTAAAGCAATTGAGGTCAATGCTTAGTGATTGCCACTTGGCCAAAGGCATCGCTTGAAGTTGCTTAGCAATATCGATTTTTGCGGTGCATGAGCCGTTTGCATCCGCTTCGCCTTCACAGCTCATCGCCACCCAAACCGGTTTATCTGGCGCTGCATCAACTTGTACTTTAAAAGTAAGGGCGCTCTCGGTTGGAACACTTGGGCTGATGTCTTCCCTAAAGTAGCTTTCACTGGCGAGTCTAAAGCCGCTGCGTCGACTACCGTCAAAAAGTAGCTCAATGGCATCTTCTTGTACTTCTCTGTCCGTTGTGCGGTAGCTAATACCACCGAGCGTATGGGTGTTGGCATTTATCAGTTGATTTTCGGCACTGCTGTATAAATGGCCTTGCCAAGGTTTATTGATTGATCTTACCAGCAAGTCTACACCGCTGGCGAAATTTGCCTGAGTTTGTATTTGCTCTGGTAAATTATCTGCGAGTACATTTTGGTCTGAATAACGTAAGCCAAAACCATAAGGTAAAAGTGGCTCGTAATTTTTATCTTGGTAATTTACGATTTGTGTCGGCATTTTTGGCCAAGAGTAACTAAGCTTGCCAGTAAAATCATGCTTAACTTGGCCGTTTTTGTCGGCGAGTAATACGTCGCTTATACCAATTCCTTCAGACCCCGGTAACCATGCCGCCACAAATGCATCTGATGCGTTGAGTTCAGGGTTTACCCACATTGGGCGGCCACTGATGAACACCGCCACCGTAGGAATTCCTGCTTGTTTAAAGCGTTTGAGTAATGCAAGATCAGATTTATCAGACGGCTTGTATTCAAGTGTTGCTCTATCACCGTGGCCTTCTGCATAGGGATCTTCGCCAAATACCACAATAGCAACGTCAGGCTTATCTTCGAAATCACCGCTAGTACTTAATGTGACGGTGCCACCAGCCGCTTCTGCTTGCTGCTTTATACCATCATAAATAGAAGTACCGCCCGGGAAGTCAGCATTGGTGTTGTTGGTACCTTGCCAAGTAATACTCCAACCGCCCGATTGTTTGCCGATATTGTCGGCACCATCGCCTGCTAACAAAATATGTTGGTTTGGTTTAAGTGGTAATAGCTGATCTTTGTTTTTGAGTAAAACCAGTGACTCACGTACGGCTTGGCGCGCGACTTTACGGTGCGACTCTGAGCCAATGATTTCTGAGTTGCCAGCCAATGGACGATTTGCAGGACTTGGTTTTTCAAAAAGTCCCGCACGGAGTTTAACTCTTAAAATACGACTTACTGCATCATCAATGCGAGACTGCGCGATAGCACCGCTTTTTGCTTGCGCAAGCGTATTGTTGTACAAGGCTTTCCAGTCGTTCGGGGCCATGACGATATCAATGCCGGCATTAATGGCCTCTGCGCAGCTGTCGTTCGTACAACCTTTTATTTGGCCGTGACCATTCCAATCGCTCACCACAAAACCATCAAAATTCATTCGCTCTTTGAGCACTTGGGTAAGCAAATAATGGCTGCCATGCACTTTTTCGCCATGCCAACTGTTAAACGACGCCATCACCGATTGTGCTCCGGCTTCAAGTCCACCTACGTAGCCTTGAGCGTGAAGTGCAATTAATGCTTTTTCAGAGGCGATGTTGTCGCCTTGGTCGTCGCCATTGACCGTGCCCCCATCGCCGACAAAATGCTTTACAGTGCTGAACACGCGGTTCTTACCAAGAAAGTCCGCCTTAGGGTCGCCCTGTAAGCCTTTAACAATAGCGCTGGAGTACGCTTTTACGATGTCGGGATGCTCCGAGTATCCTTCATAGGTGCGTCCCCAGCGATCATCACGCACCACCGCGACCGTAGGGGCAAAGATCCAATCAATTCCGGTGGCTAACACTTCTTTTGCGGTAATGTGGGCGATTTTCTCGATGAGATCTGGATTATTTGCCGCGCCAAGGCCAATGTTATGTGGAAATAGCGTAGCGCCAATGACGTTATTGTGGCCATGAACCGCATCCGTTCCCCACATGGTAGGAATTGTGCTGCCATCTAGGCTATCGTCAATCGATGCCTGATAAAGCGCTTCGGCAAGTTTGACCCAATCTGCAGGCGTTGCATGTTTGTTGTTGTAAGGAAATGCGCCGCCGCCATTGAGATATGAGCCGAATCCGTACTCTCGCATTTCTGCGACGGTAATATTTCGAATCTCAGGCTGGATCATCTGCGCAATTTTTTGCTCTAGGGTCATCTTAGCGAGTATCGACCGAACTCTTTCTTCTAGATTGTTATCGGTTTCGATAGCAGGAGTCAGCGCTGGCCAGTTTTCCACTTGGCGAGCTGCATCAACACTGGTTTTATTTGGGCTTTCGCTACATCCTGTTAAGGTTGCGATAGCCATTGCAAGACTTAGCATGGTTATTTTCGTTTTCATGTCTTAATTACTCTTGAAACGCTGGGGAGTTGCGCCTTTTAATCCAAAGTAGGCGATGTAGATATAGCATAAAGCAGGCAGTAAGAATGACAGCTGCAGATTGATTCCGTCTGCTAGCATCCCTTGAAATAGCGGGATTACTGCACCGCCGACAATAGCAAGACAGAGAATACCAGAGCCTTGTGCCGTTTGTTTTCCAAGCCCATTCAACGATAAGCTAAAGATAGTCGGGAACATCACGGAGTTACAAAGCCCGACCGCCAAAATGCTCCAAAGGGCGAGCTGACCGCTGCTAAATACTGCGATAAGGACTAATGCAAATGCACAGGCTGCATTAAAGGTAAGCACGGTTCGACCCGATATTTTCTGCATTACTAACGCGCCAATAAAGCGTCCGACCATGGCTCCACCCCAATAATATGCGATGAGCTTTGCGGCTTGGGCTTCGGTCATGTTGCCAATGTCCGGTTGATGTAAGAAGCTAACGAGTGTTGAGCCAATCGCCACTTCAGCCCCAACATAAACGAAAATGCCGATTGCACCAAGCACCAAATGTTTATGCTGCCATGCCTTGATTTCACCTGTGGTGACTTCCTCAGTAGTACTACTTAGCTGAGGAAGTTTGATAAAGGCAAAGATCAAAGCCAATGACGCGAGCATGGCTGCCAACATTAAGTAAGGCAGTTGGATTGCGCTGGCATTGCCCACCTCAACTGTGCTTCCCTCACTGAAGATGAGCATGGCGCCAAAAAATGGGGCGACAGTCGTACCAAGAGAGTTAAAGGCTTGGGTCATGGTGAGTCGTGCAGGGGCAGTTTCGGGAGAGCCAAGTACACTAACAAACGGGTTAGCAGCAACTTGTAGCACTGTGATCCCTGCCGCTAGTACAAATAGCGCGAATAAAAACACGCCGTAGATACCACTTTCAGCCGCTGGGTAAAAAAGCACACAACCAACGCCTGCGGTAAGTAATCCAGTTACAATGCCTTTTTGATAGCCTATTTTTCCAACCAATTTGCCAGCTGGCACCGAAACAACAAAATAGGCGCTAAAAAAGCAAAATTGGATCAGCATCGCTTGAGTGTAATTAAGCTCAAACGCGCCTTTGAGGTACGGAATTAAAATATCATTCAAACATGTGATGAAACCCCACATAAAAAATAGTGAGGTGAGGGCCCCCAAAGCAAATCGGTACTGGCCAGTATGGCCCGTAGCGATTGCTGCTGAAACCTGTGATTGAGACGGTACGCTCACGACAAACTCCTAGTTGATTTTTTTTGGTAAAGCGCTTACATTTATAAAAATGAAAGCGCTTACATTTTTAATGATGATTGCAGAAAGCGAACACGAATTCAAATAAAAAATGTTTTTGCCTTGCACAGTCACTAACACAACACGCTCGTACCTTGGCGTGAACACATAACTTGGAACGATTAACCATGAATAAAATTATCCTGCCAACACACTCGGCCATGTTGAAGGCAGACTATATTTTCGGCGTTGCGACTTCGTCATTTCAAATCGAAGGTGAGCGGCGTGGGCGTTGTGAGTCAATTTGGGATAGGTTTTGTGAACATGATGGCGCGATAAAGGATAGTAGTAACGGTGATATTGCCTGTGAGCATATATCCAGGTGGCAGCAAGATGTTGAGCTCATAACCAGTTTGGGGGTTGACGCCTATCGCCTTTCTATTTCTTGGCCAAGAGTAATGAATGATGATGGCACGGTTAACGATGCTGGACTTTCATTTTACCAACAATTGGTCGATGCGTTGGTTGCGAAAGGCTTAAAAGTGTTTGTCACGCTCTATCACTGGGATTTGCCACAAGCGCTTGAGAATAAGGGCGGTTGGCTGAATCGAGAAACGGCTGTAGCATTTGCACGGTATACCGAGGTGGTATGTAAAGCACTAGGCGATAAAGTGTATGCGTACACCACGTTAAATGAACCATTTTGTAGTGCACATTTGGGGTATGAATTAGGTATTCATGCACCGGGTTTGCGCTCCCAAGCGGCGGGAAGACAAGCAGCTCATCACCTGCTTCTTGCTCACGGCTTAGCGATGCAAGTACTAAGAGCGCATTGCCCAAATAGCCTTCTTGGAGTCGTGTTGAATTTTGCCAATGCGGATCCTGTGTCTACAGCGCATTGTGACGTGGAAGCGGCAAAAATCGCGGATGATTACTGTAATCACTGGTATATCAAGCCTATTCTTGAAGGGCAGTACCCAGATTTACTTGCCCAGCTTCCAAGGGACGTACAACCAGATATTTTAGCTGGAGATTTAGAGATTATTGCTGCGCCCATTGATTATCTTGGCGTGAACTATTATACCCGAAATATTTATCAATCTGATGGTAATGGATGGTATGAACAAGTTGAGCCTAGTGCAGAAACGCTCACTACAATGGGCTGGGAAGTCGTGCCAGACTCTTTTTGTGCATTGCTTCGGGAGTTACATGCTGAGTACCAATTGCCACCACTTTATATCACAGAAAATGGTGCGGCCTTTGACGACAAAATGGAAAATGGCGAAGTATTAGACGCGCAAAGACTGGCTTACTTCCAATCTCATCTGCTCGCAGTTAATCAAGCAATGGAGCAGGGCGTTGATATTCGTGGCTACTTTGCATGGAGTTTAATGGATAATTTCGAATGGGCAGAGGGGTATACGCAACGCTTTGGTATTGTGCACGTTGATTATCATACTCAGCAAAGAACCTTAAAGGCGAGTGCAAAAGCCTACCAAACGATGCTGCTTGAGCGTAAATCAAGTGTCTAAAACTATGCGCATTTTGAGCCAAAATTGGTATAGTGCGCAGATACAACTGATGGAATAAAAGTAATAGATATGGCAACGATTTACGAAGTCTCAAAAGCTGCGGGGGTATCATTAGCCACGGTGTCACGGGTGATGAATGGCAATGCAAAGGTGAGTGACAAAACCAAAGAGAAGGTGCTCGCGGCAATGTCAGAGTTAGGTTATAAACCTAACGCCATCGCGCAATCTTTGGCTTCTAACCGCAGTAACAGTGTGGGGCTTATGGTATCTGAGCTACACGGCTCTTTCTTTGGTGACATGATGAGTACTATAGAGAGCACGCTGAGAACGGCGGGTAAACATGCCATTATTGCTGCGGGCCACAGTGATGAAGAAAAAGAACAACAAGCCATCGAATTTTTATTGGACAGGCGCTGCGATGCCTTAATTGTTCATGCTGAAGCTGTCAGTGATGACTATCTCATTGAGCTTGCGGGACGAGATGTAGAACTGGTGCTAGTGAACCGCCACATTCCTGAGTTGGCGGAGCGCTGTTTTTATACTGACAACGAACTGGGTGGATACCTAGCGACTGAGGCACTATTGCAGTGCGGACATCGAGATATTGCGTATATCAGTGGACCGTTATTTAAGCTTGACGCCAAAGCGCGTTTAGCTGGTCATCAAAAAGCCTTAGCTGAATACAATGTGTCATTTGATCCTAAGCTTTCATTTGAAGGCGGCTATCATGAAACCGATGGCATCGCGGGGTTTAATCATTTAATGCAAACAGGGCAACGTTTTAGCGCCTTGGTTTGCGCAAACGATGAGATGGCATCAGGTGCGATGACTGCGGCTAGAGAAGCTGGACTTGATGTTCCATCAGCGCTTTCCGTTGTAGGTTTTGACGATGTGTTATTTACCAAATATCTTTATCCAAAACTTACCACCATAGATAACCCTATTCGTAAAATGGGCAATGCGGCCGCGCGTTGGGTACTTAAGCATGTGTATAAAGAGAAGCACCAACCCGATGTGGAAAATCTCTACCCACCAACCTTAATCTTGCGCGATTCTATCGCCGTAAAAGCAGAGTAATAAGCGATGACCAGCCTGTCGATATCCAATGCATTGAAGTACACCTTAATTGTATCGTTAGGCGGGTTTATTTTTGGCTTTGATGCGTCGGTGATTTCGGGCGCAATTGGGTTTATCAGCGAGGCCTTTAAGCTCACCCCATGGCAGCAAGGGATAGTAGTGAGTGCGCCTACCTTAGGAGGGTTGGTCGCAACACTTATTGCAGGGCCAGTGGCTGATGCCATTGGCCGTAAGCAAACATTGCTGATGACCGCGTGTTTGTATTTTGTCTCCGCGATTGGCTCGGCTTTTGCGACTTCGTTTGAAGCATTGGTGATTGCGCGTTTTATTGGTGGAATGGCATTTTGCTCCTTGATGGTGGCGCCCATGTATATTGCTGAGATCAGCTTAGCGGATCAGCGCGGGCGTTTGGTGTCGGTTAACCAGCTCAATATCGTCGTTGGCTTATTTATCTCCTATTTCACTAATTATTTCTTACTTCAGCTCAGTCATAGCGATGAAATGTGGGTGTCTGGTTGGCAAATAGATAGTCAAACATGGCGTTGGATGCTTGGTGTTGAGGCGCTGCCAGCACTGGCTTGGATTTTGTTGTTACTGTTATTGCCACGAAGCCCTCGGTGGTTATTGATGAAGGATCAACCGCTAGAGGCTAAACGCACATTAACGCGATTGTTTGGTAGCAACAATGCACAACAGCAACTTGATGCTATTCAAGCCGCGTTACCTAAACTGCAACTGAGTAGTTTGTCGCTTGCACGCAAAATGGGCAGTTTGTTTAGTAAGCGACTTCGTGTCCCTTTGATGGTAGGCGTTGTGCTTGCCGTCGCGCAGCAAGTCACCGGAATTAATGTGGTGTTTTTTTATGCTCCGACCATTTTTGAGCAAAGTGGTATTGGTACTGATGCTGCATTTATGCAAGCAATTTGGATTGGTCTGATCAATGTGGTTTTTACCATCGTTGCGCTACTGACCATAGATAAACTCGGACGGCGGCCATTGTTGCTCATTGGGTTAACTGGTATTTGCTTTAGTATGGCGCTGTGTAGTTGGGGCTTTAAACAAGCAACTTATCAGCTAAATACAGCGCATATTGCTGAAATTAAAACTGAAGTAGCCGATTTTCCTGTGCATGCTTTAGCACCAATATTAGGCCAGACTTTCACCTCCGATGTTGCATTTAATGACGCAATCAAGCAGCGTTTAACTGCAGATGAGTACCGGCAATACAAGTCAGTGATTTTCGCTCACAGTATTAATATGCCAGCAAAACTGGTTCTGCTTGGGATTTCCCTTTTTGTGGCGTCGTTCGCGATGTCGCTGGGGCCAGTCATGTGGGTAATGTTTTCGGAGATATTTCCAAATGCAATTCGAGCCGTTGCGATTTCTGTTGTCGGTGTGATTAATAATGCCGCCAGTTTTACTGTACAACTAGTGTTTCCGTGGGAGCTTGAATATTTAGGGGCAAGCACCACCTTTTTATTGTACAGCCTGTTTTCATTGCTTTCGTTTGCGCTGGTATTTTTGTTTGTGGAAGAAACCAAAGGTAAGAGCTTGGAGCAGCTAAGCGAAAGTTTGGAAGCAAGAGCAGGTTAGCAAAACTCGCGATAAAATATTTTTCCATGTAATTTTTTTGTAAACGATTTTTCATGTTGGGGATTTATTATCTTCCTTGGACTAGTCCAGAAATTCACATTTAAAGGAAAGATAATGAAATTACCCGTGCTTAGCAGTGCATTACTTGCACTTTCATTTACCGCAAGTGTAGATGCACTTGAAAACAAAGTATTGCTCATTGGTATCGATGGCCTGCAATACGAAAAAATTGCTGCCAATAATACGCCGAACTTTGATCGCCTATATCTAACTCAAGCTTACACTGGCGGGATCGCAAAAACACAAACACAGCAAAAAACCAAAAGTGGCCCAGGTTGGGCGACAATTTTAACTGGGATTTGGGTGAATAAGCATCAAGTGCCGAGCAACGACTCAGGTCTAGCAAACAAAGCCTATCCCAGCCTTTATCGTTACATCGCAGAACATGATGCTAACGCCGATATCTCAAGTTTTAGTACTTGGGGACCCATTCATACGCAATTCTTCAGTGACGATGTTGCCTTGATGGACAGAAGATCGGAGGGAGGTAGCGACGACGATAATTTAAATAAAGCGCTGGCGACATTAAATAACGGCTCACCTGATTTTGTCTTTTTACATTTAGATGAACCGGACGCCGTGGGCCACAGCTTATGCTTTGGTTCTGCCTACAATAAATCGGTAGAAGATGCGGACAAGCGACTGGGTAAACTGCTCGACGCGGTTGAAGCAAGAGAGCAAAACGGTGAGAACTGGTTGGTGATGGTCACGACCGATCATGGCCGTACACCGGTTGTTGGCTGTCATCACGGTGAGCAAACCGAGCCTGAGAAAACCATCTTTATCGCCACCAACAAAGTGCTGAATAAAGAATTTAGCTCAAAAGACGTTAATCCTGCTAATACCGACTTTTCTGGTTTATATGGCTATCCAGCACAAACAGCGATTGTACCGACAATTTTATCTTACATGGGCATTGAAACAAATGTGCTGGCGGGTTTTGAAAGCACGCCGATGTACGGTGACTTGGGAATTCGTAAACTCAATTATGCCAATAAACTATTTACGTGGCTAAATGGTGCGAATGTGCAAACGCGTGTTTATCGAAATAGCCAATTGGTTGAAACATTGCCTGCTGGTGTTGCACAGTGGCAAGATCCGCAGCCCGTATCTGGCATCAATAACTATAGCTTTGAGCAACAGGGTGTATATGTTGGCTATCGCGTTACCGAGCTGAAACTCAGTGCGGCGCATCAGTGGCACAATACTAAAAGCTACTTTTTCTCTGAAGATGCGCGCTACTGGCGTTACGATACTGTGTTAGATAAAACAGATGATGGCTATCCGGTACCGGTGAGCAATGGCAACTGGCCGGGACTTGGCGATTATGCACAACAAATTCGAGCGAGTTTTTATAAAGACAGTGATACGGTGTACTACTTCCTATCGGATGGTCAATACCTGAGCTATGACGTACAGAGCGATAAGGTACGAGCAGGTTACCCTCAAGCAATTGATAACAATACTTGGCCAGGGCTTGCTGCTTACGCAAATAAAATAACCGCAACCCTTCGTTGGACGTCAGATAAGGTGTATTTCTTCCTAGATGATGGTCAATACTTACGCTATGACTTGGGAGATGACCGAGTGGACAGTGGGTATCCCAAGGCTATTAACGATAATACTTGGCCGGGACTTGGTGCCTACGCGACAAAGATAAGTGCAGCATTAAAGTGGAACGACACGCGTGCTTATTTCTTCTTAACTGACGGTCGCCATTTAAGATATAGCGTTACTTTTGACAAAGTGGATGCGGGTTATCCTAAAGCCATTGATAATGGCACTTGGCCCGGGTTGCAGTAAAACCTGCAAAAGTATCGGATCTTGAAGGGAGTGAACAACTCCCTTTGTCATCTTGTTTTATACTTCAATGCGCGTTTTTCAGTTATGCTGTGTGCTCCTCTTTTGACAAGGATAATATTGATGGATTTTAGATCTGATACGGTTACGCAACCGACCCCCGCCATGAAACAAAGCATGTTTGATGCGCCGCTTGGTGACGATGTTTATGGTGATGATCCAACAGTAAATGCACTTGAACAGTTTGCGGCTGAGCGTCATGGTTTTGAGGCTGCGCTATTTACCAGCTCAGGTACGCAAGCAAATCTGCTTGCACTGATGAGCCACTGTGAAAGAGGGGATGAATATCTTTGCGGCCAACAAGCGCACAATTATAAATTTGAGGCGGGTGGTGCGGCTGTGCTTGGGTCTATTCAACCGCAGCCACTAGAAAACGAGGCCGATGGCAGTATTTGCTTAGAAAGAATTAAACAAGCAATTAAACCTGATGATTTTCATTTTGCGAAAACTAAGCTGCTTAGTTTAGAAAACACCATTGGTGGCAAGGTATTAAGTCTAGAATATATCGCACAAGCCAGAGCGCTGTGTGATGAGCGTGGCTTAAAACTTCACCTTGACGGTGCAAGAGTCTATAACGCTGCAGTCGCGTTAAAGGTTGATATCACAGAAATCGTAAAGCATTTTGATTCATTTACTATTTGCTTATCTAAAGGACTTGGTGCGCCGGTTGGCTCTTTATTGCTTGGTGATAAAGCATTGATAGACAAAGCGAGAAGGCTTAGAAAAATGCTTGGTGGTGGTATGCGTCAGGCGGGTATGCTCGCGGCGGCTGGTCTTTATGCTTTGCAACATAATGTAGAGCGTCTCGAGGAAGATCATCAAAACGCGCAATATTTAGCTGAAAAACTTGAGCAACTGCCTGGGTTTAAGCCATGCAAGCACTTGGTACAGACAAATATTATCTTCGCTGAAGTGGAAGCTGGCATTGATCTTTTTGCGGCAGCAAAGCAGTTAAAGGTTAAGGGCATTAATATCACTCCAGGATATCAAGGCATGCGATTTGTGACGCATATGGGGGTGAGCCGCGCCGATGTGGATAAGCTAATAACAGAACTCACTAATTTGTTGATGTGATAGATGTTACACTTCTTTACATCGAATGTATTTCATTTGGGAACGATTACTGCTAGTTTTGTGCGAAAGTTAAACAAGGAAAATTTAATGTTCTCTTCGTTGATAAAGGCCACTTTTGGTATTTCTGCTTTGCTAATCAGCACCGCAAGTGTTGCCAATTCGGTCGATTTTTCTGCTGGTACTGGCTATCCATTTTTTGGTCAAATTGAACTGTCTCTTCCACAAGCCGATAGTAATAGTCGATGGTATGGAAATTATCTTATTGGTCTGGACGATGGGTTTTCTGTAGGCTATGAGAAAGCGGTGTCTGACAATAACAAACATGCGATAGGCGTGGTGTTAGGGGCTTTGGGAGCAAGAGATGTGGGCCCCGTATGTGAAGACGATGATAATATTACATGTGGTATTTTTGAGCCAATTATCGACCTCTTTGATAGTGAAACGACAAATGGTATCGGTGTAAGTTATAGCTACTATTTTACCAGTATCAATCAACCAGGTTGGCGGGTTAAATTGGTTGCAGGTTATGGTGAAAGTGATAGACATAACGTTGATCGCGCTGATGGCAGTTTAATTTTTAGCTATCAGTTTTAAGTCATCGCCCTATTACCATTGGTCTCGATTCTAGGGCGATTTAGTTCTTATAATTTAATCGTTAAAACTTATACTTTACGTTAGCACTAATAGTTCTACGCTGTCCGTAGAAACAGTCTCCACGGAACAAACAGCTGGTAATAACCGTTTTATCGCTGACATTATCAACTTGCAAACTGAATTGATATTGTTCAATGTCATAGCCAATCATCATATCAACAAGCGTAAAGTTGTCGGTCACTAATTGCTGATGTAGTGTTTGTCCGTTTAGTTCAACTGTACGACTGCCATCGTAGGTTTCTCCCACATGTCTGATACCGGCACCAAATTTAAGCCCAGGAAGCCATTCGTCCGCGCGGTATGTCGCCCAAATTGAAGCTAAGTGCTTTGGTGTTGCTGAGAGCTGAGCATCATCTGTGATTAACGTAACCAAGTCCTGTGCTATATAGAGTTCTGTAGGTGACAGCGGAGAAACGTCTTGTTCCGTATCTGAATAAGAATATGCCGCATAAATATCAAGGTGCTGCCATTCAAGCTGGGCTTCAAGCTCGAATCCTTTTACCGCGATTTCACCGTCTTGTACTTCAAATTCGGGGGACACTTTTCGTATTTGATTTTTGTCTTTGATTTCAAATATAGAAGCAGTGATAAGGTGTTCAGTACCCGTTGGCTGATATTTCAAGCCAAGTTCAACTTGCTCGCCCTCAAGCGGTTTATATGCGCCACCTTGTGGTTTCTGTCCAAATACAGCTTTAAATGATTCAGAATAGCTAGCATAGGGTGCTATGCCATTCTCAAACTGGTAAAGCACACCAATCCTACCTGTTGTGGCATTCTGACTATTCTTGATTGCACCTGTTGTTTGCACTTGATTTGAAACGTCATCATAGCGAAGTGCCGCATTGAGTACCCAGCTGTTTACTTCTGCAGTAACTTGCGCATAAGCACCAAGCTGCTTGTTGTTTAGCGTATTTTCAGGGTTATCGACAACCGCAGTTGGTAACTCAGTGCTTTGTCCATACACTGGGTTATATAAGTCTAATGGTGCTGCAACGCCGCGGCCGCGATCAGAATCAGTATCCGCATTTTGGTAATCAACACCTGATACCATAGTGAATTTAACCGCATCTAATTCCAAATATTTATGGAATTGAAGATCCATCGTCACACTACGTGCACTTGAATCGGTGAGGCTGGCGATACGCTTAACAGTGCGTTTGTCAGCTTCAAATTTTGGTGGCCAAGAATAAATGGTACGGTACTCGGATGAACTATCGCTGTAGCGACCGGAGAACTTAATATGTGTGTCTAAATCAAAGCTGTGCTCAACGATAGCGGTGATCGCTTGTTGCTCAGTATCATATTTATCCCAGCCTGGCTCGCTGACGAAACGCTCACTGGGAATTTGGCCATATTTTGCTGGTAGAATAGTGCCTTCATGCGGGAAGAATTGCGTTGAAGAGCCTGATTCATTTCTCTGAAGATTGGCAAGTAGGGTAATTTTAGTTTCATCTGAAGCAAGCCAGCTAAAGCTTGGTGCAAGCATCAGGGTGTTGTCATCAACATAATCGGTCTGCGTGCCGCTGTCTCGATACATGGCAACAGCACGTGCTTGATACTCTTGCTGCTCACCAAATGTGGTGTTGTAATCAAGTGCTAGTTGCTTACGGTCGTAGTTACCCACTTGTGCCCAGATCTCACCTTCAGTGTCTGCTTTTGGCAATTTTGATACTGCGTTGACGATACCACCTGTAGACCCTTGTCCGTAAAGTACTGATGAAGGGCCTTTTAAAATCTCGACGCTTTCAAGCGCATAAGGGTTAGTACGCGTGTTGTTGTAATTGCCAAACAGTTTTTGCAGGCCGTCAACATAGAGTAAGGGGTCGACGCCACGAATTTTAGACCAGTCGCCTCGAGTATCAACGCCATATGGCCCATTATAAACACCCGCAACATACCCAATCGCATCTTGCAGCGTTTCTGCACCTAAATCAGAAATACGTTGCGCTGTTAATACAGAAACTGAAACTGGCGTTTTGACGATAGGAATTGCTGTTTTTGACGCAGTAGCACTAACGTATGAAATCAGACCTCTTGGGCTAACTTCGATGATTTCAATGTCGTCTTTATCTTGTTTGGTTTGCTCTTGTGCAATTGCGGAGCAAGACAACGCTAGTGCAACACTGGCAATAAGGCTTGGATATTTGTATTTAAATGAGCGCATGATTAATCCCTATGATCTAAGTTTGCGCAAATGATATTGTAGATGAGAGTGATTATCAATATTATTGTTCTGTAATTTGCAAATATTACAAAGCTTTATTCTAGACTACGTATTGATGTGCCTTATATTTGAGCGACGCTCAGCAGCACAGCGCTTTGAGCAGTACTTAACGTTTTCCCAATCTCTTTGCCATTTTTTCCGCCAATAAAACGGACGTTTGCAAATAGGGCATACTTTATAAGGTAGATTTGGTTTTTTATGAGCCATTTAAGGTTTATACCAATTAGTCTTAATACTTGCTCAATTTGACGGAGCAAATCTGACGCTAACTGCGTTAAAAATTTCTCATTTAGAACAACTAAATAGCAAAATTTTCGCCTGGTTATCGACAAGATTTTCTCGCCTCAAAATAGATCACTTAATTAAGCGAGTTGGTATTAGTTATTTTAGTATTCATACGGTAGTGATAAAAAGTGAGATCAAAAAAGCCCCATAGCAAGCGCTGTAGGGGCTTTAGAAAGGAAACGGTAAAGGTTATGCTGATGGAATGAGTGCATACCCTCCTTTTAAATGTCCGATATTATGAAAGCCAAGTCTCGCCAGCGCTTGTGCGGCAACTTGTGAACGGCTGCCGCTGCGACACACCAACACCAACTCTTTCGACTTGTCTTGACTATGTTTGCAAATAAAGTCAGTAAGGCGGGTGAGGGGCACATTTTGATCAAATGCTCTGTCGTGGTTTAGGGCATATTCATGCGGTTCACGTATATCAATTAACAGCACACCTTCGTTGTTAGCGATGTGAGCATTGAGCTCTGTTGCGGTGTACTCGTGCAGTTCAAATTGGTTTTTATTACAAACCGTTGCACCACACATGATCTCGCTGCCAGCCTCATCAACAATGTTTTTGTCTATTTGTGCCTTTTTCTCGACGAATATATCAACTGCAACGTCATGTTGAAGCACACTATTTAATAGTAAATTACGATTACACTCTGCCGCTAGGGTGGTTGCAAACTCATTGTTGTAGTCGTGGCTTGGACATAACAAAGTATCGGTTTCGATAAGCTGAGCAAGTAGCTGAATACTGTGTAGCATCGCTTTTGATGAGCTGGTGGAGAAGTTGGTTCTACCTAGCGCTCCCATCAGGATAAGATCACCACAAAAAACGTATCTAATGGTGTACTCAACTTGCTGTTGCTCCAATAGCATAAAGGTGACGCTATCTTCGGTATGTCCTGGGGTGGCTAGTTTTGCAAGATGGTAGTGACCAATAGCTAGCGCTTCGAGTGACTGGCCTTTAAATTCAATTTGTGTAGCTTGAGTAGGCCAGCCTAAATGGTCACATGCTTGCTTTGGTAAATTCAGTGCGGTTCGACTCGATTCGTGATCGGCGTGACCATGTGTATCAAGCGCAGCGAGCAGTGTTAGCTGTTGGCATTCCAGTATCGTATTAAGACGTTCTACCAGCTCAGGAAGTGGATCGATAATAATCGCCGTTTTTGACTGCTTATCTGCAAACAGCCAACAGCATGCACCACCCACTTTGAATTGTACTAGACCGTCAAGCGCTTCTTTATTGTTAACGCCATTCGCCGCTTGCATGAGACAGCTGTGACCGAGTGCCTGAGCACAATGGAGAATGCGCTCACACGCCGCGTCTATTTCAGTTTGGGTTGTGGCAGGACCAAAAGACAGTCGAATAGCCGACTCGCTTTGCCATGCAGGGAGTCCCATGGCATCTAGCACAAAACTGCGCGTTACCTTTGAACTGCACGCTGAGCCCGAGCTGACACGGATGTTTGCTGCGTCGAACAAATCCATGATTTCTTTTGAGCTAAATCCCGGAATTGCAAAGTTTAGTGTAGTTGGAACGCTATTACTGAATTGATTATTAAATACAATTGTCGGGAACGCATCTTTAAGCGTTTGTGTCAGCTGATTTCGAAAATCGTGTAGTTTATCTACGCTTGCAAATTGGCTGTCATTTTCTTTTAGCAGTTCGTCAAAAATCACATTCAGTGCGGCAAGGCCAGGCAAATTTTCTGTTCCTGAGCGTAAACCGCTCTCTTGACCGCCTCCTGCAATAAATGGCGTAAACGGTGCGGTTTCTCGAATATAAACAAAACCGATGCCTTTTGGTGCATAGAGCTTATGGCCGCTAAAAGGTGCGTAGTCAATTGTTGTTCTTGCTAGGTTTAAGCTGCGTTTGCCCAGCGCCTGCACACAGTCAACCATCCAAAAAATATCTGAATTATGCTTTCTTATTACTTCTTCTAATTTGTTCAGGTCTTGGTATACACCAGTTTCATTATTAACAGCCATAGTGCAAATCATTAGCGCATTAGGCACTTCATTTGCGATAAACGCTAAATCCAGATTACCTGCACCATCAACTGGAATGGCTTTGACATCGGCATTAATTTCTAAAATTTGATTCCAATGTTTGAGTGATTCAGGCACCGCTTTGTGTTCAGTTGCCCCGTAAAGTAGCGTATATTTTTTATTTGGCTGTATCTTCTTTTTTGCTTCACAAAGGGCTGATAGTATGCCGGTCTGGATGCCCTCGGTTGCGCCACTGGTGAAGATCACTCGACCATGACCAGAACCTAAAACAGCACGTGCTTTTTGACGAGTGTGCTCCATCAGTTGCTTCGCTTGAAGGCCTGTAATATGGCTGCTGCTGGGGTTGCCAAACATGGTTTTCATGGTAACCAATGCTGCGTCTGCTGCTTGCTCTAATACAGGGGTTGTTGCATTAGCATCTAGATATATTTGAGGTAACACCGTTTCTACTGTCATGACTGAGCCTTTGGGTATAAGCAAATTACCGATATAACAAAAAGTAATAAGTAATTATTTATAGTTATAATAAGGGAGATAGGCGTACGTTTCAACTATTGAGGATGTGTTTCTTGCAGACTAGATAGAGTGATGTTTAATGTAAAATTAATTTGAAAAAAATGTATTCATCATGTTTAATTGCGTTCGCTCAAAGGCAAGGCGAGCAAGGTAACCGAAATGGTAAGGAAAGGCTCTTAGAGTAATGGATGAATGATGTTGCAACGAATAACAAAACCGACAATGTGGCCGTTATTTTTTACACTGGGTGTGTACGCTACGTTGATCTGGGTACAAGGCTTTTATCAGGCGCTTGGCCAAATTATCAGTGAATCCCATATTGCGCTTACCATGGCGTTGGGATCGTTTGTGGCAGGTGGAACGGCATTAGGTGGTGGCGCTGTTGCATTTCCTGTGATGACTAAATTATTAGACATAGATCCCGCTACTGCCAAGGTATTTTCTCTGGCGATACAAAGCTTTGGTATGACCGCGGCGACCATTACCATTTTCTGTCGCCGAATTCCGGTATATAAAAACGTTATTTTAATGGCGTTGCCAATGGCTGCGCTTGGTGTAACGCTCAGCCTATTATATATCGCACCTCTAGCACCAAGGCTCCTCGTTAAGTCTATTTTTAGTTTTTTGTTGCTCTGCTTTGCACTAACACTGATTTTGAGATGGTGGCGTAAGGCACATCATCAACCTAGCAGTGAGTTTATCCAACCTAAAATGCTACGCTTTATGGTCGTAGCATTAATTGGAGGTATAGCGAGTGGATTGGTAGGGTCGGGTGCAGATATCGCACTCTTTGCCTTGTTGGTGATTGCTTATAATGCAGATGTGAAAAAGGCGACTGCAACCTCTGTCGTGGTGATGACGTTTACCTCATTGATTGGAAGTAGCATCAATGCGTGGCACCTCAATACGATCACCAGTGAAATAAATGGCTATTTGCTAGCGGCAATACCGATTGTGGTCGTTGGTGCCCCCTTAGGCGCTTATGTTTGTTCAAAAGTAAAAGTAGGGCATTTGGTCAGTTTTCTTTTAGTCTTGATTGGGCTTGAAGTGAGCTTTACCTGTTATGAGTTATATCCGACGCTGCTAGGATTGTTTTAATCTAGGGCCTGTTTATCTTTCAAGTTTGTTTTTGCAGCAGTTTGATTGGTATTTATACAAGGCAGAGCCTGTGTAGCATAGTTGTTCTATGTGAGTCAGGCGATAACACAGTAGAAATGCCAATCAAGCGCTGCCCTTTGGGTTCACCTGAGTGCGTTTTGTTCATTGTTGCTCAACTTTTGCCTAGATTACTAGGCGGCAAGTCGAGCGTCGCGACCAAAATACACTCAGGAGAACAAAAATCAAACAGCAAAGGTCAACAGGCCCTAATGCGGTTTACAAAATTGGGTAAGCCGCGCAGCGAGGAAATAACGAAGTTAGATTACGCTCGCTAAATAAAAATATCCATCCGTTACACTTTATTATCATCTTTGCGTGTATTGCAAAAAATTTTACAAATTTAAAATGTAAATGATAGTTGTTATCATTACTATTGTTTTGCTAAACTTCGCTCCCTCTCTGATAAATTATTTTCTGAAATAGGTATTCGTGGCTATTTCAAAAAGATCCAATTGCGTAGTTTGGAGTTAAAAAATGCAATACTCTCGCTCTTCTGTTCTTTCCGCCTCATGTGTTGCGGTTAAGCTAGCTTTACTAGGTACAAGCACAGCGGCTTTTGCTTCTGAAGACATAGAAAAAATCAGTGTCTACGGCAAACACAATAAAATTATTTTGCAATCTGGAACTGCAACTAAGTCTAATATGGATCTTATGCAGACCCCCGCAGCGGTTGTTGTTGTTGACAAAGAGCTACTAGATTCGCAAAGCGCAGCGACTTTACAAGAAGCACTACGCAACGTAAGTGGTTTATCTCAGGCAGGTAATAACTACGGCATTGGTGATTCGCTAATGGTTCGTGGCCTAGGCGTAAACTATACCTATGATGGTATGTATGGTGGTGCTGACTTAGGTAACAGCTTTAACCCAACACGCTCCTTAACCAACATCGAAAGTATTGAAGTGTTAAAAGGTCCTGCTACAGGCCTTTATGGTATTGGTGCAGCTGGTGGTGTAGTTAACTTAGTCGAGAAAAAGCCACAATTTGAACAAGCGCTTGCAATTAACGGTAAAGTGGGCGCATGGAATACTTATGGCTTGGGCGTTGATTTTACAGATGCAATTACTGACAAGCTTGCCTACCGTGTTGTTGCAAACCATGAGCGTAGCGACGGCTATCGAGATCTAGAATCTAATAGAGACGAAATCTATGCAAGCCTGCGTTTCGACCCAAGCAGTGAGCACTCATTTTTACTTTCAACGGCTTATATTGATGATTCGCAACAAGTAGATTCAATTGGTGATCCTGTACGGATTATTAACTGGGATAGCATTACTGGGCAACCAGGACTGGTTACAGCTGATCGCTTGCCAAATGACCCACAATATGATGCTGAGAAAGGTAAGTGGTTAGGTGTACAACTGAATGATGAACAGCGCGCGCAACTTGCTGAGTCAATCCGTATTGGCGATGGCTTAAAGCCTTTCAATCTTGGCGATGGGAATCTTATTTCTCCTTTATCTCGTCCTAATGAAGGTGAAGAGTTACGGATAAAGCTTCGTCACGATTGGTACTTAAATCGCAGCTCAAAGCTAACCCAGCAGATATTATGGCGTAGTTACGATTCGGATTTTGTTCGCCAAACAGGTGCTTATAATTATGTTTATTGGGAGCGCAATGGTGTGATCAATGCAAACCCAAGAGCCCCGCTTGTGATTGATGATGTGCTATATCCTTATGCAGCTCGCCGTCAAGAGTATCGCCGTCAAGTTGCCAGCGAAAAAACGTGGCAGTACTTTGCTGATTTACAGTTAACTTGGGATATGGGTTCTTTGAGCGGTGAGCACTTAGTTAGCGTTAACTATGAAAATCGTGATATGCGCTTAAAAAGTTGGTCTGCATATGATGCAGATGGTAAGGGCTCAATTCCATATATCTTAGATATTCGCGAGCCAAACTGGCCGACAGGCGAATTTGAGGATTATAACCCATCGCTACGCAGTAACTACGATAAAACACTTACGGCGTATGGCATTAGTGCACAAGAAGTGGTGTATATCACTGATGCACTAACTGCTCGTGCTGGCCTTGCATATACTAGCGTTGAACAAAAATATCAGCATTTAGGGACTGACCGCTCACCTGAAGAGAGTGAAGAGCTGGACACTGATGATGCTGGTATGACGTATAATATTGGCTTGAATTATCAAATGACTTCTCAGTTTTCTGCTTTTGTAAATATGGCAAAAGGTCGTACTGCATACAGTGTACTGGGTAGCCTAGAAAATGAAGCTGATGCGAACCGTAAAAACAGACCTGACTCGGAATCTGAAACGTTAGATATTGGTGTGCGTTTTACTGCGTTTGACGAAGATTTATTGGGGTCATTAGTGTGGTTTGAAACTAAACGCACAAACCTAATGTATAACAACCCTGAGTATAACGAGCAGCCTGGTGAAGACTACAATGTGAGTGTTCCACGCTATTTCTTCGATGATGAAGACGAGTCAAAAGGTGTAGAACTTGACTTAAATTTAGCATTGAACGACCAAATTAGTGTGAATATGAACGCAACCTATCAAGATGCGGTTGAGATCCGTTCGAATGAGCGCTCAGGTCAAATGAAAGGCGTGCCGAAAAAGTTTGCCAGCACGTGGGTTAAATATACTCAACCCGTGGATTGGTTTGAGGGGGCGTTAGAGTACAGTCTTGGCATTAACTATGAGAGTGAACGAACAATTAACTCTGTTTCTTTCGGTCTGCCTACGGCAACCATTGATGGTTATACTCGCTGGGATGCTGCGATTAAGTTCGATGCTGAACAGTTCGATATTCAGCTAAACCTTGAAAACCTAACTGATGAGCGCTATTACAGTAAAGCATTGTTCTTAGGCGGTACGCCTGGCAACGAGCGTAATGCTAAGTTGAGCTTTAACTATAGGTTCTAAGGTTCACAAAGAACAAGGAGGGAAGTCCCTCCTTTTTCTTTCTAAGCAGTCGATGCTTAGTTAAGTTTAGATTAGTTAATCCCTGAACAGGATAAAAAATCAGTTATTTAATGTAACAAGTGATACGAGTGAGAAGCTCGTGTGGTGGTGTATCTCTAACATCATTTAAGTATTCTTCGATAACAGGCACATCGGCAGGTTCAAACTCACTGTTAGGTAACCATTGTCCAAACAGATACTCGTAAGGCGTTTCAAGAGAAGCATAGTCACCTTGGTAAAGTAGGCTAGCTGTTTTGCCCGGTGGAATGGCGAATTCACAAAACCCCTCTGGGAGAGATGTTGTTGTCTTTGGCACTAAAATTGTTGCCATTGATTTCAGTTTGCTTTCCTCGACGGTTTTTGGGTCGTCAAAATACACACCAAAGAAACGCGTATCTTCACCTAATAAATCTTGCTGCTGCGCCAGTACGTTTAACTTCTCAAATGCTTGACCGATTTGCATGTAATCGCCACGGTGCTCAAGTCCGATTAACATCATTTGCTCATTACTGCCTATTTCTACATTAAACATATTCGAATCCTCATCTACCTTAATGATATAAAATTCGGCCGCACAGCCTTTTGCCTTGGCCTGTTCATGTTGGCGAAATAGGCTAGGTGGTTGCTTATATCGTTGAGAAAATGCTCGGCTAAACGCTTCTATACTTGCGTAGCCGGTTTGCTCAGCCACCTTTGCAATGGAGTCTTGGGTGCGAATTAACATACCTGCGGCAACATGTAGTCGCATTCTTCTCACGGTTGCATTGATGGTTTCCCCTGCGATTGAGCGATAAACACGGTGAAAGTGATAAGTCGACATATGGCATTGATCAGCAAGCGTGATCACATCAAGTTCGCGATTAATATTGTTATAGATGTAATCAATAACAGTATTTAAGCGAGTAGTGTAATGGCTCAGGGTCGTTGCTTTTCTAGTCATCGTTCACTTCGTTGTTGGTTTATGCGGCCAATTACAACTCCGAAACTTACGTCAGAGCTGATATGGCTTATCATGGCAGAGTTCGATTTGATAATGTTTGCTGATTTGTACTTTACGCAACTTATTGGTTTTCCGTAAGTGCTTTTTCCACAGCTTTTAAAATAGATGATTTGGTAGACGGTTTGGTGATGTACCCTGTGAGCCCCAAAGACGCCCACTTTCTGATTATATCTTTGTTTTTATTGCTAGTTAGCGCAATGATAGGAAGTTTTTTACAATGTGGAATATTGCGAATATTTTTGGTTGTATTGTAGCCATCAAGCTCTGGCATAAATAAATCCATAAATACCATGGTGAACTTATGCTTTCTCAATGTTTTTATAGCACCTAACCCACTGGTTTCACAATCTACTTTATACCCCTCATCACGTAGGATCTTGGCTATCATTTCTCGATAAATTTCGTTGTCTTCCACCACCATTATTTTTACTTCTTCCTGCTTGGTTTCAAGCGCTTTTGGCTCGCTGACATCAACCTCACCGGTATCACCTACTGGCAATACATTTTGCGCTAATTGCGCGCACTTAGAGTTGTCTTTTTCGCTCAGCAATGCAGTAAGCTCAGCGATAGAGAATTGTTTGTCTTTTAATCGCTTCGTTAATTCATGAACACTCTCGGCAAGCTGATGTTCTAATTCATCCAACAGTGGTGATAAATGTTTTTGTTTTAATTCATTTAGCAAGTCATCTTGAACTTTATTAATCCCTTTTTCATTATCGAGATTACGTCTTACCGTTTGTAGCGTCTCATCCGCTTTTTGGTGATACAAGGCTGCATCATCAATCAATTGCTTTAGCTTGTCATCTATGCGACCAAAATGTTCCTCTCTGATTTTGGCAACTTCAGATGTACCTTCTGTGCGAACCAAGGCATTATGTAGGATCATACGAAATCGGTAGTTCTCATACATAGGTTTGTAGACAAAATAATCGGTAAAAATACCTTTCATACAACACCGAAAGGCCACGCCTGATTCTTTATTTTCACACAGCAAAATATTCTCATGAGCATAGTTAAGTAGGCCGTGCTTAGCGAGCAAGCTATAGATTTCGACACTTTTTGCTACCGTTTTTCGAGCAATAACGATGACACCAGGTGGAGACTCAGTTAGCACCTCTGCTACTTCTTTATGACTAGTGAGAGTACGGTATTCATTGACTTGAGAAGCAACAATATCGACAACGCCAGTCATTTCAGCTGGATCGTCGCAAATAATAATCACTTTTGGATGTCGTTGTGCGTGTTCAACGTCTTTTTTATGCATAGATTCCCTCTGACTATGAGAGTACAACACAGCCCATTAATTTTAATTATTTACTAGAATGAGACTTTTGCAATGCGGATTCTGAGACAGTTTGCAAAAACTCTGATGGCGTACACGGTGGATAGTAATAATAGCCTTGAACTGATTCTACTTCGTAGCTCTGTACAACGACGAGATCTTCAACCTCTTCGACACCCTCAGCGACGACTTCTAGTCCAAGTTGGTGAGCCATCTCACAGGTGCTCGCGATAATGACGCGTTTGTTGGGTTGCGTTGAACAGCCATCAACGAAGCATCTATCGATTTTGAGTTCATCAAACGGCAACTCGTTAAGTTGCTTAATAGAAGAATATCCAGTACCAAAATCGTCAATAGACAGCTTAAAGCCTTTAAGTTTTAAACGCAGCAAAACATCAAGCGCGCGCTTGATGTTTTCCAACAAGTGACTTTCAGTTAGCTCTAAAGTGATTTGAGAGGTGGGTGTGCAATACTCTTCGCAAATGAACTCGAGTTTTTCTGGGAGTTTTATGTCTTCTAGCTCTTTAACGCTCAAATTAATACTGAACTGAAGCGCTTTAAGAATATCTCGATTATAGCTAAGCAAGGACAAGGTTTGTTTTAACAAACTATATGAAAGCAAATGAATAAGATTATGCTCTTCCATTGTCGCGATAAACTGTGAAGGTGGCACTGTGCCATCGGTATTATGATGCCACCTTGCAAGTACTTCTGCGCCAATAATTGCACCGGATGGACTGGCGACTTTTGGTTGGAAATAAGCACAAAACTCTTCTCGCAATAACCCCTCATAGATCTCATCTTTACTATAGTTTTGTAGTGCGTGTTGGGACTTAGTGGATGTATTTTGAGACTGGAGCTGACTGTAAAGTTCTTTTAGTTTGGTTGCAGAGAGTGGCTTTTCTAAACTAGATATAATGGTGAGGCCATGAAGCTCAGCCAGTGCTGCAGTATTTTTGATGAATAGGCCTTTTTCGCCACTTAGTAATGCGATAGGTGCTTGGATGCTTAATTCGGCGAATTTCCGCAATATTTCTACACCATCCATTTGCGGCATGTTGATATCAAGCAAAATAAGGGAAGCTTGATGGAGCTCTTGACTTCCTAATGCAGACAGGCCGCTGTTAAACCCTTTAAAAGTGCATGGTGTCTGGTTAGAAATCAACAATTGCAATTGCGTAAGAATAAGCTCGCTATCATCAATCGCAATAATAAGGTGCTTTTCATTTATCATACATACTAGGCCTGAGTTTTAGCACGTGTTACGTTAGATCTTCCACATTAAGTATAGAAGCGATTTCAGCTTGTGCATTATCAAAAAGCATCAAACATTGATTCAATAAATTTTCAATTTTTATGTGCTTACCTTCACTTGCTGCATGCTCAAGTTCTGCCATTTTTTCAGAGAGTTGTGTTGCGCCGACTGCTTTTGCCGAGGTTTTCCCTTGATGTGCAATATTCTTGACACTTTCAGGATGTTCTAGGTCTACCCCTTGTAACAGTTTTTTTGTGTCGTCAACAAAGCTTCTTAAGAAAATACTCTGTAGCTCTTTATCTGTACCTACATATTCACTGAGTATCACCAAATCGATATGTCTGGTTGGCGCATCTAGTTCCTCAATCAGTGAGGGAGGATTCTCCGCTTCTTGGCTGTTTGTTGGAATGTTGCTTGAAAACCATTTTTTTAGCTTTTTGTTTAATTTTTGCAAGACAATGGGCTTTGCAATGTAATCGTCCATCCCGGCGTTAAAACAAATATCTTTCTCACCGTCTAACGCATTAGCTGTAGCTGCAATGATAGGAATGTGTTCTAGGTTACGCTCGCGTTCATGCTCGCGACGCTGTTTTGTGAATTCATAGCCATCCATCACTGGCATATGGCAGTCTGAAATAATAAGCGAAAAGTGATATTGTTCGAGTAGCTGCAAGGCAACTTTACCATTGTCGGCAATAATGCATTGATAGCCTAACAGTGCTAACTGTCTTTTGAATAAATCCTGGTTATAAACATTGTCCTCAATGACTAAGATAAGCTTGTTAAGTGCTTGGGCATCACTAATTGTGGGCAGCGTTTTAGATTTAGTCTCGCTGTCGTCGCTTGTTGATTCACTGTCAATTAACCCTTCTAACGTCGCAATGTGTGAAACAACTTTATAAGCGTAATATGGATATAGTGCGAGGTTTGAGACGTTGATATTATTTGCATGCGGAAGCTTATCCTGATTATTGTCTAGCAAAATATACTTGCACTCGCTTTCCGCGATGAAAACTTCTTTTCCTTCTGTAGTGAGTTGTTGGAAGGCTTCTGCAGTGATAACGAGATAATCAAATTGTTGACTATCAATTAGTTGCGCATTAAACAGTTCTCGAGGGAATATTTCACATTGGGCTTCATAGATGCGTAGTTGATTTTGGAGGTCCTTTTCAAATTTGTCCTCGTCGCCCACTACGGCAATTTTTAGTCTGTCTAACGTTAAGCCAATTTCACTGGTCTGTTTTGGTACTTCACAGTATGGCAGGGTAACAATAAAGTTGCTGCCGAAACCCTCTAAGCTCCTACAGTCAATTTCCCCCTCCATCATGGCAACAAGCTTGTGGGTAATGGAAAGGCCCAGCCCGGTACCGCCATATTGACGTTGGATACTGCTATCTGCTTGAACAAATGGTTTAAAAAGGTTTTCTAGTTGTTCTTCGGACATACCTTTACCATTGTCTTTCACGCTAATTTCCATATAACCATTATCGGGAGAGCGCCCAATCGTCACTTCTACAAAACCGGAGGCTGTGGCGGTAGTTTTGGTGAATTTTAACGCGTTACCGATTAGGTTTAATAAAATTTGGCGTAGTCTAACCGGATCCCCTAATTGCCAATTCGGTAACTGTGGCGAAAGATAAAAGGCAAGCTTTAGCTTTTTAGAGTCCGCTTGATATGCAAGGAGCTCAGCGAGTTCTTTAATGATTTCTTGCCAGCTAAATGGTGTTGATTCAAGTTGCATTTTTCCAGCTTCGATTTTTGAAAAGTCTAATATGTCGTTAATTATTCGAAGTAGCACCAATGCTGAACTTTTTGCGACTTTGGTGAGGTGAGATTGCTCATGATCAAGGTTAGATTGGGCAAGAATATCCAGCATGCCTACCACGCCGTTCATTGGCGTTCTTATCTCATGACTCATTGTTGCTAGGAAACGAGACTTTGCTTCACTTGCTTGCTCTGCTTTTATGCGAGCTTGCTCAAGCTCTGCAGAAAAGTTGATACTTTTAGTGATATCATTCTGGTAGATGAGAGTGTATTTCCCTGAATCTGTGGTGATGTTTTTCACTAACACGTTGAACCAGTGCAGGATATCTTCACTGACATACTGGCACGTCGTTAGTGCTTGATATTGTTCTTTGTCTTTTGCCTCTTCTAACATGGACAGTAATTCGCTATTGTCTGTCATTGGAAGCTGGGTAATGAATGCTATAACGTCAGAGCCTTTGTTGAGAGAGCTTCCCATGAATTGGTATTCGTTGTGATCAGTTCTTTTGATGTGTTCGTTAAACTGATTCAGCATGGCTATATGCTGGTCTTCATCAATTAGCAGGATAAATGCTGGAAATGAATCAATGGCTTCTTGAAGCAGCTTTTCTGTCGACTTTTGGACTTTAAGTAAATGCTGCGCTGACATTCTTTCCACATCAGCTTCATGCATTTTTTCTAGGGCCTCTTTTCTCGCAGCGACGAGTTCCTTTTGTATTCTCTTTTGGCGATTGCTTTCATTAACTTGATTCGTTACATCTTTTACAACCCCGACAACAAACTGCGAATTTTCACTTGAGTAGTATTTTAAATTGAGAATTACATTTAGATATCTAGTTGAAGACTCGTCTCTTATTGTCAATTGAAGTTCACTAGATTGATCGTGAGTTAAGGAACGTAAGTTTGATTGCAACTTCTTCCTATTGTCACTATCGAGCAATTTTATAATTGGTTTTAAATTATGGTACTCAAGTTCGGGAGTTAAGTTAAACAGCGTCCTAAAGCCTTCAGAGGTATGTGCTAGGTGTTGTCCAACAGCCACCTCAAAACTGCCGATGGCGGCAAGCTTCTCAGATGAGTTCAATAAAGTTTGGCGCTTTTGGATAGCGTCTTTTGCAGCTTGCTTGTCTAATTTTGCTTTTTGTTGGGCGCGATAGCTAACTGCTAAACCAAATAAGCAAAATGCAACTAATGACAACACCTGCCAGATAAACTTAATTTCTATAGTGTAGAAGAGATCTTGATTAAATGCTTCACGTGAATAGGCATAGGTACCCACTTGAAGCTCCTGATCCCAGATTTTTGCACTTAGAAAGTCGGTTTGGTCAAGATTATTAGTAAGCAGTAATTGGCTTAATGGAGTATGTGTTCCGCTAATTTTAATCGCTTCGACTTCCTGCTTAGTGTAGTAACCTGATGCGTTTTCTAGACGAGTATCAAGACTGAGTTCTAGGCTGCCAAGTAACACATCTAGTTGAGCTTCGTACCAATACAGTGTTTGCGTCAGCCCCTTATCGGATAGCCCAAGACCCGTCATAATCAATATACGGTGACCATCATTACCCCTTATGATTTGTGTAACTACCCCTCCACGGTGCAAACTTTCTTGATATTGAGAATAAAACGACGCGATCTGGCTTTTGTCTACATACTGAGTATTATTTAGATTATTAACTGCTAGTGTCTGTAACTGAGAAGGTATAACGAGACTTGCATCGGTGCTAATACTCGCATATCTAAGTTTTTCGATATGCGGCTTGTACCATAGCGTTTTAAGGTGGTTTATACGCTCCAATGATTGGTTATTTAGCTGCCTAAGTGTTTGCACTTCTGTGAGATATAATAGCTGCTTCTGACTTGCAAAATGTTCCACAAATAACACAGCAAGTACTGACGAAAATATCACGATGAGCTGTGCAGTTTGTGTTCTAAGCGGTGCCGTTTTATATCTTTTTAATTCGGTAAACGCTCTAATCAATAGACAAATTAAAATAAGATAAAGAAGTGCAATCGTTAGTGAGATAATGAGTGAGGTTTGAGCTCGCTCTTGTGACTTTTGCATGGATGCAGAAGCAGACTCTTTCATATATTCAAGTAGATTCAGACTGCCACTAGCGAGCAGGTTCAAATAGGCAGTACTGTTATCCCACCACACATAGTGTGGTAGGTTGGCTTCAACTCCACGGCTAAAGCGATTTAGGGCTGAGGTTACATAGTCATATTCTCTAGACGTCGTAGCGGCATTATATAGCTGTACGGTATTTCGATTATCTTTGAGACTGTCCATCAGTGTGGCATGGGTGGCGTAGTATTGTAACGCGCTTCTCATTGCGCTTAATTTAGTGGCCTCTTCATCTGCCGTTAGGTACCGGCTGACCTTAGCTCTGAGTCTGCCCCCTAACTCTATCGCTCTGATAAGTGCATGAATATTCTGGTACTGTGTTTTGTCCTCATTGCTACCAAAATTATGGATGAAGGACTGCTCAGTTTGTATGGTTCAGACTGTATCGATTAAGTGATTTATCAAAATTGTGTAGCGAAGAAATAGTTGTTCGTGGTCGACACCGGCTTGCCGATTGAGTTTTCTTAGTGTTTGTATATCGTCTTTTATGGTCAACTGAAACTGATCGAAGTTATTAATACTCGTAAGTTTTTCAGCAGTGAGTTTTATTATTTTTTCGTCCGTCTCCCGATAATATGCAAGTAGCCGTGCGTCATGTTCTCTTTCGGACTTAAACCCCGTGGACATGCCGCGTTCACGTTGCAGACTAAAGATCACTTCAATCGCTTTATCTAGGGCGGAAAGGTTATTGTAATATAGAGTCAGACTCTGGTTAACCACACGATTTTTATTAAACTCATTAATCTCGAGGTAAAAGCCACTCAAGCAGACTAGGGAAAAAAGGGTTAGGGCGATTATTTTAAGATACTTGCTCACATTTGCCACCTGCGTTATCCCACAAAACAAACTATAGTAGAAATATAAACACTGTCTAATTAAGTAGATTATGAAAATCCCTGAGTTACCTGAAAACGAACATGCCAGATTACATGCGCTTAGGGAGCTTGCGATACTAGATACAAAACCAACACTTGAATTGGATCGAATTACTCAATTTACTGCCCATGTCTTTGATGCTCCAATTGCATTGGTAAGTCTTGTTGACAAGGACAGGCAATGGTTCAAATCTCGCTTTGGACTGGATGCTGAGCAAACGTCTCGCGACGTTTCATTTTGCGGCCATGCAATATTAGAAGACACGGTATTTGTAGTTTCTGATACGCTCGAAGATCCTCGCTTTATGGATAACCCTTTGGTGTTAAATGCCCCACATATTCGATTTTATGCTGGTGCGCCTATCATATTGTCCAGCGGCTTTCGCATTGGAACCGTGTGTGTTATCGACTTAGAGCCCCGAGAGTTGAGTGAAGCTGACTGTGAAATACTAAGGCAAATTGCAAACGACGTTGTGACTCAACTGGAGAAAATCTAATTGTACTTTTGCGCAAGTAAAAACGATAAAGGCTAAAATTTTCCATAAAGTCGGCCGTTATAGTCGCAAATATTAGTGCATTTAGCTCGTGGAAACGTTACAATTGAGACTGTATATCATTGCCATTTAGGGCAATGTTTAAACGATAACTAACCTGAGGTTTGGATAAGGAATGAGGTAACTCATTGCTTCTAAAGTAACATTAAATTACTTCTTTATCTAGCCAGAGAGTTTTGGTGATAACTAGGCGAATTTGCGCACTAATAGCTGGCTATTGGAAGTGAATTCAACGCAGTTAGCGCTAAAACTGGCTGCTAGAAAGGCATTAATTATCCTAAGCTCAGGTTAACTACGTATATTTCTAGATCTATTTCTGTATTTTTGAATCACGGCTTTTTCCTACACGGTATAAAAGATAAGATAAGGTGAGGTGCATTTAGTCAAATGGCTTCATCTTATGTTGTGGTTGTACGTAGCATCTTATATTTAATTAGGTACACGACTCATTTCATGACAGATATCACTACGCATCAAGCTTCTCGCCGGAGACTACTGATTGCGCTCGCAATCACTTGCTCTTTTATGATCATTCAAGTTATTGGTGCTTATTACGCTAATTCTCTCGCAGTATTGGCTGATGCTGGACACTTGTTTGTGCACAATAGTTCTTTGTTTATCGCGTTGATAGCGTCAAGTGTGGCCGTTTATCTTGCTAAAACATATAACGATGGTTACAAACGGGCTGAATATACTGGCGGGCTTATCAATGGCATCCTCTACCTTTCAATTGCGGTAATTATTTTACTCGAAGGGAGTGAGCGGTTGTCTCATCATGCGGGCGGTCACGATCTAGAGGTGAACAGCTATTTAATGTCTATGATTGCTGCAATTGGGTTTTTATTTCACGGCGCTTCCGCTTGGGTGTTGTACAAAGGCCGTAAAGACAGTATTAACGTCTATGCTGTTTTCTTGCACTCATTTTTTGATTTACTTTCCACCATATCGACATTTATCGCAGGTGTGATCATACACCTCACAGGCTGGGAGGTGGTTGATATTCTCTCGAGCATGCTGATTTCCGTCTTTGTATTATTTACAGGTATTAAGGTGATAGTTGCTTGCCTTAAAGGGCTTGCTACACCTCCAGAAGTTTTGCCTACGGTTCAAGAAGTTGAGAGAACGATTGTGTCTACCGAGCATGTTGAAAGCGCCCATAATATTACGGTTAGCAAAATTGATGGGGCGGTTGTCGTTGGTGCACATGTAGTATTAAAGCATCACTGCACTATAGAATCTCATGATTCAGCGTGTCGCGTGGAAGTAGAAGAAGCGTTGAAGAAGTCCTTTAATGTACTGAGTAGTGTGCTACAAATAGAGAGCCATGACTGCCCTCATCATTAGGAACAATAGACCCTAATGTGTGATATATTTTTTAGTTATTTGTTGCACTAGCTTGGCAGGTTTAAAAATATTTTTTATTGTTATACATAGGCAGTATCACAAACCGGTGGTGTAACATTTGAATCAAAAGCAAGCGCTCATCATAACTTTAGTCTTAGGTGTACTAGGCGGGCTGGCCAATCTGTTGCCAATTTGGTTTTTGGATAGCTCAGAGTTTCTTTTTGGCCAGCTGTTTGTTCTATTTATCCTGCTACTATGCGGATGGCGCTATGCCATTATAGCTGTGTTTATTGGTGCCGGCTTTATTTGGTATCGATGGGAGCATGCTTGGCCCTCTGTGGTTTTTTTCTTCGAAGTGTTGTGGCTTCACTTTGTTTGTGTCCGTTTCGCTAAGCCATTTTTTGTTCGGGGTATCGTTTATTGGATTTTGCTGGGTTTACCTGCCTTATTTATTTTTGGCTACTTTGCCCTCGAACTGCCGTTACTCGTTATATTCACTGCACTGGCTAAATACCTAATCAATGCTGGTATTTGCCTCGCTGTGGTTGATTTGCTGAGCTTTTTCTTTACACGCAGCAAGTGGCAAGGGATGCCGCTCAATCAAATTCTAAATTCTACCGTCAACCTTGTTATCGTTTTGGTTGTATTGATGACAACCGTTGTATTGACAAACAATTACTATAAAAGAATTGAAGCTGAGATAAAAACACAGCTTGAAGAAGCCTCAGGTTCAATTGTCGCTCAAATTGATGACTACCTTGATGCATATCGTCGCGCGATGGTGATATCCGCAACAGATGTATCCTTAGGGATTGATGCCGACTATGTTATCGAGCGTTTGCTAAAAACTCATGCAAATTTTAGAACCGCGATTGTCGCGGACAAAGATGCTAATGTTACTCACCTTTATCCGCAGCATTTTGCTGATACGATGAAGGGAACAAATGCCAATGTATCTGATAGAGATTATTTTATTAAAGCACCTGAATACCCCGAAGGATTTGTGTCGGGCATATTTCAAGGACGAGGTTTTGATGAAGCACCTATCGTAGCAATTTCAGCACCAATCTTTATCGCCGAAGAGTTTAAAGGGATTGTGGAAGGGTCTTTAATATTTGGCTCGTTTGAACGCTTTATTCCAAAAATTCTTGCTGAAGATGCCAATTTGATTGTGTTGGATAAACATAAAAGGGTTGTCTATAGCTCGTTAAAGACCGAATTTAAAACCCTAGATATGCCAAGTGATGTGGTGTTGCAAGCCCTATTTGATAAGGAATCCTCAACTTTTGAAGACTCGACTGAGCAGATCTTATTTAAACAAACTGCGGTATCTAAACAATATGAATGGTCAGTTATCACTATGCTTGACCGTAAATATCTTAACTTAGTTGCTGCTGAAGCTTGGTCAGATGCATTGGGACTTGCGCTTGCGATTATTGTATTGAGCTCTATTTTTGTCCGTCAGCTCACGCGATTGTTGGTGCGTCCAATTGTGGCGCTCAGTCATGATATTCGTGCTTACGAACCTTCAACTTTAATCGAAAATTCGGCCAATGCAGATAGCAGCTTTCTAGAAATAATTGAGTTGCAGCAGCAGTTCAATCAGTTGGCTTTCAAGCTAACACTGAGTTTTACAAAACAAAACCAAGCCAGCTTAGAAAACGAAAGACTTAACCGCAAGCTTACCGACTTCAATCGTGAGTTAGAGCAGCAAGTCGCTGAGAAAACGGAAGAGCTAACCAAAGCCGTTGAAGCCGCTAACGCCGCCAACCATTCCAAGAGCCGATTCCTCGCCAATATGAGCCATGAAATTAGAACGCCGTTAAATGGAATTATCGGTATGTCGGATAGCTTAATCAGAGAGCAAAGCCTTAGCAATGAGATGGCAGACCAAATAACAATCATACGGCAATCGGCAAAGAATCTAATGCTTATCCTCAATGATATTTTGGATTATTCTAAAATTGAGGCGGGTGCTTTGAAAATAGAACGTCGAGTTGTGAACTTGCAAGAAATGCTCGACAGTTTGGTCAGCATTTTTAAAATTTCCAATGTCAGATATGGCGTTGAGTTTAAGTACGAAAAGGGGACGGAACTACCTACATACCTTGAGTTAGATGAACTACGTGTATCACAAGTGGTAAATAATTTACTCAGCAATGCTGGAAAGTTTACCAACAAAGGCCAGATCACATTCTCCGTCCATTATGACAGTGGGATATTAAAGTTTACCGTCGCTGACACTGGGATCGGCATTTCAAAAGCGCAGCAGGAAACGTTATTTCATGAGTTTACTCAAGCAGATCTTTCAACCACAAGAAAGTTTGGTGGTACTGGACTTGGCTTAGCCATTTCTAAAAAACTAGTTGAAGCGATGCATGGTGAGATAAGGATTCACAGTGAGCTTGGGCTTGGTAGTCAATTCTATGTAGATATTCCGGCCTCAAAAGGACAGGGCGTCAAGAGAGAACAAAAAGAAGTTGGGGCACCTGATTTCAACGGCCTTGATATTCTATTGGTAGAAGACAATAAAATTAACCAAGTGGTTGTTGGTAAGTTGCTCGAGAAAACCCATTGCTTGTTAGACAAAGTGGACGACGGAGTCGAAGCTTTAGTAGCGATGAAGGCGAAGAACTATGCCTTGGTTTTAATGGATTGCCAAATGCCGAATATGGATGGTTTTGCTTGTACCAAAGCAATCAGAAACGAGCCAAATATTTATGGTAATCCACATATTATTGCGATAACAGCCAACGCCTACGAGGAAGATAAACAAAAATGTATCCAGGCGGGCATGGATGATTTTATTGCAAAACCCATTGATATTAATGAACTCTATCAAAAACTTAGTGAATGGCAGCGCTCAGAATTGCCTGATAGTGAAACGCTAGATAAGGGCTAACGCTTAGGTTGGCCTGCAGTCACAACATTAAAGTATTAAGCCCGAGATCAAGCTCTTGAGCGTTCATGCTGCTCGTAAAATGCCAGTAAATCGTCAATCGCCATAGGCTTTGCGAAGTGATAGCCTTGCATATATTCACAGCCTACGTCTCTTAGGTAATTAAGCTGAGATTCTGTCTCGACACCTTCTGCAATACACTTCATGTTTAAGCTTTGTGCCAGTAAATAAATGGTTCTAATGATAGATTTATTCGCGGGTTTTGCGCTCATGTTACGTACAAACCCTTGATCAATTTTTATGATATCAAGAGGGAACTCATTCAGATACGTAAGTGACGAAAAGCCGGTGCCGAAGTCATCGAGTAGCAATACAAAGTCAGCCCGTTTCATTTCGTTGATAGTTGCCCGAGCCTTAACCATATCAGACATAAAGATTGACTCGGTGATTTCAAGTCTTAAACACCGATTAGTGAGACCATGCGCTTTTAAAATCTCAGTGAATTGGTGCGCAATGTCTGAGCGTAAAATATGAACTGCGCTTAAATTAAGAGATAAATAAAAGTCGGGTTCTTGTTTAAACAATGGACGCAATTCTATCAAGGCTCTGATAAGCGCTTGTTCAGTCAAGGTTTCAATCAAACCGCTTTCTTCTGCTATTGGAATAAAATCGCATGGAGGAATTGGCATGTCATTATTGCGCCAGCGCATAAGTAATTCGACGCCTGCAAGCTGACCTGTTGTGGTATTGATGATCGGCTGATAGTGATTGAAAAACTCACCGTCTTTAACCGCCGTTTTCATTGCGGTTTCTAACCGAAGCTTTTTACTGATCTCTTCATTCATTGACTCAGTAAAGAACTTGAATGCATTTCTTCCCGACTGCTTTGCATGGATCATGGCGATATCCGCGTTACGGATCAAGGATTCTGAATCCGGTGCATCGAATGGATAAACCGCAACGCCAATACTGGCAGATACACTCATGGTGATCCCATCAATTTCAATACGTTCGGGTATGTGCTTCACTAAGCGGGTAACTACTTCACTCACATATTCGATACTAGGGAAGGACTTAATTAGCACGAGAAACTCATCGCCGCTCTGTCTTGCTAAGATACAGTTATTGTTAATTTGCTCTTTGATCCGCTTAGTTATCGCGACCAGTAATTTATCGCCGATATGGTGTCCGTAGGCATCATTGATTGGTTTAAATTTATCTAAATCAATAAATAGCAGGGCGCAGCTTTGCTGTGTATTGTTTGCGTTAAACAGTGCAAATTCAATATGCTGTAGCATTAAGCTGCGATTTGGTAGCTCCGTCAAAGCGTCGAAATTGGCGAGATATCTAAGTTCATTCTCGGCTTTTTTCTGCTCTGTCAGATCGGTAACAACGACCACGAAGTATTGGAGGTTCACATTGTCTTTGGAAACCGCGCTAATACTAAGTTGAACTGGGTGCACTTTATCCCAGCCGTCTGTAACTTGAACTTCCTGTCTTAGATATTGATTCGGTCCAAGAGATTTTAAATTTGCAATTAAACCGTGGAACTTCTTTTGCCCGATAGCATTAACAAAACGCTCAGTCGTTAAGTCGTTTAACGCTTCGTTTTCCTGCAGTTGAAACGCTCTACAGAAGCTACTATTGACTGAAATGGGTTGTAAATTAGGGTCTAAAATCAAAATCCAATCGTTCACTTGGCTGAAGGCCTCGCCCAGCATATTTGCGCGCATCTGGTTCGCTTTTTGCGTGGTTACATTGGTATAAATGCCGTGCAGTTCAGTGGCTTTACCTTGTGAGTCAAATTCTGCGACTTGGCCAAAGTCGTGAAACCAATGCCAATTATTGTCTGCGCAGCGCAGTCGATAAGATAGGGAGAGCTGCTCTTTAGTTGGGTTAGAAATAAATTTCTTCCAAGCACGCTCGACGAGTTCTCTATCATCCGGGTGAATGGCGTTATAGTGCTCTTGCAGCGTCATGGTATCGCTCTCAAAGCCCAGCGCTTCGGCCCGCTGTTGTGTGATCTGGCGTGCAGCGAGATCCGCCGACCAAACACCGCTTTTGGTTGATTTCAACGCCAGTTTTGTCTGTCTTCCCGCATGCGTAACGGCTCTAAGTGCCGTTTCAAGCTGACGTTGTTTTTGTTTGTGCTTAATAATGATGAGCAATATCAGCGCGAATGCACTTAGACTGTATAAGCTTAATGCAAAAGGCGAGCGCCAAGGAGAGTGGGCAACATTAAAGCGCAAGTTGAGTGCGTTGCTAAGGTCTTCACTGTCAAGTGAACGCGGTGCAATGATTAACTGATAATCACCAGGGAGTAATTGATTTAGAAAAACTTTATTTCGTTTTAAGCTTGAAAACGTCAGTGCACTTGGGCCATGTAAAGAAGCTTGGTATTGAATGTGATGATCGGCATTGAAGTCAAAGTCAGAAAACTGTAGCTCTATGCCCATGTCGTCAAACTTAAAATCAAGTGCTTGCAAAATTGCGTCAGGGGCTAAGTAGGTTTGATCTCTGCTTAAGATATCCATTTGGGTGATCAGTAGTGGGCGGCGCTTAACAGCACTATCTGAAAACTGCTCCGGATCGAAAGTAATAGAGCCGTTTACTGTGCCGAACATCAGCTTACCAGATTCAAGTGCTGCTGCAGCGCCGCCGTTAAACTCGAGCGTCGGCAGACCTTGATTCGTTCCGAAGGTTTCCAAGACTTTATTTATTGGGTCAAATCTAAACATGCCGCGTTGACTGCTGGCCCAAATCATTCCATCTCTATCTAACAGGAGGTTGTAGATAGCATTACTCATCAAACCTTGTTCAGTCGTTAGCTTGTATTCTTCGGCGTAAGTATCTTTATTGATCCCGACAAGACCTTCGGTTGAGGTTGCCAACCATAGCGTTCCTGCTCTATCTACTACCCAACTATTAACGGCTGAGACCAAGTATTTATCCGATTTGTTGTAAATCGTTGTTAGGGTATCTGTTGACTCATTATATTTGACCAAACTGATATCCGTACTTATCCAATATTCATCATCGGTCGCATCCAAAGGTGGCAGGATCAAAAAGCTTTGTGCCGCTGCCAGCTGTTTTGATAATCCCTCTAATGCGCGTACCGTATTGGTGGCTGCATCATATTCGTAAAATCCATTGCTATTGATAAATGGAAACTTGCTTTCTGAATACTTAGCGATACCCCAACTATATGGCTCAAGTTTGTCACCACTTTCAAGCGTAATTGGGCTTAGCTGTTTGGTGTCGATGTTAAATAGCGCGGTCTCTTGAGTTGTTTGGATTAGAAAGGTATTTTCGTCGAAATGTGAAGAATCAAAAATAGAGAATACGGCATCTGCTCCGTATAGTGCTTTTGCATCTCTATTTTGCAGGTAGCTAGATTTCAATTGCCGAGTGCTTAAATCAAACTCGTTAATGCCGTTATCTGTACCAAGGAGCACCGTATTTTGGCTGGTAGGATGAATTGACCAGATATTGTTATTGGCAAATCTGTCTTGAGTACTGATGAATGTGGTAAAACGTAGCGAGCTGGAAGGCCATAAATATGCGCCATCATTATATGTACCCATCCATAGGTTGTTGTTTCTATCTGCGTAAAGCTTAGTGATACTGGGATTAGTGAGGCGATATTGTCCCTCGGTTAAGGATAGGACTTTTGAGCTGGTTTTTTTTCTTCTATCAATAAGAAACAGTCCATGCTCCGTAGCAATAAACTCGCCATAGGGAGTGATTTGGTGTCCCCAAATATTTTTCTCAGAAACAAGCTCATAGCTTTTTGAAGCAACCAGTGTTTGGTTACTGACTGGAATGACATATAAACCTTCTACAGTACCAACAAGCAGTCCCAACGATGGGTCGCGTTTGAGTAATTTAACATCATGACTGAGTTCTGATTTTGAATCAGTGTAATTTATTTGCTCTACATTTCCGGTTGCAAGAGAATAAGTGAACAGGCCTTCTGTTGTACCAATAATCACAAAGTTACCAATAACGTTTATGGCGCGAATGTAACTACTTGGTTTGAAGTGAGTGAGTAATTCAGATTTTAACGTATTGCTGTCTAATGTGTAGAGGTCGCTTTCAATGGAGAAAATGATATTTTCTCGATGACCAATAGCTGTGGCGATGGGTTTTAGAACTGCGTTACTGTCTTGGCGTTTACCGTCGTAGATTTGTTGAATTGTATAGTCATCAACATTCAGTAAAAACGCGCCGCTGGCACCTGTAGAGATCAAAAGCTCATCATTCGATATATTGAATAACCCAACTATTTCTTGTTCATCAAGGCCCTTAGAAGCGGCAATATTAATGAGCTGATTGCCATCATAACGGTTTAGTCCTTGCAGAGTACCTATCCAAATGAAACCATGTTTGTCTTGTGTTATAGAAGTGATTGCAGACTGGCTTAACCCTTCCTCCACAGAGAAACGAGAAGTATATTGGCCGAAGTTATGGGCGTGGCTAGGCGCGACTATGCAACACAAAGAAAATAATATAAAAAAACACAATAGCGCTTGCTTCATTAAAAGACCTTTCTCTATCCAATCTTATTTAGTCCTTTAACAACATGTTACCAAATCAAACTAAGCTGATCCGCGCTAATAAAACTGTTAGCGGTGACGCGCAGTCTAGCGGAAATACTAGATTGAAATCAACTTAAACCTTGGTTTTTATGCAATGTATTTAACAATTTATACATGTTTAAGGTTTGTCATTTGTAGCAAATAAAACAATCTATTTGGATGCAAGAGCACCCTCACTCTTATGTCTAAAGTAACGCTTATCAAGTTAATTTAAGCGTAGCAGTTTTATTGGATTTTTCTTAATTTTATAGAAATAAACGTCGGCTTGAGTACGACGTTTTACGAAGCGTGAATAACTAAGTCTTTATAGCAGCTTACAAAGAAAAATAATTCGCATTTATAGCTAAGATATGTGTTGATAATTGTTATCGTTTAGATTAGACTTGTTTGCAGTTAATGAGTTTGAGATTGGTTTTCATTTATGTACGTATGCATTTGTCATGGTGTTACAGATAAAAAGATTGCAGAGACTATAGATAATGGTGCTCGTTCAATGCGTGATCTTAGCCAGACATTATCTGTTGGTAAACAGTGCGGAAAGTGCTGTAACTGTGCGAAGAAAATTTTAAATGAAAAGCTGATTGCTATTGTTGATGTCACTGATCAGGTTGCGTAACAATACATTATCACGCAACCTCAATTAAATACTTATAGTTGAGACTGTAAGTAGTTTTCTATTCCCATCACCTTAATTAGGTGCTGCTGAGTTTCAAGCCAGTCAATTTGCTCTTCTTGCTCATTTTGAATTTTGTCTAGCGCTTCACGGCTAATGTAATCTTGCTTTTCTTCACACAACTTAATTGCTGCTTGCAGGTCAACCAAAGACGCTTGCTCAAATGCCATATTGCAATCAATCATCTCAGCGCTGTTTTCACCAATCTTTAAACGACCTAAATCTTGTAAATTAGGTAGGCCTTCTAAGAACAAAATTCGCTCGATAAGGCGGTCAGCGTTTTTCATTTTTTGGATTGAAACTTTATAATCCGCTTTATCTAACTGGCTAAAACCGAAGTCTTTAAACATACGTGCGTGCAAAAAGTACTGATTGATTCCCACTAACTCATTGGCCAATACTTTATTAAGCGCTACGATTACTTCTCTATCACCTTTCATTTGTAGAGTCCTTAATTAAAGCTGAGATTGGATATAATTCGGAGCACCGATAAGATCAATCAGGCGAATTTGCTGCTCTAGCCAGTAAACATGATCTTCTTCTGTATCAAACAACAGCTTTTCAAGCGTTTCACGAGATTGGTAATCTTGCTCTTCTTCACAGATTTTGATTGCTTCTTTAACGCATTCGACGACTTCAAGCTCCAGTTTTAAGTCGTTTTCCATCATAGATTTAACATCTTGGCCGATGAGTAGATCACGACGTTTTGTCATGTTAGGTACCCCTTCCAAGAAAAGAATGCGTTTGATCAACCAATCTGCATGCGTCGTTTCTTCTTCACGTTCGTGCTCAAGGCGTTGGTATAGTTTGCTCAAACCCCAATCTTCGTACATACGTGAATGGATGAAATATTGATCGATAGCTGCAAGCTCATTGGCTAATAGCTTATTGAATGCGTCGATGACTTTTTGTTTACCTTGCATGCTGTTACCTCAAACTGTGAATATGCGGCTAGTCTAACGGATTTATATGATGTGTCAATGAAAAATCTTTATAAAACATAGTGTTATATATTGATTATAATTCGCATTTAAGTTGATATTTTGGCCTAACAATGCAAATTATTGTTATTTCATTTTGAGTGAGATCAGTAATGACAGCAAAAAATAAGACTTAAAGCTTAGCACTGCTATTGACAGGACAAGTGCAGGTGGTAAATTGACAACGATCTTTTGTGTTAAAGAGAAATGTAGATTTGAATAAGCTAATCCTGATTTTTGTGATGCTTCTACTTGCGGTGCAATCCGTAAGTGTATTTGCGTCTGAATCTAGCTTCCATCAAATTGAAGTGTCTCACCTCCAACATACTCACGACCATGCTGAAGATGTGCAAGCAGACCCCAGCGGACATCATACAAAAGATTGCCACCACTGTGGTCATTGCAGTGGGACGCATTTGAATTTAGTGATTTTAAAATCTTTTATCCCCTTTGAAATGCGACCAAATAGCGAAATTTATCCTCAATCAGACCCCAAAGTGCGCGCTTTTGTAGAGCAAGCACATCGTCCACCGATCGCTTAAGTAGCGGTTATCATTGAAGGCGCGATCTCAATTTGACTTAACTAACCTGAGTTTAGGTTAATGAGTAAATTGATAAATCTAACTTAGCGCAAATTCGTGCTTGTGAGTAAACAACTAGGCCTGTGTTCTATGCTTATGTGTTTTGCTTTCAGTGATACTGCCCACTCCGTTTATACCAATTGTATTTAGTAAATAAGCTACTTTAACACTGATTGGTATTACTCCTTCTTAGCTGATGACGTTGATTACAGATAACCCACGTCTGCTTGAGAAGCGCATTCTTGTTCGCAAATTGGCACTGTAAAAGCAATGCTTGGTGCAATTCGCTAAACAAGCTAACGGTTTTGAACGTCAACTTACGTTCTTGAGTAAAAGAGTATCGAATGACAAACTTTAAAATTTTCTCCATCTATTTCGCGGTGAACGCGCTTTTTAGCTCGCTGGCATATGCCGGCGACGGTCATGAAGAACATGAAGAGGAAGAAAATGCTATCGTACTAACACAGCAGCAAATGCGTTTTGCTGGAATTCAGACCAAAGAAGTCAAGCTTGAAAACCATGCGCGCTTTTATTTTGCACCAGGAGAAGTAAAAGCTAATGGCTATACCAGCTATTTAGTATCGCCAAGAGCCGATTCAATCGTGTTAAAGCGCCATACTACGCTTGGCTCTATGGTAAATATTAACGACCCACTTATCACCTTGTTCTCAGAAGCAATGGCGCAGGCCCAAGCGCAGTATTTGGTGGCTTCAACAGAGTGGGATAGAGTGAAACGCTTGAGCAAAGAAACCATTAGTGAGCGCGAGCGTGTTCAGGCAAGTGCCGATTTTAGTTCGGCTTATTCAAAGTTATTGGCACTTGGCGTAACAGAAAAAGAGATTAAAGAAATAGCCACTAAGCCCGCCAGTGAACTTGGCCAATATACGCTCGTTGCTGAGCGCGAGGGGGTGGTAACTCAAGATGCCTTTACTCAGGGCCAGCATGTTGCTTCTGGCACAACTTTAATGGCAATCACTGATGAAAGCGAGCTATGGGTGGAGGCCCGTTTACAACCCAACTCTCAACTTTCGTTAGAGGTTAATTCTAAAGCATTGATTAGTATAGAAGATCAGCAATACGCAGCTCGTGTTATTCAAGAAGCGCATACTATAGACCCCATTACTCGAACTCGGCAGATCCGGCTATTGGTTGAAAATAGTGACGACAAGCTACACGCAGGGATGTTTGTTAACGTCAACTTTATCATACCATTGAAAGAGCCAACCATTGCGTTACCTGTAGACGCGTTAAGTCGTAGTCCTGACGGTGATTGGGTGGTGTACATCGAAGAAGCGCCCGGCGAGTTCCATCCCAAAGAAGTGACTTTAGGTGAAGACTTTGGCGCTCAGGTCGAAGTTATCGGTTTGGCTGTGGGTGAGCGCGTGGCCGTTACCGGAGCATTCTTTATTGCCTCAGAGCAAGCCAAAGCTGGCTTCGATCCGCATAACCATTAAAGGGGGCCTTACCATGTTTAATCGAATTATCGATTGGTCTGTAAACAATCGGCTTCTAATTATTCTTTTTTTACTCGTTATCACAGCAACTGCTAGCGTGACTATTCCAAAACTCAACTTAGATGCGTTTCCCGATGTAACGAATGTGCAGGTTGCGGTGAATACTGAAGCGCCGGGACTGGCAGCGGAAGAGGTTGAGCAGTTAATCACCTATCCAATTGAGGCTGTGATGTATGCCTTGCCTGATGTGCAGCAAGTGCGTTCAATTTCTAAAACAGGTCTATCTGGTGTTACGGTGGTATTTAAGGAAGGCACCGATATCTATTTTGCCAGACAGTTGGTATTTGAGCGCCTCCAAGCTGCAAAGGAGTTGATCCCAAGCGGTGTGGGTACGCCAGAAATGGGGCCAAATACATCCGGGCTTGGTCAAGTATTTCAATATATGCTGATGAGCGAGCCGAACTCTGAATATGATGCAATGGCCTTGCGTAGTCTCAATGACTGGGTGGTCAAGCTGTTAATTATGCCAATTGACGGAGTAACTGATGTATTGGCCTTTGGCGGCGATGTGCGTCAGTATCAAGTCAATATCGACCCAAATAAGCTATTGGCTTATGCACTCACTCAGCAAGATGTAGTGAGTGCCATCGAGCGTAATAACCAAAATGTCGGCGGCTGGTATTTAGAGCGCGGTCAAGAGCAGTTGGTGATCCGCGGAACTGGCTGGTTTCAAAGTGGGGAGAAGGGGATCCAGGAGATTGCCAACGTGCCCGTCAAAACCATTGATGGTACGGTCGTGACTGTGGCTCAGGTTGCCACTGTATCGATTGGTGGAGAAATCCGTCAAGGCGCGGTGACGATGTCTAGAAAAAGTGCCTCTGGTGAAGTGGAACAGCTCGGTGAAGTCGTAACAGGTATAGTGCTCAAGCGAATGGGAGCAAACACCAAAGCAACCATTGATAGCATTAACAACCGCGTGGAACTTATTAATAAAGCATTACCTGAAGGGGTAAGGTTTGAGCCGTTTTACGATCAGTCGGATCTGATCAGCAAAGCAGTACAAACAGTCGTTGAAGCCTTGGCACTGGCATTTATTTTTATCGTTGTGGTGCTCGCGCTGTTTTTAATGAACCTGAGAGCGACTTTTCTGGTGCTCATTTCAATTCCTATTTCAATTGCCATTGCACTTGTGGTTATGGCGTGGCTTGGCGTATCGGCCAACTTAATGTCGCTAGGCGGTATCGCAGTCGCGATAGGGATGTTAGTTGACGGCTCAGTGGTGATGGTAGAAAACATCTTTAAACACCTAACAAGGCAAAAGGAAAGCGATGACTTCTCTGTAGGACTCATTGTTGAGCTCGCAGGAAAGGAAGTGGCGAGGCCAATCTTTTTTGCTGCCAGTATTATCTTAGTGGTGTTCACCCCGTTATTTAGTTTTGAAGGGGTTGAAGCTAAACTATTTCAACCTATGGCAATCAGTATTATTTTGGCTGTTATTGCGGCGATATTTGTTGCCCTTATCATTGTCCCAGCACTTGCGACCTACTTATTTAAACATGGTGTTAAAGCGCGAGAGAGTATTATTCTCGTCGTGCTAGAAAAAGGCTACCGCTGGACGTTAAATCGGGTGTTGCATAGGCAAAAGTTGTTGATGGCAATGGTCATATTATTGATGGCGGCGGCCGGTTTTACGTTCACTAAAATTGGTACCGAGTTTGTCCCAGAACTTGAAGAAGGCACCATCAACTTAAGGGTAACGCTGGCACCTTCCGCCAGTCTTGAAACCGCGCTGAATGTTGCGCCTGAGCTGGAAAAAATGTTGCTCACTTTTCCTGAAGTAAACTACGCGCTGAGCAGAATTGGTCGAGCGGAGATCGGTGGTGATCCTGAACCGGTAAATAACATTGAAATCTATATTGGCCTTGCGCCAGTAGCACAGTGGCAAAGCGCAAATAATCGCTACGAATTACAAGCTTTGATGGAACAAAAGCTATCGGCTTACCCCGGCTTACTGTTTAATTTTTCACAGCCTATTGCGACGCGTGTCGATGAATTACTCTCAGGTGTTAAAGCGCAGTTGGCGATTAAGTTGTTTGGCCCAGACTTAGCTGTGCTTGCAAAAAAAGGCAAGGAAATTGAAGCGGCCGTAACGCAAGTTGAAGGAACAGAGGGCGTACAACTTGAGCAAATAGCTGGTGAGTCACAGCTGATCATTACCCCAAAACGTCAAGCGTTATCGCGCTATGGTTTAGCTGTTGGCGACGTTATGGCATTAGTGCAAGATGGCATTGGTGGCAGTAAAGCGGGGCAGGTCATCAACGGTAACGAACGCTATGATATTTATGTCCGCTTGGCACCTAAGTACCGTCAAAGCAAACAGACCATTGAAGAAATACGTTTACAATCAAGTTCAGGGGCGTGGATCCGGTTGGCTGATGTTGCGAATGTTGAATATCAATCTGGTCCACCGCAAGTAAGGCGAGATGACGTTCAACGTCGAGTGGTGATCCAAGCTAATGTGCAAGGTCGGGATATGGGCAGTGTAGTAAGTGATATTCGCGCGGCTATTGATAGTAAAGTTGACTTACCAACAGGTTATGGTGTCGAAATAGGAGGTCAATTTGAAAACCAGCAACGAGCACAAAAACGCTTGGCAATCGTGGTGCCGCTATCTTTGGCGCTAATAGCACTCTTGCTTTACTTTGCATTTGGTTCAATGGCTCAGGCTGGGCTTATTTTAGTGAACGTGCCGCTTGCGGTTATTGGTGGGGTATTTTCTTTATATATCTCAGGGCAATATCTATCGGTCCCAAGCTCGGTTGGGTTTATCACCTTATTCGGTGTCGCGGTACTCAATGGTGTGGTCATGGTTGAGAGCATAAACCAGCGATTGGCTGCGGGAGAATCGCTTCATTCAGGTGTCTTTGAGGGAGCAATTTCAAGGCTTAGACCCGTGCTTATGACTGCGATAACCTCAGCACTTGGACTTATTCCTATGCTGTTATCGACAGGAGTGGGCGCTGAAATTCAAAGGCCGCTTGCCAGTGTAATTGTTGGTGGATTATTAACGTCAACCTTGCTGACTTTGTTTGTATTGCCAGCACTTTATCCACTATTCTCAAAGCAAATTAAAAATTCGTAATGCCTGTGGGGGCCATTGAAAGTGGCCCCTTCTTCGGATCAATAAATAGGATTGAGTATGTCTCATGCACATCATCACCATCATGGAAACAAGCTCGGTTGGGCCGTATTTGTTAATATTCTACTGAGTGTCGCGCAGGTCGTTGGTGGCATTCTTTCTGGCAGTCTCTCTTTGGTTGCTGATGCGTTACATAATTTAAGTGACGCCGGTGCGCTTATTATCGCGTTAGTCGCTCAAAAAGTTGCAAGAAAGCCGGCCTCACTTGAACTCACTTATGGCTATCAACGCGCTGAAATAATCGGGGCGTTAATAAATAGCGCGACACTCATTGTTGTTGGGGTTTATCTGCTATTTGAGGCGATTTCTCGATTTTTAAATCCAGAGCCAATTGATGGCTGGATAGTGGTGTGGCTCGCGGCCTTGGCGTTAGTTATCGATGTTATCACAGCGCTTATTACCTATTCTGCAGGTGCAAAAACCAGCCTAAATATTCGTGCGGCATTTATTCACAATGTTTCTGATGCTGCGGCTTCCGTTGCGGTGATAGTGGCTGGAACATTAATCATCTTATATCAATGGTATGTGGTGGATCTTATCGCCACTGTGTTGATCTCCGCGTACGTGATTTACCATGGCGTAGAACTGAGTAAAAGTAGTATTAGAATTCTCATGCAGGCAACGCCAGATAATATGAATATTCAAGAAGTGAAGGAATACCTTGAGACTCAAGAGAATGTTAAGACAGTAAGCCATATTCATGTTTGGCAGCTCAATGAGCATGAATATATTTTAGAGGCGCAAGTTATCATTACGTCCTTGAGCGACCAAAGCACGCTAGTGCGGTTAAAAGAGGGGTTACAGTCGCGGTTTGGATTGTCGCATACCACACTTGAATTAACCGAGGACTCTTTGGTAACACATCAGTGTGTAGAAATTAAATAAATACAAATGAAAATGGTTTGCATTAATGTTTGTGTGATCGTATAGTGCCCCAATAGCTTATACTGGTTTGCTTGCACAAGTAAGCTAGTTCGGTAATAGGGTAGAATATGAAAAATCGCATGGACCTTAGTGCAAATCGCTTCGCCAGCGGAGCTTGCGCGTTATCTTCAGTGCTGTCACCTTGGCAAGCTAAAATACTCTCTGGTAATCAAGCATATCAAGCGCAAATATTTCTGCGTGCTCGTGACGAATATCAAGTTGCATTGACACTCGCAACAGGTATTTTAGATGAGTTTTTATTATGCCAAAAAGACAGTGTCGTGATGAGTGCCATAGCGCACAGTTTACCTGCTGTCGTGGTATCCGCGCATAATCTAGCTGACACCTTTATTGCACTTGATCAACCAAATAGAGCGTGCCAGCAACTTATCTCAATCCATCTGAAGATACATGCAACCTACCTTGAATATAACAACGAACTTGCACCTATCGTCTTGCATCATTTGCATAAAACTCGACAAGAGTTAATCCATTTTGCAAAACGCTATCCGCACTTACCTGAGCTGATTCATCAAATTAACGAAGCGATGCTGGTTACGCACCTGCATTCTCGCGTTTTACATTAACATTTGGAGGTCGAATGGCTTATACCTTACCTGAGTTACCGTACGCATATGATGCACTGGAACCACATATCGACGCGAAAACGATGGAGATCCATCATACTTTGCATCATCAGACATATATAAATAAAGCAAACGCCGCGTTAGAGGGGACGGAGTTCGCAGGTAAAGACACCGAAACGTTGCTGAGAAATATTAAAACGTTACCTGAAAACTTACAAAAAGCAGTGCAAGAACATGTCGGCGGGCACAATAACCATAGTTTGTTTTGGCAAATTATGACTCCAAATTATGCGCCTCTATGTGACGGGCCGTTAAAACAAGCGATAGAAAGTGAGCTCGGTGGTTTTGATAGCTTTAAAACTGAATTTACAAACGCTGCTGTCAGTCGATTTGGCAGTGGCTGGGCATGGTTAGTTGTAGATGAAAATGGCAAGTTAGCGGTGACGAGTAGTCTTAACCAAGATAGTCCCTACATGGAGCAGCACACCCCAATATTGGGTTTAGATGTGTGGGAACATGCTTATTACCTCAAATATCAGAATCGTCGACCAGAATACATCGCGGCTTTTTATAACGTCATTAATTGGTCCGAAGTCGAGCGCAGATATAATCAAGCAATAGGTTAGTACTTTTCCTCAGTTAGTTAAGCCCCTAGCGGGCTTTTTTCATGAATACTCCAAACATGGATGAGTACCAAAAATGGCTAGTTTGCTATAGTGATAGCTATTAGACTGAGTGAAAACGAAGTACGAGCGAAAGTCATGTATACACCAGAGGTTTGTTCTCAAGCTAGGAATAGTCGAGATGCTAGATTTGATGGGTTGTTTTTTGTTGCGGTTAAGAGCACCGGCATTTATTGTCGGCCAATATGTCCAGCACCTGCTGCAAAAGAAAAAAATGTAGAGTATTTTCAGTTTGCCCACAATGCTGCGCAAGCAGGCTTTAGACCTTGTATTCGCTGCCGTCCCGATAGTGCACCTGGTAGTTATGCATGGCTTGGCACGGAAACAACCGCAGTCAGAGCCAAAAAGTTAATCGATGAGGGAGCTTTAATACGTCATTCGACAGAAGATTTAGCCGATAGGTTAGGCATTTCGGTCCGTTACTTAAATAAAGTATTCAATCAATATTTTGGTACCAGCCCTAAACAATATGCACTTTATAAGCAATGTGACTTAGCTAAGCAGCTATTACAGCAAAGTGACCTTCCTGTCACGCAAGTCGCGTTTGCCGCCGGGTTTAATTCATTGCGACGCTTTAATGATGCATTTCAAAAGCTGTATCAGTTATCACCCAGTCAACTCAGGAAAGACGCAGGTAGAGGCTCTGCCATTGCGATTTACTTGTCCTATCGACCGCCGTACAACTGGGACAAAATGCAGCAGTTTTTGGCGATGAGAATTGTGCCCGGTATCGAGTGGTTAACAGAAGATAGTTATGGGCGAACCGTGATGATACAAGGTGAAACAGGGCGTTTCACCGCGACTATCGAACCTGAAAAACATCGCTTTAAAGTGGCTATCGCGCTATCCGATTTATCCTTGTTAGTTCCGATGATTGCGCAGATCAGACGTGTGTTAGATTTAGATGCGGACACCTGTTTTATTGAGTCTCACCTTCATGAAGCCGCGCCTGATTTGCCGTTACAAGAGGGGCTTAGATTACCCGGGATCTGGAGTGAGTTTGAAGCGGGAATGAGAGCTATTTTGGGTCAACAAATCAGTGTTCAAGCGGCGAAAAACTTACTTGCTTTATTAGTTGAAACACTTGGTGAGGTGGCTGAAGATAGCATGCGTTATTTCCCTAAGCCTAAGGCTGTATTTGATAGTGATCTTGCCTTTTTCAAAATGCCTGAGCGACGAAAAGCGGCTATTAAAGCTTTTACTGAGCAATATGTTGATTCGGAACATGTTGAACTTGATAACTGGTTAAATATTAAAGGCATAGGCCCTTGGACCGTCGACTATGCAAAAATGCGCGGATTGAGTCACCCAGACATTTACTTGGGTGGTGATTTGGGTGTCAAAAAGGCAATGGAAAAATCCTTAAAAACAATAGATATCGAAAAGTGTGCTCCTTTTCGTTCTTATTTAACTTTTCAACTATGGCAACAATTATGATTGAAACTACATTAGCCTCGCCCACTGGAGAGTGGATAATACAAGCATCCAATGATGGCTTACGGTATGTCGGATTTTTTCCAAAAACGCGCTACGAGCAAGGGGAAAATCGGCATACAGAAATGGCAAAAGAACAGTTAACTGAATACTTTGCTGGCAAACGTCGGCGCTTTGATGTGGTACTTGATGTGGATGGTACGCACTTTCAAAAGCAAGTCTGGCAGGTGCTGGCACAAGTACCATTTGGTGAAACGCATAGCTATGGTTGGATAGCACAGCGCTTAGGTAACAAGAATGCTGTCCGTGCCGTTGGCGCTGCTAACGGCAAAAATCCAATTAGTATCATCGTGCCTTGTCATCGCATTATTGGTGCAAATGGCAAACTAACAGGATATGCTGGCGGACTTGAAGCGAAAGAGTGGTTGTTGCAACACGAGGGAGTGAGCTTCAAAAAATAGAGTATACTAGTGGTTAATCGTTGTTATTTCGATTGACTACATGTTTGGAGTGAATGTTGAGACTTTTATTTATCGCCTTTTGCGTTTTTACTTCGTGGGCCAGTATGGCAACAGAGGTACGCTTTTGTTATGAAGATAAACATGCTCCACCTTTTATCCATGGCGCAGGACAAACTGTGCCATCGGCAAATCCAGGTGTCACGATCCAGATAGTGCAACAGCTTGACGAGCACGTAAAAGAGGTGAGCTTCACTTACACTCGAAAGCCATGGAGCCGTTGCTTGCATGAGCTGGAAAATGGCAAAGTTGATGCTGTAGTGGCGAGCCACCGAGCGTCTAGAGAAGCGCAAATGGCGTATCCAAAGAATCCCGATGGCACTATTGCTCAGCAATATGCAATTAATCGGATCAGCACTTGTTTACTCAAAAGCAAAACGAATAAAGTAACATTAAACCTGAGCAAAGAAATAGAACTCGCAGTCCCTCGTGGCTATGCTATTCGAGAAAGTATGCCGAAGCACTTTTCTATATTCGAAACCGACTCGTTGGAGCATGCTATTGCACTGGTTGAAAATGAATTACTTGATGCGACCATTGGCCTTTGCCAAATCGGTAATATGCCAATCACGTTATCACCCCCCTTTAACCACTTAGAAGCCGTTTTTCCACCTTTAGAAACGTCGTTTGGTTTTATGGCATTTTCTGAACTGTTTTATCAGCAGCACCCAGAGTTAAGTTGGAAAGTATGGCGTGCAAGTCAGCTTATTAACCTCGATACCTTATATAGTGAGTACTTGCATTCACAACCTAGCCAAATGGATAAGCAATAGATCTTTTAGTCGTTAGCCAGTAAACTAGCGCGAATTTTTATTTTGAAATATCTATTATGGCCCAGCTTTATTTTTACTATTCGGCAATGAATGCCGGTAAATCTACGACTTTATTGCAGTCGGCATTTAACTACCGAGAGCGGGGCATGCGTCCGTTTATTATCACCGCTGCAATTGATAACCGTGCTGGTGTAGGCAAAGTAGCCTCGCGTATCGGTTTAGAAGCTGAAGCGCAGGTTTTTGAAAGCCAAACAGATGTGAAAGTATTACTGATGTCTGCCCATACCGAGAGTAAAATTGACTGTGTATTGGTGGATGAGTGTCAGTTTCTAACAAAATCTCAAGTCGCAGAACTGACGGATATCGTCGATGAGCTGCGGATCCCGGTATTATGTTATGGTCTAAGAACCGATTTTCGTGGTGAGCTGTTCGAAGGCTCGCAATATTTGCTGGCGTGGGCAGATAAATTGATTGAGCTAAAAACCATCTGTCACTGCGGTCGCAAAGCAAATCGAGTGCTTCGCACTGATGAGCATGGCAAGGCTATTGCGGATGGCGATCAAGTTGTGATTGGTGGTAACGATAGGTACGTTTCTCTTTGCAGAAAACACTATAAAGATGCGTTAAACACATAAGCAAATTCAAATTTAGTGTACTGCAAAGAGCCGCTTCTTAGCAGTACACATTCTGTTCAATCTTTACTCAGTATTTTTTCCTACCATAGTCCCATATTTATACGATTTTTTGATTCGAATAACTTGGTAAACCTGCGGATTTGTACCATCCTTAAGAAATAGGAGTAAGGGTGTCATTTTAATGAGTCAGCAGCAGCCATTATCTTTCTTAAACGTTTCAGAACCTGATGAGCCAAACCTAGATGAGTCTACATCTCCCTGGGTTGTTTTGATCGTCGACGACGAGCCTGAAGTTCATGATGTGACTAAACTTGTGTTAACAGCTTATCGGTTTGAATTAAAACCACTCGAGTTGCTTCATGCCTTTAGTAAAAAAGAGGCGATAGAGATACTAAGTAATCGAGATGATGTTGCATTGATCTTACTCGACGTCATCATGGAAAGTGAAGAAGCGGGTTTAGAATGTGCGCAATACATACGTGAAGAACTTGGTTATCATAACGTAAGAATAGTACTTCGTACTGGTCAGCCCGGCAGTGTGCCGGAGCATGAAGTCATGCTGCGCTATGATATCAATGACTATAAAAATAAAACTGACCTCACCAAATCTCGTTTATTCACTATGTTAACCAGCTCGCTGCGCTCTTATCGAGATTTAAATCGACTTGAGTTGTTGACCGATGAACTAACCAAGCTTAACGAAGGGTTAGAAGAAAAGGTCAAGCATCGCACCCAAGAACTTGAATCATCAAATGATGCCTTAAGAGAGGCGTATAACCGCATTGCCGAACAGCAGCAAGCCTTGATCCAATCAGAAAAGCTCGCGTCGGTAGGGCAGTTTGCTGCTGGTGTAGCCCATGAAATTAATAATCCGCTTGCGTACTTGAAAAGTAACTTAGAGTTTGTACAAAGTTCGTTGGTTAAGTTGTATCGAGCTTGGCAATTTTTGGCAAATAATTCGCAACTCTCGCCTGAATGTGCGAAATCGCTGAGTGAATTGGAAAAAGAGTATCAGCTAAACTGGGCCTTGAGTGAAAGTGATGATGTGATGGCTGAAATGCACTCGGGACTTGACAGAATTCAACTGATTGTTAAAGAGCTGAGTGTGTTTTTTGAGAGCAATCAAACTCAGTTTCAGCAAGTAGAATTCTATTCTCAAATTATGGATTCTGTGATGATTAATTTGGAATTGGATGGTACAAACTTGAGCTTGATTGAATTTGAAAAAGGAGAACGGTTTGAATTGCACTGTGCCCCAGCACTCCTAGAACACAGTATTTACTGCCTCATAAAGAACGCCTTGGAAAGTACGGGTAGAATGCGCAAGGCTATTAAAATCAACACGAAAGTTGAGGAGCAAACGCTCTCTATCGATATTTTCGATTGTGGTGAAGGGATTGCGGATAAGCTGGTACATAAAGTATTTGATCCGTTTTATACCACGAAAGCATCAGAAAAGCATGTAGGGCTTGGGTTAACTATCGCATCTAACATCATTAAATCTCACGGTGGTGAACTGATCATAAAATCTACTATCGGTAAAGGCACCAGAGCGACTATAAATTTGCCACTTATTTGAGTTCCATTCTGGTTAATACACTCTCCAGTTATTAAATCTGAGCTTAAACAAATCAGTTAGCTCGTTATCTATCCAATCCTCAAGTTATCTATATTTAGATGCAAAAAGGTGACGACTAACACCTATAGCGCACTATAACTTTAGGTACAGAGTGTCCGCTGCGGACACTTTTTCCGTCCGCGGACATATTTTATCCACTTCTAAAATAAAATAAATCAATAAAATCAACGCTTTAAATTTTGGCACAAAGTTCGCCTCTTTTACTGCATACAAACTAATAAAGAAGATACGTTATGTGGTTAAGTACTGCTTTTTTAATTTCACCCTTGATGATGTTGGCTGTAGCAACGGTTGTGGCGGTATTTGACTCGTTAATTCGAGGAGAATCATTATGATTAAAGACACAAGCGGACAAGACGAAGTGCTCCAAACTGGTAAATCTAAAAAGAAGCTTGGTCTTGTATTAGCGGGTGTTGTAATTATTGCAGCGCTTAGTGCACAAGTCGTGTTTGGTGGACCCAATGCGAGTAGCTCCGTGGCCAAAGATAGAGTGCAAATTGCAGCCGTGACTTTCGGCGAGTTTACCCGCGATATTGCCGCCACAGGTTTTGTCGTTGCTGCAAATGCACCACAAATTTACAGTCCGGAGCAGGGTTATGTCTCTTTACAGGTTAAAGCGGGTGATAGCGTGACTCAAGGTGAAGTGCTAGCCACGGTCAAAAGTCCAACTTTAACCAACCGGCTCCAACAAGAAGAAGCGGAGCTGCAAAGACTGAGTGGTGAGCTTGAAGGGAAAAAGTTAGATGTTAGACGTCAAAACTTGGCGTTAAATCGCTCCTTAGATCTCGCTCGTGTCGAACTATTAGCGGCAGATAGAGAGGACCGACGAGCTCAGTTATCTATCCAAAAAAACCTCATCAGCCAAATTGATTTAGAAGAAGCGCAAGACGACCTCGCGCGGGCAAAATTAAACTTCAATCATGCAGAGCAAGAAGTTGCGCTAGGCAAAGATACCTTGGCCTTTGAACTTAAATCTGTTGAGAATCAGCTTGAGCGGCAACGTTTAATTGTTGAGGAATTAAAACGTCAAGTTGCAAGTTTAGATGTGATTGCGCCGGTTTCAGGCATAGTCGGTAATTTACTAGTTGATCAAAATGCGCTTGTTAATGCCAATCAGGGGTTGATGAAACTCGTTGACCTAAGTGCTTATGAAGCCGAGCTTCAGGTTCCTGAAAGTTATGCGGCAGAGCTTGGACTCGGGATGACCGTCGAGCTCAGGATTGGCAACCAAAATATTTCTGGCGTGTTATCTGCGATTTCTCCAGAAGTAAATAACCGTGAAGTCACCACTCGAGTACGTTTTTCGGACGAAAACATTGATGGCATTAGACAAAATCAACGTTTGTCTGCTCGAATTTTACTAGAACACAAAGAAAACACCTTAATGGTTAAACGTGGTGCTTTCATGAGTGAAGGTGGGCACATCGCTTACAAGCTAAGTGGTGATATCGCTGAGCGAATTGAGATCACCACCGGTACCTCAAGCATCAGTGAAGTTGAAGTGCTTAATGGTTTACAGCAAGGCGATCAAATCATCATCAGTAGTTACGACGCATTCGAACGTGCGCCCAGCATCTTATTAAGATAAGAAGGAAAACAATAATGTTAGCTATGAATAATATCGGCAAAGTATACCAAACTGATATGGTGCAAACACACGCACTCAGAGATTTTAACCTGCAAGTAAATGAAGGTGAGTTTATCGCGGTAACAGGCCCTTCAGGCTCAGGTAAAACGACCTTCTTAAATATTGCTGGGATGCTAGAAGGGTACTCTAGTGGCCAATATATGCTAGATGGAATTGATGTTGGTAAGCTCAACGACAATCAAAGAGCTGATCTGCGAAACCAAAAAATCGGTTTTATTTTTCAAGGCTTTAACCTTATCCCAGATTTAAACTTGTACGAAAATGTTGAAGTGCCACTACGCTATCGTGGTATCAAGGCAGCTGAGCGCAAGCGCAGAATTGAAAACTGTCTAGAGCAAGTTGGCCTTGCTGGCCGCGCAAAACATTTGCCACAACAGTTGTCCGGTGGTCAGCAACAGCGTGTAGCTATCGCAAGAGCACTTGCTGGTGAGCCTCGCTTTTTACTCGCCGATGAGCCAACGGGGAATCTAGATAGTTTAATGGCGCGTCAGGTGATGGAATTACTAGAACAAATTAACCGTGACGGCGCAACGATAGTAATGGTTACCCACGATCCGGAGCTCGCAAGGCGTACACCAAGAAACATCCAAATTGTAGACGGACAGGTTGCGGATTTTACTTTGTATCAAGGTAAAGGTACGGCTTCACAAGCGTTGAAATCTCAGGTAGGAGCGTAAGTTATGTTTGTCCATTACCTTGATTTAGCGTGGCGTAGCCTCAAAGCCACGCCACTTGCAACTAGCCTAATGGCGCTGGCCATTGCTATTGGTATTGGCGTCACTATGGTGAGTTTGTCTGTGTATCACATGATGTCTGCCGATCCAATTCCAAGTAAAAGCAGCAAACTCTATGCTGTACAACTACAAGTGATGGACGAGGGAGAAACCTATCATTCAGCGGATGATATACCCTTTCAGCTGACATTTTTAGATGCGAAAAACCTCTATCAAACGCTAAACATCGACAAAAAAGTCGCGATGTTTAAATCTGGTTTTGCGGTTCATGTAAACAACCCCGAAGTGAACCCCATGTTGCAAACGACACGGCTAATAACCCGAGAGTTTTTTGCCATGTTTGAGTTGAATTTTTTGTATGGTGGAGTGTGGAGCCAAAGCCAAGCAAACAATGCTGCACCTGTGGTTGTTATTGACGAAACTATCGCACAAAAGCTATTTGGCCGCAGTGATGTGGTGGGAGAAAGTATTTATTTAGCGCAGCGAAGATATCAAGTCGTAGGGGTAACTAAGGAGTGGCAGCCAAACGTTAAAATGTATGACTTAAACAATGGCGCGTTTGCTGATGCAGAGCGTATCTTCATTCCCTTCAGTCATGCGGCAGCTTATGAGATTGATACTTGGGGAAATACAAATGGTTGGAAGCGCGAAGAGATTAACAACTTCACGGACAAAATGAATTCAGAAATGCTTTGGACTCAGTTTTGGGTTGAATTAGAGAATGAAAAAGAACAACAAGCGTTAGCAACACAACTAGATAACTACATCCAAACCCAACAAGATTTGGGAAGATTTAACCGTAAAACACGAGAATTTTCACTTCGAAATGTCACTGAGTGGCTTGAGTACAATAATGTAGTCAGTGAAGATAACAAAGTCATGATTGGTTTAAGTTTTATGTTCCTTGCTGTTTGCTTAGCCAATATTCTTGGATTGTTACTGGCGAAATTTCTTAAACGTGCCCCTGATGTTGGCGTAAGAAGAGCACTTGGCGCAAGTAAAACGCAGGTGTTTTACCAACACTTGGTTGAAGTGGCGTTGCTTGGTTTTATGGGGGGAGTAATAGGGATAGTTTTTGCTCAGCTTGGCTTATGGGGGATCCGTAAAACTAGCCATGTCTACGAAAGTCTTGCAACGATGGATGTCTCTATGCTGTTAGCAGCGCCGAGCATCGCTATTGTGACTTGTATTCTTGCTGGGCTTTACCCAGCTTGGATAGTGTGTAAAACATCACCTGCTACTTATTTAAAAGTGCAATAAGGCAATAAGGAGAGTCCCATGTTGGAATTAAAACCTATTATCAATGCGTTATTGCGCTCTAAAGTCGGTGCCGTACTTGCGATCCTACAACTTGCCTTGACGTTGGCAATTGTCAGCAATTCACTGTCGATTATTAGTGAGCGCGTCACCTATCTCAATAAGCCAACTGGCTATCCTGAAGAGTCGATAATTACCTTCAGTGTCATGTCGTTTGACGACAAGATAGATGCAAACCAACAGCTTATCGTTGATGAGAGAATACTAAAAAGTATCCCTGGAGTTATAGAAGCCGTGGGAGTGAGCTCGGTTCCGCTTTCAGGAGGAGGTAGCAATTCAGGATTCAGCTTAACCCCTGAAGACGATGGTAAACATACAAACTCGGGGCATTTATACGCCAATGAACAAGTGATCCGTACCTTGGGCGTAAAATTGATAGAAGGCCGTGATTTCACATCTGGTGATGTCTTGATCTCAAGTGAATACGCTAAGCAACCTGATGTTGTTATTGCCAGTAAGGCTTTTACGGACGAGATATTTGGTGAGGGTAAAGGATTGGGCGAAACGATTTATTATGGTGGTGGCCCGTTAAAAGTCGTGGGGATTGTTGAGCGTATGACTAATGCTTGGCCGCGTTTTAGAAATGCTGATCGCTTAATTATTTTTCCTATGGTGAATGCGAATGGATTTCAAGATTTCTTAGTTCGCACCGATCCGAGTTTGCGTGGCGAAGTAATGAAAAAAATAGAGTCGGCGCTGCTTCAAGAAAATCCTAGTCGTGTGATCACAGGCATTAAAGGGCTTGATGAGGTGAAAGGAAAGTACAATTCTAAAGACTTATTGATGCTAAGAATGTTGCTAGTGCTCATCACCGCATTAGTCGTCGTGACGGCGCTGGGAATATTTGGTCTTACTCAGTTTAATATCAGCAAACGTACTAAACAGATAGGTACTCGCAGAGCTTTGGGGGCGCGCAAGTCTGCAATTGTTCGTTACTTTGTGGTAGAAAACCTCATTGTTTGTGCAATTGGCTTAGTACTTGGCACAGTGGCTACGATTTTCCTAGGACAAAAGCTAATGTCTTTGTATTCAGTGCCGCCGCTAGAAGTAAGTTATATTTTGATAACGGCGCTTGGGCTTATCGTGCTTTGTATCGCGTCAGTAATTTTTCCTGCTAAGAAGGCGGCGAACATTTCACCGAGTATCGCGACAAGAAGTGTATAACCCTTATGCTAATCAGGTTGTGTGAGTAGCCTGATTAGCATTACTCTAACTTGCCTTGTATTAGTTGTGCTAGTATAGGTAAGTGGCAACATGTAATAACAAGAATAAAATCATATGGATAAAATCTTAATTGTGGATGATAACCCCGCAGTACTTGATGCGCTGTCATTGTTACTAGAGCTGCATGATTATCAAGTGGTTACCGCGTGCTCACCGTTAGAAGCAATTAAAGTGGTGTCGTTTCAGCAAATTGCACTAGTTATCCAAGATATGAACTTTAGTGCAGACACCACCTCAGGAGAGGAGGGGGCTGCGCTATTTCACCAATTGAAAGCATTAAATGCAAAACTCCCTATTATCTTATTAACGGCTTGGACTGAGCTCACCACTGCGGTTGAACTGGTAAAAGCCGGAGCGGCAGACTATCTAGCTAAGCCGTGGGACGATCAAAAGTTACTCACCACCATTGCAAACCTCGTTGCGCTTGGTGAGGCACATAAGCAAGTTGCAAACTTTGAACGGGCTGAACAAGAACGCCAACAGTTTAATCAAGGTGCGGATTTATGCGGGTTTGTGTATAAGTCGGTGGCCATGCAGCGAATCATAGATATGGCGCTGCAAATCGCTAAATCTGATGTGTCAGTGTTAATAACCGGTCCAAATGGTAGCGGTAAAGAAAAAATTGCGGAGATCATTCAAGCGAACTCACCACTAAAAAACCAACCGTTTGTCAAAGTGAATGCAGGCGCGCTCCCAAGTGACTTAATCGAAGCTGAGCTTTTTGGTGCTGAGAGCGGTGCTTATACCGGTGCGAATAAGCAGCGTATTGGTCGCTTTGAAGCTGCTGATAAAGGCACGTTATTTTTGGATGAAATTGGTAATTTACCTCTTCCAGGGCAAACAAAATTGCTACGTGTTTTACAAAGTGGTGAGTTTGAGAGGCTAGGGTCAGTCGAGACAAAAAAAGTTTCGGTTCGTGTCATCTCAGCAACGAACGCGGATCTGCTAGCGGATATTCGAGGGGGGAAATTCCGTGAGGATCTATATTATCGCTTAAATGTCATCGAGCTAAACTTACCCGCGTTGTCACAGCGGGTGGATGATATTTTACCTTTGGTCGCGCATTTTTTACCTGCAAGAGGACTTACTTCGGATGCCCAGCAAGCATTATGTGAACACCCTTGGCCTGGAAACGTACGGGAGCTTGAAAATGCCTGTAAACGTGCGGCGGTATTGAATCCTGATGGCGAGCTCAGTGCCAAAGATTTTGGTCTTGATGTGCAGGCAAATACAGCACAAGTTAGCGTATCGCAAACCATACGAGAACCCAGTAAAGAAGAATTGGAGCAGGCGCTCAAGACTCACCTTGGTGTGATTGCGAAAGTGGCGCGACATTTTAACATGAGTAGACAAGCGCTTTATCGTCGCTTGCAAAAGTTTGGCATTGAATATTAAGGACAATAATGACGACCTCGCAGCAACATGCATTGATCATTGCCATCAGTATTATTATTGGCCTTATTCCTTTATGGTTCTTACTCGATGACCACAGTGGCTTCATTGTAATAGTGCTGGGCTCCGTCAGTGTTGCACTACTGTTGTATAAACTATTAATGCGTGAAAGCAAAGCGGGGTGGGAGGCGTTAGAAGTCGGCTTGATGAACTTTAAGGATGGCGAATTTTCTACGTCCATTACCTATAACGCTAACAATGAGCTCGGTAGACTGTGTCAGTTATTCAATGAAACAGCAAAGCAGCTGAGAGATGAAAAACAATGGATTTATCAGCGTGAGCTGATGCTTGATAAAGTGCTAGAGTCGTCACCTCAGGTACTTGTCCTCGTCGACTCACAGGATGTGGTGGTATTTGCTAACAATAGTGCAAAAACGTTTTTTAACTGTGAGCATCGCCTTGAAGGTGAGCGTTTTAGTAAGTTGTTATCTGAAGTTCCCGATGAACTTCAGCAAGCTGCAAACAAACAACTTGATGGCTTGTTCTCAATACAAAACAGCAGTGGTGAGTCGCAAATGTGGCATCTCGCCAACGGTGAGTTATTACTCAACAACCACTTTCACAAATTATATATTTTTAAGCAATTCACTCGAGAGTTGAGCCGCCAAGAAGTGCAAGTTTGGAAGAAAGTGATCCGCATCATTAGCCATGAGTTAAACAACTCATTAGGGCCAATTTCATCTATGTTGCACAGCGGGCAGATCTTGGCTGAACGCGTGGATGAACCTAGACTAAGCCGAGTCTTTGCGACGATAGAAGAGCGCATTGTGCACCTTAGCGAGTTTGTTCAGGGCTATGGTAAGTTCGCCAAACTTCCTTTGCCAAACACTGAGTCTGTGGATCTGCAGGTTTTGTGTGAGCGGCTGCAAAGCCATTGGTCATTCCAATATCAGCTTAGTCAAACGCAATTACAGGCAGACACGACACAGTTAGAACAGTTACTTATTAATTTGATAAAGAATGCGACCGAGTCTGGCTCAGAGATAGAGGAAATCTGTGTTCAATCTGAGCAGCGCAGCGACGAGGTTTATATTTGGGTGCTTGATAGAGGTGAAGGCATGAGTGACACCGTGATGGCGAATGCCTTAATTCCATTTTACTCTACCAAAGCGTCGGGAACAGGGCTTGGTTTAGCGCTGTGCAGAGAAATTGTGGAAGCACACAACGGTAAGATCAGCCTCTATAATCGCGATGGTAAAGGCTTGTGCGTCGAAATTCGGTTACCGAACAAATTATCCTGAATTTACTCAGGATAATAAACTTAAGACTGAGCTCATCAATTATTTTGGTGGATCAATCGAATGGTTAATGCTGGTGTTAACTCTAAACCACCCTGCAATTGAATAGCGCTTTTCGTTGGCAACCAGTACTTCATGAGGAAATTCATCACTTAAAAAAGTAACCAGTGTGCCGTAACTTGGCAGCACCGTAGTGAGTATTTCGTCGTGATTATCGGGATTGTAAACGACAAGTTCGCCGCCATTGTCTGACGCCCAAGACTGGTTTAAGTACAATACTGTGGTCAAAATTCGGTTGGTCTTTCCCTTAAAGGCGTCCATATGCTTTTTGTAAAACGCCCCAGGAGGATAAATGGCAAAGTGGCTTTCATAGCTAAATAGTCCCATAAACAGCCGTCTGTTCAAATAGGCCTTTAGCTCGCTCATGTAGTTGAGCCAAACAGATTCCAACTCATTGCTGGTGTCTAACCAGTGAATTTTATCTCTGCGAATTTTCTTATTTTGCTCGTGAGAGGATAAACGACCAATTCCAGCTTGCTTAAAGTCGTCACTGCTGAGCTCTGCTATTCTCAATTCTAACTTGGATAAAATGTCGGGACTGACGAAATTTGGCAAAATACTAATGCCTGTGGTTTGTAAGTCCTGAGCTAATTTCTCGAACGGAAATTCTAAGTCTAAATCTAACAATAGCGGCGCCTCTGAAAAAGGTCTTTTTACCGCTTTGTTTGGTACCGATCCAGCGAGTTAATTTCACCTTGTCGATAAGCGAATTTTGTTAATGATGTTTTCACAGGCTACTTCGATTAAATCAAGCACATGTTCAAAGCCACGTTCACCGCCATAATATGGATCAGGCACTTCATGCTCACTCATGTCACCAAACGCTAAAAACAGCTGAACTTTATGCACTAAGTCGTTAGGACAAATGGAGAGTAGGTCGCGGTAATTAGCGTTGTCTGCACACAAAACTAAGTCGTAATCTTCAAAATCACTGGGTTTTACTTGCTGCGCTGATATGCCTGAAAAGTCATACCCTCTTGCGCTGCCTGCTGCGACACTTCGTGGATCTGGAGGGTTACCTTGATGATAGCCAATGGTGCCAGCGGAATCGATACGGGTTGTTAAGTCTGTTGCTGCGAGTTTATGCTTTAATACCGCACCCATAGTTGGAGAGCGGCAGATATTACCCATGCAGACGACTAAGATACTAGAAATTGCGCTCATATTGTTGTCCTTCAAGTACGCTTTTATACCAATAGTATTCATTCTCCAAGTCTACCGATTTTTTAATTCAGAGCAAAATATAAGATTCCGGCTAATACCAATAGTATTCATTCACCCAGTCTAGCGATTTTTTTAGGGCAAAATATAAGGCGCCGCTAATACCAATCGTATTAGGACGCCAAATTTAACTCGTTAGTTTGGAAGATTTTCGTGAGGACCAAATACCTCATAGAATATTTGCTCGGCTTGTACACCGGCATTCATCAATTGGGTTTTGATAAAGCGCATAAAGGCAACTGGGCCGCATAGGTAAAACTCTCCGTCTGTGAGCGGCAAAGTATCTTTGATTGCGTTGATATCCATCAGTCCGGAATGCGCACCGTCGGCTTCTGACTCCAACCAAGTAACCACATTAAAATCTCGGATATTGCTACCAAGTTCATTGATTTCTTGGTTGAAACCTAAGTCATGGTCGGTTTTATTCGCGTGTAAAAAGTGCGCTTCGACTTCAGGTGAATGTTGGCTATGAACGCCCAGCATGCAAAGCATAGGGGTTATTCCAACCCCAGCGCTAATGTATACCTTTGGACTGGCTGTATGTTGTCTGACAAAGTCTCCAGCGGGGGGAGTGAGCTTGAGGATGTCACCCGCCTTAAGCGAATGAAGGTATTGCGATACAGCACCGTCGTGTTTAGTCGAAATTCTAAGGTACGAACCATTAGGGGCAACAGACAAAGAGTATTGGCGGATCTGCTGAAACCCTGCCACTTCTTTTGGTACAAAGACAGAAACAAATTGCCCAGCTTGGTAATGAGGTAGGGCTTTACCGTCGACTGGTTTGAGATAAAAGCTTTTAATATTTTCAGTATTGCTTATCACCTTTTCAATCGTAAATTCACGAGTTCCTTGCCACCCACCTTGTTGCTTAAGCGCGGTTTGATAAAGGCCATGCTCTGCGGTGATAAATAAATCGGCTAAAAACTGGTAGGCACTAAGCCAAGCTTGCTCTATTTCGTCTGTGAATTGCTCGCTGAACTCGGCTTTGAGTGTTGCAATTAAATGCTGGCCAACAATAGCGTATTGCTCAGGTAAAATCCCAAGGCTAACGTGCTTATGGTTGATACGTAAAATGGCGTCACTGAGCACTTCTGGTTGATCAATGTAATTGGCATAGGCCGCTAATGCTGCAAATAGTGCCAACGGCTGCTTTCCCGAAGCCTGATGGGATTGGTTGAATACCCCTTTTAACTCTGGGTGTTGATTGAACATGCTATGATAAAACTTGGCGGTGATCTCGGGACCGACCTGAGCCAATAGCGGTGCACTTTGTTTTACCAACTCAATCGTATTTTGGGTAAGCATTAATATCTCCAATTTGAGAGTAGAGTTAACCTATTCGCCCATCGACGCGTTTTTGTATCAGCATGGGCGCGAAGGTAATGAAAAAAAGCAAAAAACCAAAAACCCAAGCCACTGCACTTAACAGCCATGCATTGTGTGGGTTTATAAAATGAATAAGGAATGCGCGGATAAGACCTGATATCGCGATACAGATAAATGCCAGCGTAGTTGTCGTGCCTACTTGTAATAGTCGACCTGTGTGGCCCAAGGTAACGCGAGTCATCATGGCTAAGATCATTAATCCCATGCCATTAATTGCCACTAAGTGAAGATGGCTGCGCAAATGCTCTGGTGCAAAGGTGTTGTTGTATGCACTAAGTATTAAACCCACTGCGATTGCACAATATGACAGGTACAGTGACCAAAGCAGTGGTACGTTAAATAATTTACTGTTAAACCAATAAATTGCTCTTATCGAGTGCAGTAGACCAAGGAGCAGTAGTGCAGCACTTAAATAGTGAGTATTTTGTATCGTAAACTGCAGGATATAGGTGAAAACGCAGATGATGGCGAGGTAAAAGATCGCCCTGTCTAACTTTGGAGTATGTGGTTTTTGTGCTTGCTGCAATCCTCGGGCAATAAAAAACGGAATAACGCGGCCACCCACTACACCAATCAATAACATGTAAGCAATAAGCGTTGCTTGGCTTATAGCGCTTAGCAATGAGAAGTGCTGGTTGTGAAGTAAAATTAAAAATACGATGTTGCAGCCACACAACATGCTTACAGCAAAAATAAAAACACGATTGTTTTTGGATTTTGCATCAACAATTACGCTCGTTAAATTGAATAGTATAATGAGCCAAAAACCCAGTTGTAGTAGCAAGGTGATGATGACTGATGAATTTGCCACAAAAAAGCTCAGTCTAGCGGCACACCAAATAATACAGAGTGACAGCAGTGCGCCACCATGTAATGTCTGTCTTTGCGTCCAATTTTTTGCTGCGGTTAGCAAAAATCCGGCGACGACTGCACCGCCAAAGCCAAACAGCATCTCGTGGGCGTGCCAATAGGTCGCTGGGTAATCATTACGCCAAACAACATTACCATTGAGTAATAAAGCCCATACAGAAATACTCACGACAGCGAATAAGCCTGCGAGTAAAAATAGTGCTCTAAAGCCGAGCATTAACACGGGCCAAGTAGATGGTGTATACCAACACACGGCTTTTGGACTGGGCTCTTCTAGCTGGATTAAGCTCATTTATTTAACCTCCAAACCTAGGTGGTATAGACAAACAAGGCGGATGACGTAGGCAAGCTTAATCAAGGCGGCCAATACGATAGTACTAATATGTGCTGCAATTTGTGAGAAGAGGCTGAAGCTTTCAACGCTAAAAAAACTCACTTGCAGTGACAGCATAAACGCTGCGAGTGAAGTGAAAATGGCGATGTTGCTATATCTTAAAAGTTGGTATGCGCGGCTCATCGTTAACTCTGCGAATGTTGATATATAGACTGCACATTGCAGGTGTCACGCCAACTTTAAAATGCTTTATAAATCATTGGATTAGTATTCTCTTATTGATGTTTGAGTCAAATTGACCTATCTTAAATGGTGTTTATTTGAATAAATTGAGTCTTTTTGACATGAATTCGTTAGCGCTCTCCAAATTGCTTGAGCTTAGTATGTCGTTGTCACGACTTTCGTTGGCGCAAGAGGGTCGTGAGGTTAAGCAATACGCTAAGTCCTTGCTTTCAGCATTGAGTCAATCTGTTACCGCTGATGCCATCGCCATTCTCTATGGCGATCAGCATGCATTAACTATCCTAGCTTGCAATGGGTTGAGTGCGGACGCTGTTGGGCGGCAATTTTTGCTTACAGAGCAACCTAGATTGATGTCCATTTTCGAGTCTGACGAACTAGTTAGTTTTCCTGCCAATAGCGACTTACCCGACCCTTACGATGGTCTGTTGCTCGCCGAAGAAAGTCGCTTACCGGTGCATGCCTGCATGGGATTTAAGGTCGCGCTGCAAAGTAGCACCTTATTGATGACGTTCGATTGTCTTAAACCTGATAGCTTTGAGCACTTGTCTGAGGTTTATATGAAAACCCTACAAGCAATTGTCTCAAGTAGTGCATTACGTATGTTTGAGGCTGAACGGCTCTATGAGCAAGCACGTTCATCTATCCATACTCAATCCCAAAAGTCCGTTAAAAAGCAAATCTTGGTAGGAGAGAGTGCGGTGATGCACTCGCTTAAATCAGAAATTGAACTGGTTGCTGGTTCTGAATTTAATGTGCTTATTCAAGGTGATACAGGAACGGGTAAAGAGTTAGTAGCAAAACACGTACACTTTAACTCCCAACGAAATGACAAACCGTTCGTACAAATTAACTGTGCGGCACTTCCTGACTCGATAGCAGAAAGTGAACTCTTTGGTCACAAAAAAGGCGCGTTTACCGGGGCCGATAAAGACCGATTAGGCAAATTTGCAGCCGCGGACGGCGGCACGCTGTTTTTGGATGAAGTTGGCGAGCTGAGTCTGACTTTACAGAGCAAACTATTACGTGTGCTGCAAAGCGGTGAGGTGCAAGCGGTAGGTGCTGATCGTATTCATATTGTCGATGTTAGAGTGGTTGCTGCGACTAATCGTGATTTAAAAGAAGAGGTGAGGCGCGGAAAATTTAGGGCTGATCTTTATCATCGCTTGAGTGTGTATCCTTTATTTGTTCCTCCACTGATCGAAAGGCTAGATGACATCCCGCTGCTGGTTGGGTTCTTTTTAGAGCAGCTAAGAGGCACGCTCAACGCAAAACAAGTGGTGATGGATAGGCAAGCACTCAGCCGATTAATGCATTACGACTGGCCGGGCAATGTCAGAGAGCTTGAACATTGTGTCAGTCGTGCAGCGTTAAAAGCTAAGCATCAACAGTGGCAGGCTAATATCATTGAGATCCATGACATAGATATCGCGCCAAAACACAATCAACAAATTCAGCAGGCTGAGTGCCTTACCACGCAAGAGAAAACACCTCCTGTCGCCATGAAATTCGCCGTCGAGCTACTACAAAAAGACATGATCGTTAACGCGATGGAACGTCATGGGTTTAATTGGTCGGCAGCTGCGAGAGAGCTGGAAATGGATAGAGCAAATTTAGTTCGACTGGCAAAGCGTTTAGGGTTGAATGTTAAAAAGCAGATGAGTTGAGTAACCGAAGCTGCTTTTATGAGTTTCAATAACTTAGCAAATTTTTTATTTTGAGTTTTGATTGAATACAAGCGGTTCAAAAAATGAAATCCTAAATGTAATGAAAATTGTTATTAATACTCTTATAAGTTGTTTATTTTAAAAGGGTATATTAAGAAAACTGTTATTTTTATTTAATCTTGCGAAGAATAAATATTGAACTAGGGTTATAGGGCGTCACTCGACATTATTAGGGGGCCCTATGCAGGGTAATAAGCAAGTCATAACAGCGCTAAACCAAGTGCTTACGCTAGAGTTAACATCGATAAACCAGTTTTTTCTACACGCAAGAATGTACAAAAATTGGGGGCTTGAAGAGCTAAACGAGAAAGCATATAAAAAATCTATCAAGGACATGAAGCAAGCAGATGATCTTATCGAGCGGATATTATTCCTTGAAGGGTTACCAAACCTCCAGCATTTAGAAAAGTTACGAATAGGTGAGCATACCGAAGAGATGATGGCGTGCGACTTGGCGTTTCAACTCGATCAGCTTCCGACTTTGCGCGATGCAATTGCGCTGTGTGAACACGAACAGGATTATGTTAGTCGAGAGCTACTAGAAGACATTCTTGAATATGAAGAGGGCTATGTGGATTGGCTCGAAACGCAGCACTTCTTAATCAAAAATACCGGCATTGAAAACTATCTGCAATCGCAGATTGAGGGGTAAGTTATGCAAGGCAATTCTACCGTTATCGACTTACTCAACAAGCAACTTACGCTTGAGCTTTCTTCTATGGATCAATATTTGGCTCATGCCAAAATGTATGAAGATTGGGGACTGGAAAAGCTACACCATAAGTTATCTCACGAATACGAAGAAGAGCTTGATCACGCTAAGCGGATCACGGAGCGCATTTTGTTTTTGGAAGGCACGCCAGATACTGCTTCTCGTGCGCCAATTCACGTCGGTGCTGACGTGAAAGAAATGCTAGAAAATGACTTGGCTGCGGAAATTCTGGTAAAAGATCACTTGAAAAAGGTGATAGCAGTGTGTGAGCAAGCGCAAGATTATGTTACCCGTGAAATGCTCGAAACCCTGTTAGATGACACCGAAATGGATCACATTTATTGGCTTGAACAGCATATCAATTTAATCAAACTAATTGGTTTACCAAACTACATTCAGAGCCAACTTGCTAATAGCCCTGAATGATCCCAACCACCGTGCCTACCTTTGGGTGCGGTTTCTTTGTGCGCCATGCATTGTCTTGGTGATTTATAACGAGCAAGGTATTCGCTATAAAATTAAGCAATCACAATGATTTGAACTAAAGTTTAGTTATGTGTTGAGTGATTAGTAATACGATGAAAATATTATTACTGTTTTTCTGCTTCCTGAGCTCAGTTTGTCTCGCAGCAAACTCCAAGCAAGTGTTTCGTATTTATCATGACGCTGATTATTCTAATTTAAATGAGTCAGCTGAAGCGATAAAAATGGGATTTTTAACCGCATTAGATGAAGTAGATAATCAAATCCAAGGTTATAAGATTGAATTGGTGGCCAAAGACCATCGTGGTAATAGTAATCGTAGCTTGCTTCACTTTAAGCAATTTTTAAAAGACCCGAATGCCTTACTTGTGCTTGGTGGTGTTCATTCTCCTCCTTATATTAAATTTCGTAAATTTATCAATGAGGGTGAAGCGCTGCTGTTGGTTCCTTGGGCCGCTGGTGGACCAATTACAAGATACCCGAGTAAGGATAATTGGGTTTTCAGGCTTTCTGTGGATGACACCAAAGCGGGTAAAGTACTCATCAATTATGCAAAGCAACAAGGCTGTGTTGCACCTCATTTACTCCTTGAGGATACCGCATGGGGGCGATCCAATTACGACACATTGCTAGCTGAATATAAAACGGCCAAGCCTAACAACGCGCTGCCCGTATCTTGGTTTAACTGGGCGACACAAGAGAATGAAGCACGGATCATGGTCCATAATATTATTGAAAGTGAGCCGCAATGTATCATTTTTGTTGGCAATGCGATTGAGGGCGCTGAGTTTGTAAAAGCCATGGCAAGTATTGACGAGGCGCAGCGTCTGCCCATTGTTAGTCATTGGGGGGTAACTGCGGGTAACTTTTTTAAAGTGGTTGGGGATAAGCTATCTGCAGATGTCTCATTGGCGGTCCTACAAAGCTGTTTTTCTTTTGAGAATAAACCATTAAGTGCGTTTTCGGCACGGGTATTTAATCGTGCAAAACAGCTTTTCCCGACCGAGTTTGCCAAGCATGGATTTGTTCAAGCAGCTCCCGGATTTATCCATGGCTATGACATTGCTAAGCTTCTTATTGCGGCAACGGAGCAAATAAAACTGACAGATTCGGTCGCGACCAACAGAGCCTTGTTAAAAAGCGCATTTGAGGATTTGCAATCGCCGGTTAACGGTCTAGTAAAAACGTATCAACGGCCTTTTAGTGTCTGGAGTGAAAAAATCGATTCAGCCCATGAAGCGCTAACCGTGCAAGACTTGTGTATGGGACAGTACCAGTCTAATGGCAGTATTAAACTAGTTTATAGTTACCCGGGGTCGCATTGAAAACTAAATTCACCTTAACGAGTAATCGCGCTTTTTACACCTTTTTAGGATTAACGGCTATCGTTTCACTTCTGCTCAGTGCACTTTTTGTTGGACTGAGATCAAATGTCATAGTCGAAGATTTAGTAAGAGAAACGAATGAAACCCAAGCTCAACTCGCAGTTAACAACTTAACTCAGTATCTTGAAAGTCGTAAGCAGATCCTCTCTGACCTTTCTCTACATCCTATTATCGTAAATGGTGCGATGGGCACGGGGCTCTCCGCGGCTAAGTTACGAGACTTTATGCGCAGTTTTCAAATTATAGGTAGAGAAGAAAAGTTAATGGTGATCAATGTATTGGGCGATGTGGTTTACGCAAACTTTGATTCTCATGAAGTATTAGGCCAAAAACCAAAGTGGCTCGATAAAGTGATCAATGCAGAGCTGGTCAGTGCGATAGATCTCACTCAGATTGGCAACTTGCACTATTTCACAATAGCAGTACCGATTTACTATAACGGCTTTGCCGAGGGAGCACTTATTGGCGAGTTTTCTACGAGTTTAGAGAGTCTGCTGAGCTCCTCATCATCCAAATCTTTTCACAGCATTGGTTTAAAAGGCAGGTGGATTAACTTTTCTAACACCCAAAAAGTTGAAACTTACTTTAGTGTAAGCAGTCTCGATGTTGGCTCCACCGATTTAGTATTGGACTATCGTGTAGAGAAAAGTCAGGTCACTGACGAAGTGAAAATATTTGTGTGGGATCTTATTGGTGCTATTGCTTTTGGGCTATTCCTATCATTTGGCTTGCTCTATTTGTTTGGTAAGCAACTTTTGTTAAACCCGTTCAAAAAGCTAGAGGAATCAAGGACAACACTCAAACGCAGTGAAGAGCGATTTAAACTTGCAATATTTGGTAGCGATGATGGTCTTTGGGACTGGGATCTTGAACGGAATGCTGTGTTTTATTCAGACAGATTCAAATCTTTACTAGGCTTTTCGCAAGAGACACAAGCCTTATTCTCTGCGCATATTTCTAGTTTATTTGACCGAGTCCACCCAGAAGACCTCCCCAATTTAGAAAACTCAATTAAGTTTCATATGACAGAAGAAGAGCCTTTTGGTGTCGAGTGCCGAATAAAAACGAGGCAAAACAGCTATCGCTATTTTTGGCTAAAAGGTGCTGCGGCACTTAAAGATGGACAAGCGAAGCGGATAGTTGGTTCACTGTCGGATATTACCGATCAAAAGCTTCATCAAGAAGCACTGAAAAAGGCCAAGGAACAAAATGATTTACTCGCTCAAGCAATAGAGTGCGCAAATGTCGGCATAACGATTGTTGACGCGACTAAGCCTGAATTGCCAATCGTATTTGCGAATAAAACATTTCAACAAATCACCGAATATGGTGATGAAGTGCTGGGTAAAAACTGTCGCTTTTTGCAAGGTGAACATACCCAACAGCAAGCGTTAGATGAAATCAGGGAAGCAATAATAGCTCACGAATTCGTCAAAGTTGAATTGATCAATTACACCAAATCTGGAAAGGCATTTTGGAATAGTTTGCAGATCTCTCCGGTGTTCAACGAACAAAATCAATTAACGGCATTCGTCGGTATCCAGCAAGATATTACCGCTGCTGTTGAGGCGAAAAAGGAACTAGAACAAGCGAAGCAAGCGGCGGAGCAGGGCGCGCAAGCTAAAAGCGAGTTTTTAGCGTCAATGAGTCATGAGATCCGCACACCAATGAATGGTGTGATAGGCATGTTAAGTCTGCTAGAAGATGAGCACCTTACACAAGCTCAATTACATAAAGTGAGTCTTGCAATGGGCAGTGCCAAGTCATTATTAAATCTTATCAACGATATTTTAGACTTTTCTAAAATTGAAGCGGGTAAGCTTGAGCTTGAGTCACTAGATTTCGATATTAGGGCATTGCTTGGCGAATTGATTGAATCCGTTGCGTTGCAAGCACAGAAAAAGGGACTTGAACTTATTTTAGATGTTACCCAACTTGAAAAGCCATTGGTGCAGGGGGATCCGAGCCGGATTCGGCAAATAATCACCAACTTAATTAGTAACGCAATCAAGTTTACCGAGCAAGGCGAGATCATCATCCGAGCTTGGTTTAGTGAAGTGGATAATAAACTGAGATTTCATTGCTCAGTTGAAGATACCGGCATAGGGATACCAGAGGACAAAGCGGATAGGCTTTTTGCTAAATTCTCTCAAGTTGATGCCTCTACGACTAGAAAGTATGGAGGGACTGGACTGGGGCTTGCCATTGTCAGGCAACTCTGTGAATTAATGGATGGTGATATCACCGTGAGTAGTCGGTTTGGGCATGGTAGTCAATTTGAATTTTTCGTGACTTTGATCCATGGCGATAATACTCAATTCGAAGCTGCAAAAATTGATTTACAAGGGAGCAAAATACTCCTAGTTGACGATAACCTCTCAGCCTTGACGAGTTTGGAATTTCAATTGCGGCGCTGGGGGGCGGATGTGTATAAAGCCAGCTCTGGAATACAAGCACTATCTTTATGTGAAGCTGAATACCAATGTGATAAAAATGTGTTTGATATCGCCTTATTGGATATGACGCTCAGAGGTATGTCGGGTGAGCAGCTCGGTGCTGCACTAAAAAATGATAAGCGATTCAAAGCGATAAAACTTATCATGATGACGCAAATGGGTACCAAGGGGGATGGCCAGTTTTACGCGGAGCGTGGCTATTCAGGTTATTTTCCAAAGCCTGTGACAACCAAAGACCTTTTTGATGCGTTAACCATTTTAGCTGAAGATGGCAAGGCGTTGGCGAATGCGAAACCACTGGTTACGAGTCACTATCTGAAGCTGGTAAGAAAGGCGAACGAAACCGAATTTACGTGGCCAAAACCTTGTCGTATTCTACTGGTTGAGGATAACAAGGTGAACCAAGTTGTCGCATTAAGTATGCTCAAAAAATTGGGGATAACCCATATTGAAGTTGCCGAAAACGGACTGCTTGCTATTGAACTGCTCAAGTCACATCAAGATGAATGTCAATTTGAGCTAATTTTAATGGATTGTCAGATGCCAGAAATGGATGGCTATCGGACTACCGAATTAATCCGAGACGGAGCCGCAGGTGAAAGTTATCAAGGAGTAAAAATATTAGCCATGACAGCCAATGCAATGTCCGGTGATAGGGAAAGGTGTCTAAATGCAGGCATGAATGATTACCTCACAAAGCCCATTTCTGAAGAGCCACTGAGCGAGAAACTACAATATTGGCTATACAAAAGCGAATACACTTCCACAGACGATACAGAAGAAACGACTTAAGGGGGTAACTGAAGCAAATTGGCAATATTTCCTATCTGTGATAATCTTTACTGTATATAAAAACAGTTATCTAGATTTGCGTTGAGAAAAGAATTACCCGCCAAATATTACTTAAGCCACTTTAGTGAGCTTAGCGATTATTTACTTAAAGTATGTCACCCGCTATTAAGTAGTGCTCAGCGTGAGCTGCTAGCAGAGCTACATCGCTTGCCTGAAGATGAATTGTGTTTGTTAGTGCGGTTTATTTCCCGCAAAACTCCTTTTCTGGATATCAATTCACTGCGCTACGAAGAGATCAATAATATTTGTGAAGTCGCGTTTTCATTAAAAGCAAAGGGATTGCTTCGTCAAGTACAACAAGGCGACTTTCAAGCACTATTATATTGCTTAACTAAACCATGTTTAATTGAACTTGCCGAGCGAGAGAACTTAACTACACTGCCAAGTAAATCGGCAAAAAAATCGCTCTGGGTAGCGCATATCAATCAATCTGTCTGCGTTGAACATCTAAATGCACAAGAATACCTATCCCAGTATCTCACGCTCTCATTTCAAGCCGATATCGACTACTTTCTATTTTTGTACTTTGGCAAGGTAGGCTTTAGCTTAGCGCAATTTTCGATGCGAGATCTTGGTGTAATGAACACCCGGAGCACTGACGCTGCTTACCAGGCACATTTTGAACAAAAAGCAGAAGCCGTGAGCGCGTTTTATTATGCAAATGCACTCAGTGAGCTCAAAAATGCCTCTGAAGATGAATTAGTGTGGCGTGCTAGACAGGCCGCAGCGCAACAATTGCCTAAGGTTGATGGGCAATATGCAGTGACTGCACATGCAAAGTACCTGTTAACGCTTGCCAGAAAGTTAGGTCCTGAATTTTCCCATTTTAAAACCTTACTGGGTATGAGTGAGCACCCTCAAGCGTGTGAGATGTTGATACGACATAATTATAAACAAGGTGAAGTTGAGCAGGTTCGTGAGCAATTAGAGCGCATATTGCAGGGGGAAAGCGATGAAACATTGATGATCTTCGCGGAAGACTTTTATCAGCGTAAATTTAACCAAAAATGCACTTCTGTACTTACGGATATGCTAAGAAAAAGTCAACCTGCGATCCAAATTGATGAGGCTTTTAAGGGACAAACAGAGGCTGGCGTCATTGCTTATTATAAACGTCATGACATTGAGGCCTATCATGTTGAAAATGAAATTTGGCTGGCCTTATTTGGATTGAGCTTTTGGCAAGAACTGTTTTATCACCCAAAAAGTATCGTTGCTAATGGGTTTTCTAGAACTCCGCTGGCGTTAAAAGAAAATCGCTTTTACAGCGAATTTGAGGAGGAAATTGAATGTCGCTTAGCGAGTTTTACAGATACTTCTGCTTGGATGAACTGGCTTCTACGCCAGATGAGCGAACATTACGGAGAGCCCAATCGGTTGTTTATTTGGCACGATAAGATGCTCGACTCAATAAAAATATTACTGTCTAACTTGTCAATTGAGGATGTTAAATCTGTTTTAAGGCTAATGTGTAGTGATTTTCATCTGATGAAATCTGGTTTTCCCGATCTGATGATAGTCGACAAAAAAGCGGGTTTAAGGTTTGAAGAAATCAAGGCTCCTGGAGATAGTCTTAGCCGAAGTCAGCTGGTTAACATTTCTAAACTCTTGCAACGCAATATTCCCACGCGACTGCAAACCGTTGAATGGCATATTTGCAAAGAGCAACCTTATGTCGTTGTTGATATTGAAACCACCGGTGGCAATAAAGAGTTTGATCGAATTACCGAGGTAGCCATGGTAAAAGTCGTTAACGGCGAGGTCGTTGCTAAATGGCAATCACTTGTTAATCCGATGCGTCGTATCCCACAAAAAATCACGGAACTGACAGGGATCACTCAGGCAATGGTGAGTGATGCTCCCGTTTTTTTTGAAATTTTGGAGCAAGTTGAGCTGTTTAGCCAAGGTGCTATTTTTGTCGCGCACAATGTGAACTTTGATTATGGCTTCATTCGGCAGGAGTTTGCTCGAGTCGGCCGAGAGTTTACTCGTGCGAAGTTATGTACTGTGCAGTTAGGCCGAAAGTTTGTACCAGGCTTGCGCTCTTATGCGCTCGGGGCGTTTTGCCAAGCGATGAATGTACCTTTGATTAATCATCACCGAGCGATGGATGATGCTTATGCTACCGCTAAAATTTTCATTCAAATCAATACAATAAGACAGGAAAAGTAGCATGTCAGCGGTTCGTTTAATGCATCAGCAGATGGGCCTATTTTGGGGAGCAGGCGTGTGGTTAGGGGCGCTTTGCGTATCTAAACTACCTTGGCAAGCGATTGTTTCTGCAGTGGTGTTGTTGGTTATCAATGTATTTATATTTGCACTTTTTTGGTGGGATAAGCGCGCTTCAACGCTTGCTCAATCGCGTATTCCTGAGCGTAATTTACTACTGTGTGGGTTACTTGGGCTCAATATTATCACACCAGTGGCAATGTATATGCTCAGGCATAAAACCATCAAACCTAGCTTTAATTTTAAGCTGTTGATGGTGCTCATAATGCAGACTATTGTATTTGGTATGCTGTTTATTTGGTTATTTATATAGGCCCTAATACGCTAATAGAATTTTTTATTGATAAATTTTCTTTGTTGACTAATTATCAGTAGGATAATTGGTATCAATGAGAGAACAATAATGAACAAACTAGAGACGTTATTAAGTCAGTATGCCATGTATCATCGCAGCAAAAGAAACATTCTGACTCACTTTTTTGGGATCCCGTTAATTGTCATTGCTGTTGTGGGTATGACTTTTATCCCGTTATTCGATGTATCAGGAGTGACCATCACGCTTGCCGCGCTGATAGGGGTAGTTTTATGTGGCTATTACCTGATGCTATCCCCCATTCTCGGGCTCATGATGAGCGCCATCATACTGGCTTTTTATTTCCTTGTTCAAACGCTGAACCCACTCATTGTTAATGCTGGAATATTGACCGTATTGTTTTGGGCTGGTGTTTTTTTTGTAGGTTGGGTGTTGCAGTTTATAGGGCATTATTTCGAGGGAAAAAAGCCTGCGTTTGTCGATGACTTGATTGGTTTAGCAATTGGACCACTGTTTGTGCTTGTGGAGCTTTTATTCGTATTAGGACTATGTAAAAAGCTCGAAAACAAAATAGTGAATAATGCTGGAGAGTATAAAGCATAGGCAAATAGTTGGGCTGAAATGTGATTTCTGCCCAACTAACAATATCGCTTAAGTTGTCATGCGTGTTTCTAATTTAGAGCCTTTTATTATCGTGATATCTTGGCAATTTAATCTTACTCGGCCACAGCGGGTTTCCAATAAAAAGGTTGCTTCCGGGTAATCTTCGCCACCGGAATCGACAAATTGCTTGCGTGCGCGGTGAACCATAATGTTCATATGGTTTGTTTGTACGCCGAGTGCTTTTGCTAAGTCATCGCGGTAAACCCAACCTTGAACATCCGATTCAAGGCCTGCATCTTTATCTTGGATCCGAGTTCTGGCAAGCAGCAACAGTAAGTAGTGATGACTTCTGACGCCTAAATCTAGGTGTTTATCGTCAACACTTAGTGTTAGCTGAGTATCTTCTTCGTCTTGACTTACATTGAACTCTAATGCCATTGGCTTGGCAGCTTTTTGGCATTCAAGGTGTTTAGTTACCGCGATTGTCGTGGCAGAAAAAAACATCCATTGGTCGTTCATCAGCGATACAATACTGCCATCTATTAAGGCTTGTCGATCTGAGGTATTTAGATCTTCTAAAAACCAATAGTTGAGCAATTTATCATAGTAAATGATGTGTTTAGGGTCATCTTCACTAGGAAGTAGAAGTTGATTCGTTACTTCTACTACTTTTTGGTTGTTTGACTGAGAAACTAAATATTGACACTCGGTTTGCAAGTTCGCCGCGACAAACGAGTTTTGACCAGGTGCTGCAAAATCAATCTTATCATTTTCGAATAGCTGATACGGCAGGTTCTTGTCGAGCTTTTTATCGTTTATCCAGATGCCGTTTGTACTCACATCTCTAATAAACCATTTGTTTTCATTGAGTTCGATAATGGCGTGATGTCGCGACACTCCCGGCTTGTCTATCAAGGTATCTACACTATATTTATAGCGGCCTACCGTATGATAGCTTTTAAGATAGACTCGTTCGAGTTTCTGTTCGTCGATTAAATAAGCCATAGTTAGTTCCGTATAACTTTGATGAAAATTACATGCTTATACAAAATAGATATCACAATTCAGCAAGGCGTAAATTTCATCTATATCAATGTATAAGTGCCGTGAAGCATACAATTTTATTTCCTTCTACTCAATGATAAAGACCCACGAGGTGGGTCTCGTTGAGGGAAGAATTCACCAGTACTTACGTACCGGCTTGGTCTAATTTGGAATTACAGTTTTTCTAGTTTGACGCAGAATCCCAAAGCTTAAACCAATTGTTTGATATTAGGGTGATAAATCCTAGCAAACATCTTCAGTCTAATTCGTTTACTTTAATTTAGCTATTACACGGCATTACACTGAGATTACAGGAGTTTTAGACTTCATTGACTTGAATATATTCACGGTATAAACCATATTTTAATTAGAGAGGTGTGAGATTAGCTCTCATGTGCTCGAGCTTCGTAACCTCTCTTACTTTTCCAGTTACCAAAAATAATTTTTTACTGCCTTTACACTGGTTGTTCTTTTTATCTTTAGTTGTGGATTGTTAACCACAACATAAAAACCAGACTTTCGAAGGGCTTTATAAAAGCAGGAGTATAAAATGGGCCAATACAAAGCGTTAAAAACCGTTAAGTTGGAAGGGGTATTTCAGCTTTGTGATCACTTCGATTCAGAACCTTTAAATATGGACAGTAGCGCGGTTAAGGTAGTGACTGACTTTACTCGTAGGCAGCCTCAAGTGATAGCAAAAGACGTCGATATTGATCATGCTTTATACATGATGAAAAATGGCCATGTGCGCTCAAAGCTCGTTGTTGACGAAGATGATAATTTCTTGGGAGTGGTAAATTGTCGTGACCTCACCGGCAGAAAGGTCTTAAGTGTTGCACAAAGAAAACAGGTGTCGAGAGAAGATGTGTGCGTTGAAGATGTGATGGTGAGTAAAGAAGAGCTATATGCTGTTCCCTATGAAATGGTTGCCAAAAGTACGATAGGAGATGTGCTTGAAACATTACAGAGTTTAGGATTGCAGCACGTTTTATTGGTTGGTCCGGAAGGGCTCCGGGGTATGATCTCTGCTAGTGATATCGCAAGAGCATTGCATATTCCAGTGAGTATTTTGCAAAAGCCGACTTCATTTAAAGAAATCTTTGGGGTGGTTAGCGGTAAGGAAGACTTAGCGAATTAGGTTTTATTATAACGGGACGAGTTGTTTTCATCGGAAAAGTTTAATGCTGCACAATATGACAATTTGGTAGGCTCTTTTCATTCTCCTAGGTGTGGTTTAACAAACCACACCTTCTTAAATCTTATAGGCTCTCGCTTTGTAAGTACTTAATGGCCCCTCTAATTGCTGCCACTTGACCCGCGATACAGTTTTCTGGTGTTGCGTTTTGACCATCAGGATAAACTTCAGTTGTTGTTACAAAAGCGGCATTTGTCATACCCATACATAAACCGAGCGCAGTGCCATCATAATTAATTACACCGTGCTGCTCTAAATCAACACCGATTAACTGCCCATGGTTATCGGCGTCGGCAATTTGCGTTACCGCAGCCACTTCTTCGATAATGCGTTTTTGAAATTTAGCTTCCGGTTTTTGAGTATGTCCAACTAAATAGAAACCGTCAGGAATGTTCCAATTGTGATTCTCTTTACCATCTCTTGCTGCCAATGCAGGGCGGAATTCAGAATTATCAGAATCTGTGGTTTCGTGCAAATCAACATGACACAGAATATCTGCTGCTTTCTTGTCGACAAAGTTAATTGCCAATCGAGACTCAGGCGCTGGGCTATCTGCATAAAAAGAGCGGTTAGGATCAATGGCTTGTGGATTCCAGCGGTTTATCGTTTCATAGCCCCAAGGGCTCAAGCAAGGCAAGATAATGAAATTATAAGCCTGTTCATATTGTTGCGCTTCTGATTTTGCAAAAGCGAGCGCTCCATGTACACCGCTTGTTTCATAACCATGCACGCCACCGGTAACGAGTATGGTTGGTTTGTTTTGCTGCCAGTTTTTTGTTGTTAATGCATATAGAGAATAAGTTTGATTTGGGTAGTCAAGCTGACCATACTCGGTGACGTCAAAAACGTGCTTGAGCGTTTCTATTTGAGTTATGACCTCTTCAGAGTATGAGCGTTTGATCGATTGGCTTTCTAACCACACTGTTTTTTCTTTGGAAGTCCAAGGTACGCCGGGCGTACCTATCGCATATTGTCTTTGCATAATAACCTCGTTATGAATTTAGGTTATCTTACTCAATGCCTCGTTTTGAAAGCAAATTTATAAGGTCTACTACACACCAATAAACTTGGGATTAAATATATCCCAGTAGTTTAAGGCTTTGCTGTTGCGCAAGGTTGGGTTTGAAAGACCAAATTCTTAGTACACCGCTTGTCAGATAAAGCTTGGTATAACTAAACCAAAGTAATCGTTCCACCGAGATTTTTTCCACTTCTTCTGCTGGAATATAGTGCTTTTGGCCTAACAGGCTGTGATAAACCACGCCTTGATTGCAGATGATTACTCGGCTTTGACCACTGAATATTGCCCATAACCCTGTAACAATATAAAACATGATTGCTGCAGATAGCGTTAATTGGACAAAAGAAACCATGCTGATTCTTTCTGACACGATTAAGGCATCTAGAACAAGTAAGGTAAACGCTATAATAGAAAGGGAAATGAAAAATGATAAGTTCATTCCTAGTTTTAACTCTTTCATTGTTGTTCCTATTTTTCTTTGATTGACTCTGAGAGTGTGCAAATTATTTCAACAAAATGAATCAATTGTGGAGGTAATGATCTTTTCTTACTAAATCAAACTTTATAATTGATATTTTCTCTTATGGCTGCTTCTTTAGTAGTATGTATTAGAGGTGTTGCTTCGCAGGGATAACGCTTTTTAGCGGTAGAGGTAATAATGTTGGCAGTATTTGGAAATTTTTTAATTGTGAAAAGTGAAATGTAATAAGTGGAGCCTTCTTATTTTTTCGACTTTTTTACGGCCTACGGGATGTGGCGTAATTGAACTTGCACTTTTTTAATATGACAAATGGAAAAAGTTAGCATATGTTTAAATCTTAGCGTTTTTTGTTCCGTCTTGAAATATCTGTGATCTTGTCTTGCAGAAAAGGGTTAAGGAAGAATTATGAAATTTGAACAGCTACTCAATCACTTTGACACAGGTATTTGTGTCGATCAGATGCAAAAAGAAGCCCTAATTGATATCGCATTACTATTTATTGGTGTTGATGGGGTCATCAGTGAAAGTGAAAAACATGTTGTGAGAAAGTGGGCAAAAAGTCTGCAGTGGAACTCTGCAATCGCATTAGACGATTACATCGAAGATAGCCTTTCAAAATCTGTTATTGCGATAAAAAATAATGACATTGAAGCTTATGTGCAACACCGCATGAATAACATTATCGATGAGCCGATGCGTAAACTTGCGAAAGACTTAGCCGTGCGTGTTATTGAAGCCGATGGCAATGTGAAACAGGCAGAAAAGGACGCACTCGCCATTCTTGAGGCCGAACTATAATACTGTCTTTAGCTGCAAGGTCAGTGGACCCAAGGTATCCAATTAAATATTGAGGTCCACTGATATCTAAGCGTCTTTTTGACTTTGAACTACGTAAATAACCTGAGCTGCGGATAATTAATGCCTTTCTAGCAGCCAGTTTTAGCGCTAACTGCGTTGAATTCACTTCCAATAGCCAGCTATTGGTGCGTAAATTTGCCTTGTTTTCCCTAAAACTTGCTGGCTAGACAAGGAAAAAACTAAGTTGTGCTTTAGCAACAATGAGTTGGAACATTCCTTATCCAAACCTCAGGTTAAATAATAAGTTGTGGTTTATTTGGTTTTCTCATGTTTGAGAAAATTGCTGTATCAGGCGTGTTTGCTGCTCAATTTGACATAGTAACTCTTGACTTAAAGTAAAAGATTTCTCGCCATGTTCTGTGCCTCTCTCTGCGAGCGTAGTCACGCTGTCAACGTTTATGCTTATTTGTTTTACCACACAACTTTGTTGTTCAATGGCGGCGGCAACACTACGATTTAAATCGGCTAAATGCATGACATGACTTTGAATGGTATCAAGGCTTGAACCGTTATTCTTTGCAAGGTCAACACTTTGATTTGATAGACTATTACTTTTTTGCACTGAATCAACAGCAGAGCTGGAAATATCATTTAGTTCTTTAAGTAATTGCGTGATTTCTTCTGTGGAAGTTTGTGTGCGCTGTGCAAGCGTGCGAACTTCATCTGCTACAACTGAGAATCCCCGGCCATGATCGCCCGCTCGGGCGGCTTCAATTGCGGCATTTAGCGCAAGCAAGTTGGTTTGATCGGCAATAGAGTTGATAACACTAAGAATATTTTGAATGCGGTCATTTCCCGATACTAAGCGATTTACGGCATTGTTCACTTCCATTAAATGCTCATCAAGATAGTGAATAGAATCGATAACGTCTTTTACTGCGGCTTTACCAAGCCCAGCTTGGTGCTCTGAATTATTGGCTGCATCTGCAGCATGGTTTACGTTTTCTGAGAGCTCATCAATCGTTTGCGAAAACTCGTCCATGCAAACAACCATTTCTTTTGCCTCGCTTGTTTGCTGTTTTAGTAACTCGGCAACGAATTGACCGCTTTGTGTGGTAAGTTTTGCATTTTCACTTACTCGAACAGATACATCGTTCACTCTGCCTACTACCGCAGAAATTTTCGCCTTTTGCATTTCTAATGCCAGTGTAATATCGGCAACTCTGTCTCGAGATTGACCGTATATCACAGACATTAAATCATTATCAAAAATCGTTTTGGCTTGTGTGAGCAAAGCTTTATATTTAGAGCGAAAACGTGCGGTTAACGCAATCGTGATGCATAACAGAGTCAATGGTAGCAGGGTAAACCAATGGTTGTTTAATAGTGATGCTAGAGGCAAAGTTATCGCGACGAAAAGCAATAACATAAATGAGAGGCGAGTGCTGTCATAGCGACTCGTTTTTTGTTGGCTATCAAGAGTGCGATAAGCATTTTCTGCGCGTTTGATTACCTCGGAAGAAGGGCAAGTTCTTACAGATTGGTATTCAACTATGTTGCCTCGCTCGTCTTTAATTGGAGTGACGAAAGCGTTTACCCAATAGTAATCCCCATTTTTTGTTAAGTTTTTAACAGGTCCCATCCAAGATTGGCCGTTTTGAATGGTAGACCACATATTTCTAAATGCCGCTTTTGGCATATCCTGATTGCGCACTAAGTTGTGCGGCTGACCAAGCATTTCTTCAATGCTAAAACCCGCGATGTCACAAAATGACTGATTTGCGTATGTAATTCGACTGTCCAGATCCGTTGTTGAAAGCAATACACTGTGCTTGCCTAACTTTATTTCCCTACCCATTATTTTTGACATTTGTTTTTTATCTCGGTAGCTAAAGACAAGGCGAAATATAAATCTAAGACTCTATAGTCAGAAGGTTTTTTTAACCAAACCGTAGTTTAATAAAAGGTTTGCTGACCAAGATCAGGTTTATCCATGGTTACCTTAACCGAGATTAATTTGATTGTGATACATCAATAAATTCAACCTGTTTTCATGTTATTGAGTGTAATTAAAGGTGGTATGGAATTCGCTTTAGTTACAATCATTAAGCTGAAATTGCACTAATGTTGGCAGATTTTTCTTAGCTGATTTACTCAGTCGGTAATTTCTACTTATGTTTGTAATAAAATAGGGGGAGCCACCAGTGAAAAATGCGACACTTTACCGAATGCATACCTCATCGCACATTTGCCCTTTTGGTCTCAGAGCTAGGGATTTGCTTTCACGAGAGGGTTTTTGTGTAGACGACAATGTGCTCAAATCAAGGGAACAGACGGATGAATTTAAAGCCACTCATAACGTTGACACTACGCCACAAATATTTATCAACGATCAACACATTGGTGGTTATGAAGCGCTACGCCGATATCTAGGCAAGCCGTCACATAAGGAAAAGAAAAACGTATACTGGCCAGTACTTTCGATATTTTTAGTCGCGCTGCTGCTCACATTCGCGACACAATTTCCTGTTGATAATCTTGTAGAATGGATAAAGCCTTTTATTGGGTTTTCTATGCTGTTACTCGCGGTACAAAAGGTACGGGATGTTCATAGCTTTACAAACTCCTTTATCACTTACGACTTGTTAGCGATGCGTCATCTAAAATACGCGTATGCTTACCCTTACTTAGAGTTATATGCCGGCGTTTGTATGCTAACAACTTTGCCTGCCATTTATTATGCACCAGTGGCAATATTCATAGGGCTTATAGGTGCAATCTCGGTGTTCAAGGCCGTATACATTGATAAAAAAGCGCTCAAATGTGCATGCGTTGGTGGTGACACTGATGTGCCTTTAGGTTTTATATCACTAACTGAAAATGTGGTTATGTTTAGCGCTGGGGCACTTATGTTGTACAGCTATTTTTGATTTATCCTGAGGCTCGGATTAGATATGAGCTGGTTGATTACTTTTAAAACTTCCGTAAATTAGCAGGCAGCATAGTGCTACCTGCCAAACTTTAAGAGAAGAAACCAGTGACTAGTGGCTTATGGCTTTCAACCATTTTTTGACCGTTACACCAAACGCTATGTGGCGTTAGCGTGTTTGCGTCGAGCAAAACAAGGTCGGCATCACTACCGACAGAGATCTCACCTTTATTTAATCCTAAAATCCTCGCTGGATTGGACGTAATAGATTGCAGAGCTAAGTCAAGCGGCACATTAAATTGCTGCACCGCTTGCTGGAACGCCCCAAGCAGCGAAGACTCTGAACCCACTTCAAATCCAACTAAATGATTTTGTTCATTATAAATTGGCAAGCTCGCATGTCCGTCGGAGCTCATGGTTAGTTGCTGTGCGTTCACGCCTTTGTCTAAGCAATATGCCAACGCCTCGGCTGCTGCTAGCTCACCATTGGCTAAGTCGTACTCGGTGGTGCTAGTGGTAAAGTCGATGGTTCCGCCAGCTTTGCAAAATGCAATCCCCGCAGTTAGCAATTCGGCATTTCGGTTCATATGAGTTGGATAAAACTGACTGAGCGGTATTTCACTAGACAGTGCTACTTCATGGAGAAGCTGTAAGTGCTCAACACCTGTTCCAACGTGAATGGAAACGGTACCTCGTTTGCCACTCAATAGGCCCGCAGTTCTTGCTTCTGCTGCAATGGTCGTAAGCTCTTTTACCGAAGGCTGCGTACCTCGATGATCGGCGATTGCAACTTCCCCAACACCGATGATTTCGTCGATATACATAATGTCGTGACGGATACTGTGACCAAGTGTTTTTATTGGCAAGTGGTAAGAGCCAGTATGGCAAAAGGCGTTCAACCCCTCTTGTTTTAACCCTTTCGCTTTAGCAACTAAATCGGTATGTGTTCGGCTGACATCATCGGTGCCAAGTGCGCCAATGACAGTCGTGATCCCATATAGCGTTGCATCAGTGAGGTTCATTTGCGGGGTACGGCTCGCAAAGCCGGCTTCGCCACCACCGCCACTAAAATGCACCAAAGAGTCGACAAATCCGGGGGCTAATATAAATCCCTGTCCGTCAACGATAGCGAACTCCAAGTTGCTGTTTATTTCGATATCCTCCTTGATTGCGAGGATTGTTTTCCCAGCAAAAAGGACATCACGCTTTCCGAGCTTTTTAGGCGTAAAAAGCTCAACATTTTTAATAAGTGTTAGCATAAATTTATTGGTAATTTGTTAAGTGAGCAAATATGGTGACCACACTTGCTAATGTGAAAAGAAGTAACATAAAGCGCCAAATAAACTGCACCCAATCGTTCCAAGAAAGTTTAACAACCCCTAAGCAGCCAATTAAGCTTGCTGAGGTTGGGATAATGATGTTGCTCAGTCCATCTCCTAGCTGAAAAGCCAGTACAGAAGTTTGCCGAGAAACACCAATTAAGTCTGAAAGAGGTGCCATAATGGGCATAGTAATAGCTGCTTGTCCGGAGCCCGAAGAAACAAAGAAGTTGAATAAAGATTGGAATACATACATAAACCAAGCTGCCAACGCATCAGGGACTTGGGTTATTAAGGTAGCCGCATAATAAAGCACAGTATTTAAGATTGAAGGTGTTTGGAGATCGCTCCCGCCTAGTAATAGTACAAGCCCCTTGGCGAGACCAACTAGCAAAGCTGCAGGCAGCAGATCTGCGCTTCCTGCTTTAAATGCTGCCACTGATTGGCTAATAGACTGGCGTCCTCCCAACTTAGCTATTAGGGCGATGACCAGCCCCAGCACAAAAAACTGAGTGGCAAGTTCGGGGATGTAGTATCCTTTTGCAGTCACACCGTAAATGACCCAAATAATTACCATGAAAAATGCAAGCAATAACGCCTTATCAACAAGCTGTAGCTCTGAGGGCGAAGTACTTGCAATGATATCCTCACGCTTTTTTCGTATTTTCGCAGCGTAGCGCACCGTAAAAACCAGTCCAACGAATGTGAATAGGGTGGTGAGAGCAACCCTAAACTCAGCGCCTGAGAATACCGGTAACTGAGCGATACTTTGTGCTATGGCAATGCTAAAAGGGTTCATGGGGGAAGTAGCAAACCCGATTTGCGTTGCAACATAAGTCACAAGCACGGTAACTTGGGCGTTATAGCCAAGCCTCATCATGATAGGGTAAAGCACAATACAAAATGCGATAGCCTCTTCACCCATGCCGAATATGGCACCACCCAAAGCAAAGGTGATGAACAGACTAGGGATAAATAGCCAATCAATCCTTTGTGTAGAATTGATCAGCGCCATAATGCCATTGTCTATTGCTTTGGTCTGCATTAACACGCCAAATGCACCACCTGTTATTAGGATAAAAGCGATAACCCCAATAGCGGCTCCATTTCTGTCTCCACTCACGAGCCCCTCAAATAGTACGTTGAACAATCCTGCTTCACCTTGAGTGGCAAACAAAGGTAAAGGTGCAGGTGTTTGTGCTTGTGAAAACTGTGAAAGTGCAACGGTATCATTAGCTCTTGTTAGCTCGAACGAGCCGGGCAAAATAAAGTGTGACACCGCATAGCACAGCCCTGCGATCACCAGCAAAATAACGAATGCGTCAGGCATTTTTATAGTTTTTCGCATATAAAAAACGAAAATGGGGTTACCCCCATTTCTCCATTAGAACTGGTAAGTTAATCCGAGAGTATAGCTAGTGCCTAACGCATTGTGATTGATTGAGTCGAAGCCTCGCGATGAGCCATAAACCACAGGAGGCTTTTTATCGAAAAGATTATCAATACTGAGCCTTACTTTTAGGTGCGCTGAGAACTCATAACCCGCACTAATATCAACCGCTGTCCAGCTATCAACATCTCGTTTCCCTTCGCTATCGAGTTGCCCAAGTTCAGCTAACTCGTCGATTTCTCGCCCACGTAGCCCTTCGATGTCGTCCTCATAACTGTCAGTATAGTTTGCACCCAGCGAGACATAAAAATTATCAGCGTTATAAGTCACTGAAACCCTGCCTATATTTTCAGGGTATCTAAAGGTCCCAACAAGTTCTTCACCCTGATCAGAACCCGGTTTATTGCGTTCGTATTCAAGGTAATGAGTTGCATCCAGTTTCACGGTTAAGTCAGCGTTATCTAATCTAAATCTATGATTAAATTTAATGTCCAACCCAGCAATATCTTGGTTACCTGTGTTCTCTAATTGAATAACATGATCGCGATATAGTTGTAGGCTTTGAGCGCGAGGGTCAAACTCATCGATATAAGCCGCCAAAATTTCGCTTAGATCAGCGCCGCTTTGATCTATGCTCAAACCTTGCGTATCGGTTACGCTACAAACATCTTCATCATACGAAATGCCCATCTGACCATCAGGGACAAGACCACAATGACGCAACGACGGATCTGTAATTGCACGACTGAGTACAGCGGTCATATTTGTATCAATAACGTCGGTATATTCAAATTGCCAGTAATCAATCGCGATAGTGGTATCTTGAGTTGGGCTCCAAGCTAAACCTAGAGAAATAGATTCAGACTCTTCGGCATTAAGTTGGCTGTTACCAAGCTCTAAGGAGTTAACCGTAACTTGCGTGCCATCACCCTCACAATACAGATCGGCGACAGCTTGATTCGCGCCGCAATCGAAGGTTGAAGTCGTTGTTCTCAGCTTTACCCCTGCCTGCGTTAAAGACGGTGCTCTAAAAGAAGTAGACCAACCGGCTCGTAACATTAGGGCATCAGTAGGGCGATAGCTTATGCCGATTTTTGGATTAAAAGTTGAGCCAAAGTCGTCAAAGTGGTCATATCGTCCAGCCACCTGCATTTCTACTGTTTCTGTTACTGGAATGTATAGCTCTACAAATGCACCTAGCTGCGTTCTTTTTGCGTCCGCGATGCTAGAGCCATAACCAAATACATCAACTAAGTAATCGTTGGCAGCGTCTGCAACCGCATCATTTGAAGGGGTGTCCGACAGCTCTTCTTTTCGTGCTTCGACACCAAACGAGGACTGTACCGCGATATCTTGCCAAGAAAAGAGCTCACCCGATACAGTAAAATCCCAGCTGTAAATACGGCTTGTACCTTCTCGGGTTGGGCGTGCTTTGGTAAGTGCAAGTGTTGCATCGTTAGTGGCATTGCCTGCTAAGAATGGGTTATAAAAGTCGAGAAGGTTACTATTAGCACAGCTTAACTGGCCGTCGTTAATGCTGGCAATGTTCCCATCACCACATAGCTCCCCGGCCAAAGCGGCATGAAACTTATAACGATTGTATACCCCATCGGTGGCCACCTGATCTGATTTAGATTCAGAGAACATAATCCCAGATACCCAATCCCATTCGCCTAGCAGCCCTTCTAGGCTCGAAACCAATCGCATATTTTGGCTTTCGACTTCAATGGTGCGGGGTGAGGTAAAGCGAGCATCAAACTGAAACCCCCATTGCTCCTGTCCAAGTAGTGTGTTGAATGGGTCGATGTAAAGTGAATCAAGTAGCGAGTTGTTACCGCTTGCGTCGCTATAAATGAAGAGGGCATCCTCTCTCACCCACGGACCTTCACTGTCATCAATCTGATTGATTGCGGCTGGGGTTGAATAAGCGGTTGATTTTGTTTTACTGATAAAAAATTCAGTTTTCCAAGTCAACTCGCCAACCTGCTGATTGAGCATTGCACCACCAGACACACTCTCAAATGGAGTGCTTAGGACATCATCTTGATTACCATAGTAAGCACAGATCTGCTCCCCATACTCAGTGGTGACCAGCTGGCTCATACAGCCAGGTGCTGGAAGTTCATTACCGTCGCGACTGCTGTAATAATAAATATTAGGCGTATTGTTGAGTTTAGGAAGATAAGAATATCCGTTAACTAAGTTGGGGGTTTCCAAGAAGTCTCTATCTGTTGCGTTAAATTGGTTTTGGTCGTAAAAATCTGCAAACAACATCAGGCTGCCATTACCAACTTCAGTTCCCCAAATTAGATTGACTTGTGTTTTGCCCTCATCAGAGCTTTCAAGACTGTTACCATAGCTAACCTCAAGTTCTACACCATCGTAATTGTCTTTAAGAATATAGTTAATCACACCCGCAACGGCGTCTGCTCCATAGATTGCGGATGCCCCAGTCGCTAGGATCTCAACTCGTTCGATAGCCGCCAAAGGGATGGCGTTTACATCTACAAAGTTTTGTGTGCCCGCCGCAAAAGAGCTTGGCGCGACACGACGACCATTGATCAAGGTTAACGTCGCTGAAGGACCCATGCCTCGTAAACTGGCTGCTGCTTGCCCCGCGGGTGTTGAGGTTGACGTACTGCCACTTTCGCTTGTTGAGAATGTGCCAGAGCCACCTTTTAATTGAGGAAGGTCTTGAAGTAACTCGAAAATTGAGGAAGCACCTGAGCGGTCTATGTCTTCTGAGCTCAAGATAGTAATGGGCTGTGTACCCTCTAAATCAACGCCTTTTATGCGAGAGCCCGTGACCTCAATTCTTTCAACGGCTTTTACGTTTTGATCTGTTTGTTCTTCTGCATGAGTATTAAAACTTGAAGCAGCCAAGGCTGCTGAAATTGCTACGAATAGTTTGTTGTACATTACTTCACCTACTTTCTGTTGATGAGCGGCTTGGTACAGGCGAATGGCGTTGCTGTAGAATTTATTTGTTGTGTTTATTGCTCTACCGCATTGAAACTTCGCAATCGTCTGTGCTTAAAAAGCGTTAAAAACAATAGGTCAGTTTCAATTGGACAGATAAAAACCACGCCACTACGAAAAATAATCGCGATAGTACGCCTTAAGTCAGCCGTTTAATTTTTATAGAAATCAAGAGGTGGGGTTGCAATTAATAGACAACGCCACGGCTTTACACCGTGTGTCTACTCGTCGAACCACTCAGAAAGGTAGTGAGGTGAGTAGAAGTAGCAAACAAATTTGAACGCATTCTTCAACATATTTTCATCTCGTGTTTTTTGACAATGCAAACCAGCGTGTGCTAGCTTGCGCTTCGCAATGTTCATTAAAATTTATAGCACAAGCGTTTTTGTGCTGACAAGTCGTTTTTAACAAATTTGTTTGGAATTCATCATGAATGTTGTGTTTTTTATAACCACCGTGTTAACTGTGGGTACGCTTTTCTTCAGCTTAACCTCTTCTGCACAAACACTTTATTTGATTGGCGGGGCACTCAAAACCTGTTCTAGTATGGCCACAAAAAACTGTGCAGAAAATGTCGAATTTTCAGCGGCTGTGAAAACACATTTGTTGTTTTCTGTTGATGAAATGACAATAAATAAATTCACTAAAGGTTGGCCAACTAACAATCGCGCGCACCTAAGGCGCACCCTTAAACTGCTTAAGAAATTACCATCGAACAAAGTCTTATCTAAACTACAGCTTGCGCAGTTTGCGAAGCAATTTGATGAAGGCTTATATCGCAGTTGGAGTGATAAAGAATATAACTTCTTCTTCGATATGCTTGAACTGCCCTTGTTGTATCAGCATAAACGTATACCTGAAATAGTTAATACTAACGGAAATAATGAGCCAGCGAGCACCGAAATCATAGAAGATATTGCTAAACGCATTGGCAAGACAAAAACCAAAAGACTGCTGCTTGTCACTGCATCATCTCGTGATCCTTATGAGTCTGCTGATTTCTATGAAGGATTATTTCAAAGCTATGATGTTAATGCCCAGTGGTTCCCCCTTACTCCGGCATTAGCTGGGGCGCTTAGTAGCGGTGACTGTGAAAACCTAGATAGCTATCGTAACCAGCTCAATGGGGTTTATAATCGTGAAGTCATTTATCCAGATAGAACATTAACCGAATATAATCTTTGCCAGCAAGGGATTGAGAAGGTGAAACAGCAGTTGGTAAATGCGGATGCGATCATGTTTAACGGCGGTGATCAATCACTCACTAAGCTAGTAATGTATGCTACCGATAAGCAAACGCCTTATCCTTGGACTGAAGTGCTAAAGGAGATACCAATAATTATCGGTACAAGTGCCGGAACAGCGGTGCAGGCCGGTGGAAAAAATGCCTTCGGTTATGTTCCCATGATCACCAATGGTAGCAGCATCGAAGCTATATTAAATGGCGCGATAAATGCTTCTGCTCCAGTACAACACTGCGAAAAGCATGGTGGATGTGGCAAGCTAAATGCCGATGCATTAACTTATGATGCTACAGGTGGCTTAGGAGTCTTTTCCTTTGGCGTTTTAGATACGCATTTTAGTGAAAGAGGCAGAAGTTTTAGGCTTGCGGTGTTAGCACTTAAAAGCGGCCAAAAATTTGGTTTTGGTGTGGATGAAACCACAGCACTAAAATTTGAAAGTACTGAAGAGGAGTTCTCGGTACTTGGTAAGCAGGGCGTAGTTGTGATTGAAACTCATAAGCCACAGCATTTCTACTATTCGTTTTATCCAGCAGGCAGTACGTTTTCAATGCCCAAGTTACATTCAAAGAATAAAAGCGACAGTAATGTGATGAACAAGGCAAAAGGCAAACGTCTAGTTGAAAATCTAGTCGAAGATAATGTGCTCCGTGAAGTGACCCAACTTATGTGTTTAGAGCAACTTAGTGAAGTGGAAGCCTCGCAGGTAGACCTGCCAAACATTCATATTGAACGTACCAACCAGAGTCGCTGTGACAGGCTGGTCAATGGGAAATTTCGAGTCAAAAACATAACCGTAAAATGGCATGAAAAGTAATGTAACCTAGTCCTTAAATGAGGCGGATAGTCATCGAGCAAATGCCTTGATGCAAATTACAAAGTGAATAAAAGGGCTACCAACTGATAGCCCTTATAATTAGCAACCTAGTTGTGAGCTAAGACCGCCGACTCGACCCTCAATGTCGGTGGCTTTATAGCTTGGCAGGCTAGGTAGGATATTTAGGCCAGCTCTTTGTTCTACTTCGTCAATGGTTACTTCTGTTTTGCAGTAATCAAGATATCTACCAGAAGTTTGCTCCATGATAAAAGCAGAAGCCTTCACATTTGAGCCTGCTATTGTGACAACGACCTTAAAATAGCCTGACGGAATAGTGTGAGATTCATCAGCACCAGGCAAGGTAGCAAAGTAATATTCATACAAGGGACCCGTGAACACATAAGCATTTTCGCCCGTTCGCACTAAACTTCTCACTGCATTTTCTAATTTAACCCATGGGCCTTGATTAAGGTTTGATGATTGCGGGGTAATGTTCGAGAGGTAGTTAGTATCGCTCCAATTGGATGTATTGGAAAACGATGCCAAAGGCACTTGATGACCTCTATCTGTATGAATAGTTGCCCATGCATCGCTGTAGTCACTTGGCTCTAGCGTGTATCTACTTGCAATTTTAGGGTCAGATTTCCAAGTCCTTGAACGGCTTGGGCCATCAATTGTGCTTGGTGTGACTTTGTATGCTACCCAGTCCGCAAACTTTGTTGCGCGATTATTGCTAAGCACATATATAGGTCGTTCAACGATATCATTACTTGATGGTGTGCCAGTTGGGCAACCGTAGTTGCTACATATGTTGGTGTTTGCATTTGCAGTCGCACTGACTGCAAGCATAAGTATTGCGAATTTCATTTTAATCTCCGTGCTTAATTGAAAGTCACGCAATACTAGGTAGGTTATTTGTCAGTATTATTACTTTAATGTAAATAAATTGTGTTTTGTGATTGGTGCTGTTAGTTGAGAACTAAGGTGAAATAGCCGATTTATAAGGTGTTATAGCTGTAAAGTATGTTAAGAATCCCTCATGTTCATTTTACTAATTAACTGGAAAATAGAGGCTAGGGGCAGAGCCGACATATTTGAACTGGCACAAATAATACAAAACTGAGTAATGCATGCGTTTTGGCCTGGTCACGTAGAGTACTGGAAATAGAAATTACACTGTTTGAAGTTTAAAGTGAGAGGTTGTGTCGGGAGAAAGCATTTAGCAGCTCATATCAGCAATCTATTTTTAGTGTTCTTATTTCGGCAAATCTATTCAAGCTGAATTAGCCATCAGAGTTATTCGTTTTTGAAGCCTTTGCCTCTGACGAGGAATGGTTCTTACATTGTTTTAAGGCGCTGACATTGAAAGGAGTCGCTAGCGATGCTCATTGAGGTGAGCTTCTAATACATCAAAGAAAACAAAGTTCATAAGTCTAAACTGGAATAACGAGCGAAAATCGGAAAGTTCAATACTACGTACTAATTGTGGGCATTTACGAAAGGAAATGAATGAAGTTAACTTATTGAATAGGGTAAGGAAAAGCTGGTCGGCATAGCAGGATTTGAACCTGCGACCCCTGACACCCCATGACAGTGCGCTACCAAGCTGCGCTATATGCCGACTTGTGCTTTACTATACGGATTTTTTTTTGAAAGGCAATAAGTGGTTGGTTTGTTTGGACATTAAATGAACTCAAGGGCGTGTTTTTGTGTTCTTCTTCATTTAAATTGGGTTTTATAAGAAGAAAGCGCACTAAATATAAGCATTAGTGCGCTGTATTGGTCTATTTAGTCCAAATGCCTTTTGGTAGTGTTTTTTCTACTTCAGGGTTAGTACTAGGATCAAACTCTGGGGTTACGCCAGCTTTAAGCTGCTTTTTATAATCGTTGGCAAGCCATAGCACGACTTTGCGAAGCATAAAGAGTGCAATCACGTTAACTACAGCCATTAAACCCATTGAAATATCAGCGAGTGTCCAAACCAGTCCAAGTTCGCTTACCGCACCAAACATTACCATACCTAATACACAAACTCTAAATACCATCATGCCTTTCTTTGAATGGTGATCTAAGAACAGTAGGTTGGTTTCTGCATAACTATAGTTGGCAACAATGGAGGTAAAAGCGAAAAATAGAATAGCGACCGCAACGAAAATTGCGCCCCATTCACCTACATGATGAACCAATGCAGATTGTGTTAATTCAATGCCAGTTAAACCTGAGTTTGGTTCAAGCTGACCAGATAAAAGAATAAGCGAAGCGGTCGCGGTACAGATCACTATGGTATCTACAAATACACCTAGCATTTGTACATAACCTTGTGATGCTGGGTGGTTTGGATTTGGTGTTGCACTTGCAGCGGCGTTTGCTGCGCTACCCATACCGGCTTCATTTGAGAATAAGCCGCGCTTGATCCCCTGAAGCATCGCTTGCATTACGGCGTAGCCAATCGCACCAGCACCCGCTTGCTCAATACCCATTGCACTTTTTACTATTAGCATGAATATATCTGGTAGCTGCGCAAAGTTCACAGCACAGACGTAAAGTGCAAGTATAAGATAAGCAACGGCCATAAAAGGCACGACAAGTTCGGCAAAGCGTGCAATAGTTTGTAAACCACCGAAGATGATAATCCCAGAAGCTGCTACTAACGCAATACCCATCACATATTTAGGCACATCAAAGGCAACGTTAAATGCTGCAGCAATGGAGTTGGCTTGTACTGCATTAAAGACGAAACCAAATGCAAGGATAAGGCAAAGTGAGAATAACACCCCCATCCACTTACGTTTTAAACCTAGCTCCATATAATAAGCAGGGCCACCACGGAAGTTTCCGTCATCATCTTTTGTCTTATATAGCTGCGCTAAGCAACTTTCAGCAAAACTGGTCGCCATACCAATCAAGGCAATGAGCCACATCCATAATATAGCACCAGGACCGCCCAAATAGAGCGCAACGCCAACACCTGCCATATTACCGGTACCAACCCGTGCGGCGAGTGAAGTACAGAATGCTTGAAAAGAGGAGATACCATCCTCAGCACCTTCGCGACTTTGCATCATTACCTTCACCATATATGGGAATTGGGTGAATTGAATAAAGCCAAGCCTAATTGTGAAGAATACACCTGCAGCTATTAATAGGTAGATAAGTAGATGGCCCCATAAAAGACCACTTATCGAATTTAAGATATCAGCCATGTATTTAGCCTTTTTCTAAGAACGAGTAAATAATGGGGCGGTAATCTACCACAAAGAAAAGCAAAAGCCGAAACTCCTGTGGGTTATCCACAGAAAATGTGGATAAGTTGTTAGGATTCGGTGGGCTAAAAAGCATTTGAAAAATAAATAGAAAAAACCGAAAAAAAGGGTTGCACTAAAATCGGATCGCCCTATAATGCGACCCCACTGACACGGGGCGCCACGCTGAAAAGCAAAGCAGCAACGAGTTAGCGTCAAGTAAAACTTAAGTTCGAAACTTCTTCTAAAGAAATTCAAAATTAAGTGTTGACAAAAAATCGGGAATGCTTAGAATGCACATCCCTCGAAACAACGAAATGTTTCGAAACGTTCTTTAAAAATATGAAGCAATCATCTGTGTGGGCACTCGTACAGATTGAGTTCTAACAGCAGATTCTAGTTCGCTAGATGACGCAAACAAATTTAGAGTCTCAATTGTAACTGAGTGACTATATAGTCAATTCGTTTTGATTTTACTTTTTTGAAAAGTAGAAGCAAACAATCAGAATTCATTGAGCATGAAACTTAGGTTTCAAAAAAACTTTTAATTGAAGAGTTTGATCATGGCTCAGATTGAACGCTGGCGGCAGGCCTAACACATGCAAGTCGAGC